>JBOHTH010000512.1:0-1600 GCA_050733535.1 Gemmatimonadaceae bacterium | reverse complement strand
CGTCTATGACGCCAGCAAGCCCGATGGCACGCCGCGCAAGCTCCTGGACAGCGGCCGGCTTGCCGCGCTCGGATGGCGGGCGACCACGGGCCTGGAGGACGGCCTCAAGCAGAGCTACGACTGGTATCTCGCCAACCGGCGCGACGCGGCTTAAGGCCGGTCGGCCCCTCGGGTTGAACTCTCCCGCCCTTTGGGCCTAAGTTGCCCGCCCATTGCGGCCGGCATTGGGGCGTGGCCAAGCGGTAAGGCAACGGGTTTTGGTCCCGTGATCCCAGGTTCGAATCCTGGCGCCCCAGCCAGGCAGTGCTCGTCCCACCCGGACTCATAGAAATCGAGACGTCCCGGTGACGCGGGTTACGACCCTGGCCCGAAGGGATCACCGAACACTGGCGGGCGGCAATACGTTCAGATTTCACTCCCCTGCCGAAGCCGTTGTCGACGCCCGACATCCTCTGTCCATCTTGCCGAAGGGCCGAAAATGGGCGAGCCTTCCAAGCCGGTTCGCATCCTGCAGCCAACGCCGGTTGAGGTCGTGCAAGAGAATATCGGAAGCCAGTCGGCCAATGCTGCCGATGCGCCTGCCCTCGGTTCGCGGCCGCGTCTGATCTATGACGGCGATTGCGGATTTTGCGGCTATTGGGCCCATTATTGGGAGAAGCTAACCGGCGAGAGCGTCGAGTACCGACCGTATCAGGAAGTGGCGGCGCAATACCCCACGATTTCCGAGGCCCAGTTTCGACGCGCCGTACAATATATCTCTGTCGACGGACATCATGCGAGCGCGGCCGAGGCCAGCTTTCTGACGCTGAGCCACGCGCCTGGCAAGGGCATTTGGCTCGCGCTCTACAGACGACTGCCGGGTTTCGCGGTCATCGCGGAATTGGCATACGCCTTCATCGCGGCGCACCGTCCGGCCTTCTACAGTATCAGCCTCCTTCTGTGGGGCAGGAACCACCAACCGCCCCGGTACGACCTGGTCTCCCATCTATTCCTGCGCCTGCTCGGCCTGGTTTATCTCTCGGCCTTCGTCTCCTTCGGTCTGCAGGCGCAGGGCCTGATCGGCAGCCATGGGATCCAGCCGCTCTCCCAATTCGTCGCTGCTGTGGCCCAGGATGTCGGTCCGGAGCGCTACTACCTGATGCCCATGGTTTTCTGGTGGAACTCGAGCGATTTCGCCATCCAAGCCGTGTGCTGGACCGGCGCCGGGCTGTCGCTGCTGCTGGTCTTCAATCTGCTGCCCCGACTCAGTCTCGTTCTGCTTTACGTGCTTTACCTGTCGCTGCTCTATGCCGGGCAGGTCTTCATGGCCTTTCAGTGGGACGTATTCCTGCTGGAGGCGGGGTTCCTCGCCCTGTTGCTCAGCCTCGCGAAGACCCCCGGCATCTGGCTCCTGCGCTGGCTGCTGTTCCGCTTCATGTTCATGTCGGGCGTGGTGAAGCTCGCGAGCGGCGATCCCAACTGGTGGAATCTCTCGGCGCTCTCGTATCACTTCCTCACCCAACCGCTGCCGACGCCGGTCGCCTGGTACGCGGCGCAGCTGTCGCCGGGCGTGCTGACAGTCGCGACCGGCGCCACCTTCGTCGTCGAGCTGATCCTGCCG
>JBOHTH010000511.1:0-1670 GCA_050733535.1 Gemmatimonadaceae bacterium | reverse complement strand
CAGCGTCGTGTTGAGCGTGGTCACGAGCGGACCCCCGCCGTTCCGAATGGCGCTCAGCGGATCTTCATCCGTCGAGGTCAGGTGTGGGCCCTCGTACTCGAGCGAGTCCGTCGTGCGACCGGCGAAGTTGGCGTTCCGGTTTTGGTCGTGGCGGAGGAGGTTGCCCAGCGAAAAGATTTTCGTATTCGCGCAATACGGGGATTATCCAGTCGACAGCGCAGGCGTAAAGGCCGACGCGGATGGTCAGGGCGTGGGGCACGCCGAAGGGTGAGACGCTCGTCGCGTCGGTAGCTTCCCGGCGGTGGACACGGGCGACGGCATGGCTGACCATCTCTGTGACCGCGCGCTTCGGTTGGGTGGGCTTAGATATTGGACCAACACCGCCGCCGTGATCTCAAACCGAGATCCCCGTTATCGGTCCGGATTCTCCGCTTGGATGGTGGTGCTGCTGCTCATCATAAACCGCATGCCGCTCTGGCGAGCTGCGGACCGCGGTCATTACTGATCGGCTGCAGAGATCTGCGCCAATCTCGGAAAGGACACCGATCGGTGTCATCCGGCGAGGTGGTAGAGGCGACGCCCGGTCGCACTTGGCGCCCGGGCGTCCATTCCTCTCACGGATCGTTCTTGTTTTTCTTTCGCTCAGTCACCACGGATCTCACAGTCGGCGCCAAGCGAATGTATTTCCGCAACTAGGGTCGTTCCGTCTATGTGCCCGGGTACCGCCAGAGATACCTGACGGCCCTCCAGCAGTTCATCCACTGCGTGCTTCGCGACCGACAAGGACAAGCCCAAACGGCGCTGAAGGAGGTCAGTGAGAGCGATCTTCCGCAGCCCGGGCTTCCACGTGATGAGTTGCAGCGTTGTCATTGTGGCGGTACCTGCACCGTCATCGATCGTGGCACCCTGCCCGGGTTGGCACCCGTGGTTCGCGTTGCGCCATTGATGACCACTTCGCTCGCACCTTGCTGTCGTCCGAATTCCTCCACCACCGCGCGCATCTCGCTTGCGCTGGAGGATCCCGGACCAAGGCCTTCAATATGAGCCTGATCCAAGGTAACCACGGATCCGTCTCGTGACATATTCCCCATAATTCGAATACCTCCCTTCGTCCCGCTTGAGACGATGTCCGCCACTCCATCTTCGATGGTGGTGACTACGCCGATTTTTGCCGCCGCCGCCGTGGCCACACCCAGCCTTGCAGTCGGGGCAACCATCGCGGCCAAACCTAGCAACTTGCCCGTCCGGCATCCCGGCCCGTCGCACGCGCCTCCCTCGGGAGACGATGCCACCGCCATTCCTCTCAGCATGTTGTGCCAAAATTGGCACCACGGTTTCCCGTCGTCGCACAGCCCGAATGGGTCTGTATTGTTCGCCGGGTCTCCGCCCGCGTAGCCATACAGATTCACGCCGCCCGCCAGCCCCGCCGGATCTTCCTGCGTGAACCGTCCCGCCGTCGGATCATAGTACCGATTGCGGTCATACACCAACCCGCTCGGGTCCGCCTTCCCCTCGATAATGCTCCCCGCCCATTTGCGCGCGAGGATCGGCGTGATCCGCGCGTCCGGCGCCAGGTACATCCCCGTGCGCTGCCCCGGCCAGTTGTAACTCGACGACCCGCTCACATCCGACCCGTCCACGGCCGTGCCATCTTCGTAGTTCCCGCGCCA
>JBOHTH010000510.1:0-3576 GCA_050733535.1 Gemmatimonadaceae bacterium | reverse complement strand
AGAGAAAGCGGATTCGCGTCGCGCCGGCGCGCTTGAGCGAATGGATTGCCGCGACCGCGCTTCCGCCGGTCGCCAGCATCGGGTCGAGCAGCAGGAAGTCGCGCTCGCCAGCGTCAGCCGGCACCTTGAAATAGTAGTCGACCGGTTCGAGCGTCTCGTGGTCGCGGTACAAACCAATGTGCCCCACGCGCGCCGACGGCACGAGCTTGAGGATCCCCTCGACCATTCCGAGCCCGGCGCGCAAGATCGGAACGAGGGTGAGTTTCTTGCCGCTCACGCGCTGTGCCGTCATGCGCTCGAGCGGCGTGTCGACGTCGACCGGTTCCAGTGTCAGGTCGCTCGTCGCTTCGTACGCCATCAGCATCGCGATCTCGTCGACGAGCTCCTTGAAGATCTTCGTCGGCGTTCGCCGGTCGCGCAGTATGCTAAGCTTATGTTGCACGAGCGGATGCCGGACGATCGACAACCCGGGAAGCGAAGGGGTGGTGGTCATGCCGCTGATACTACTATTTTCGCCCTCATGAAAGAATACCAGGCAGTAATCCTGAAACTGACGCAGCGCACGCGCGAGGATGAAGACGCGCTGACCGACCTGCTGAACGAGCGCAGCCGCGGCGGCTGGGAGCCTGCGATGATGTCCCATGACGAGCAGCGGCTGACCGTCGTGTTCTCGAGACGCGGAGAGCCGTCGCGCTGACGCGGCGGCGCCCCGCATGAACGAAGTCGTTTTTCACGGGGCGGCCCGCGAGGTTACGGGGTCGTGTCACATCCTGCACGTCAACGGGCGCACGGTGCTGCTCGACTGCGGCTTGTTCCAGGGGCGGCGCGCGGACGTGCACGCGAAGAATCGCGCGCTGCCGGCCGCTGCAGCAGGCATCGATGCGATCGTGCTCTCGCACGCTCATATCGATCACGCGGGGCGCCTGCCCTTTCTCGTCCATGAAGGTTACGCGAAGACGATCCACGCCACGCCCGCGACGATCGACCTGTCCGAGGTGATGCTTGCCGACGCCGCGCACATCCAGGAACAGGACGCGGAGTTCCTCTCCCGGCATCACAAGGCGCACGCCGATCCGCTCTATGCCATGCGCGACGCGGTGCGCACGATCGAACTGATGAAGGGCGCACGGTACAACGAGCCGTTCGAGCCGGTGCCCGGCATGAAGGTGACGTTCGTCGACGCCGGACACATTTTGGGCTCCGCGTCTGTTATCGTAGATCTCACCGATGGCGCCACGACACGGCGCCTGGTCTTCAGCGGCGACATCGGCCGCAAGGGGCTTCCGATCATCCGCGATCCGGTGCCGCCCACGGGCGCGCACACGGTGATCATGGAGAGCACGTACGGCAACCGCGACCACTCGAGCGTCGCCGGCGCAAAGGACGAGCTTGCCCGCGTGGTGCGCGAGACCGCGGCGCGCGGTGGCCGCGTGCTCATACCGGCGTTCGCGGTGGGACGCACGCAGGAAATCGTCCTTGCGCTGCACGAACTCGCTGAAGCCGGCGCGATTCCCCGCATTCCCGTGTACATCGACAGCCCGCTTGCGACGAAGGCGACGGCCGTGTTCGACGCACATCGCGAGCTCTACGACGATTCCGAGGTGTTTGTGCGCACGCACAAAAAAAGCGCCGACGCACTCTTCAAGTTTCCCAGCGTGCAATACACGCAGAGCGTCGAGGAGTCCAAGGCGCTCAATACGATGCGCGGCCCGATCGTGATCATCGCGGCGTCCGGCATGGCGGAGTCCGGGCGGATCCTCCACCACCTCGCCAACGGCGCACCTGACCCGCGCAACACGATCCTCGTCGTCGGCTTCATGGCGGAGGGCACGCTGGGCCGGAAGATCGTCGAGAAGCAGCCGGCCATCCGTGTGTATGGCGAGGATGTGCCGCTGCGGGCCCGCGTGGAAGTCATCGATGGATACAGCGCGCACGCCGACCGAACGGAACTCCGCGGGTGGATCGACGCGGTGCGCGCGCAGTCGCCGTCGCTTGGTGCGGTCTGCCTCGTGCACGGGGAGCCCACCGCGCAGGATGCGTTCGCCGCCGCCCTCAAGGCTGGTGGCTATCGCGTGAACTGTCCGGTGCCCGGGGCGAGCGCGACGCTCTGACCGCGCTGATGCTCCGGCCGACGCGTCCATTCTATCGCCGGCGACGGGTGATCCTCGGAGCAACTGCCGTGCTCATGGTCCTCTGGCTTGCATCGATGGCGGCCGTGCTCGTCTGGGCTCTCGAGGACGACGCGCGGAAAGCGGACGCGATCATTGTGATGGGCGCCGCGCAATACCAGGGAAAACCGTCACCCGTCCTCCGCGTGCGTCTGGATCACGCGCTGGCGCTGTGGCAGCGCGGCCTCGCGTCGCGCCTCGTGCTGACCGGTGGAATCGGCGAGGGCGACACCATTTCGGAAGCCGAGGTGAGCCGCGTGTACGTGATGGCCCGCGGCGTTCCGGACAGCGCGATCCTGCTCGAGAACGACGGGCGGACGTCGGCCCAGTCACTGCGTGCCGCGGTCGACCTGCTGCATGAACAGGAGCTCCGAACGGCGATCGTGGTCAGCGATCCGTTCCACATGTTGCGCCTCGAAATTCTGGGACGCCGATATGGCATCGATCCCTATACATCGCCCGCGCTCCCGGGACCCGGCGCGCCGCACTTGCTCCGCCGCTGGGGGAATCTCATGGCCGAGTCGGTCAAGGCGCCGCTCGCCATGTTCGTGGACTGGTAGGCGCCGCCGCTTACATTTCCTTAAATGCCGATTCCAGTCGACACCTATCGCCTCCCGAACGGACTGTTCGTAACGCTCTCAGAAGACCACTCGGCGCCGATCGTCGCGGTGAACCTCTGGTATCACGTGGGGTCCGCGAACGAGCGCGACGGACGCACCGGGTTCGCCCACCTGTTTGAGCACATGCTCTTTCAGGGATCGGAGCACGTCGGCGCGAACGAGCACTTCGAGCTCGTTCAGCGCGCGGGCGGCACGCTCAACGGGTCTACCTGGCTTGATCGCACGAATTACTTCGAGACGGTCCCGTCGAACGAACTTGCCGTGGCGCTCTGGCTCGAAGCGGACCGGATGGGCGCGCTGCTGCCGGCCATGACGCAACAGAAACTCGACACGCAGCGCGATGTCGTCATGAACGAACGGCGCTGGTCGGTGGACAACCAGCCGTACGGCACATGGTGGGAGAAGCTACCCGCCCTCACGTATCCCGATCCGCATCCATTTCACCATTCGCTGATCGGATCGTTCGATGACCTGAACGCGGCGTCGCTGGAAGACATCGCGCATTTCTTCGCGACCTATTACACACCTGACAACGCCGTGTTGACAATTGCGGGCGACTTCGATCCGCGCGAAGCGAGGGAGCTTGTCAGATCGTATTTCGAGTCGATTCCACGGGGCGCAGGCAAGCCACCATTACCGGATATGTCTCTCCCGGCAACCTTCGGTGGCACATTGCGTGAAGTCGTGAAGGATGATGTGAGTTTGCCGCGCCTGTATCTCGCGTTCCGGTCGCCGGCATTTGGGAGCAGCGAGTATTACGCGGCATCAGTGGCTGGCGCCATTCTGGG
>JBOHTH010000509.1:0-6586 GCA_050733535.1 Gemmatimonadaceae bacterium | reverse complement strand
TGAGTCTGCCGACTTGAGTCTGCCGACTTGAGTCTGCCGACTTGAGTCTGCCGACTTGAGTCTGCCGACTTGAGTCTGCCGACTTTCCCGCGAGGCGGGAAACGGGATTTCTTATTTGGGGCGTTAGCTCAGCTGGGAGAGCGCTGCCTTTGCAAGGCAGAGGTCGTGGGTTCGATCCCCACACGCTCCACTTCACTTCTCTCCCCGCATGGCGGAACCCACGGCTGAACTTGCGATCGACGCCACCGGCGTGGCCAGGCGGTTCGGCACGCGCTGGGTGCTCCGTGGCGTCACGATGCGGGTCCAGGCAGGTGAGGCCGTCGGCCTTCTCGGCGCGAACGGCAGCGGCAAGAGCACGCTGCTCCGCATCTTCGGCACGCTGCTGCGGCCGAGTGCGGGAACCGCGAGCGTGTATGGGCACGATGTCGTGCGCGGTGCGGACCGCGTGCGCGGCACGCTTGGCTTTCTCGCGCACACTCCAGGGCTCTACGATGACCTCACCGCGCGCGAAAACCTCCGCTTTGCGGCGGCGATGCTCGGCGGCCGCGATTTCGGCGCGGGCGCTGACGTGAGTGCCGGCGACATAGCGGACGTCCTCGCCCGCGTCGGTCTTGCGCACGCCGCCGACGAGCGCGTGCGCGGCTTTTCCGCCGGCATGGAGCGGAGACTCGCGGTCGCCCGCATGCTGCTCGCCAGGCCGCGCCTGCTCCTGCTCGACGAACCGTACAGCAATCTCGACGCCGACGGCATCGCGCTGATGAGCGACATCATCTCGCAGGCCGTGCACGCGGGCGGGGCCGCCGTGGTGGTCCTGCACGAGCTCGCGCCGGCGGCCGGCGTCCTTGACCGCACGGTAACACTTCGCGACGGGCGCGCCTGATGGCGTGGCGCAACGACTGGCGGCGCGTGCGCGCGATCGCGTGGAAGGACCTCACCGCGGAGCGGCGCTCGAAGGCCGGGTTCAACGGCGTCGTCGCGCTGGGCGTCACGATATTGATGCTGTTCGGATTCGCGATGGGGCCCGACACGCAGGCCATTCGCGAGGCCGCCGCGGGCGCGCTCTGGCTGGCCGCGCTCTTTTCCGCCGTGCTCGCGTTCAACCGGAGTTATCAGGTCGAGCTCGAGAGCGGCGCGCTCGACGCGCTGCTGCTGTATCCCGGCGCGCGCTGGACGATCTTTTCGGGAAAGCTGCTCGCGAACCTGGCGTTCGTGGGGCTCATGCTGGTGATTGTCGTGCTGGTCGGAATCGTGCTGTTCCAGGTGACGATTCCGACGTCCTGGCCGGCGCTCTTGGGCGTGCTGGCACTCGGCGCAACCGGGATCTGCACGCTCGGAACGTTCTATGCGTCGATGTCCAGCCGGAGCCGGGCGCGGGAAGTGCTGCTGCCGCTGCTGCTGTTCCCGATGCTGGTGCCGGCGCTGCTGGCGTCCATGCAGGCGACGAAGGCGCTGCTCGGCGGGGACCTCATGCACGAGGCCGACGCCTGGATCAAGCTTCTGGTCGCGTATGACATCATCTTTCTTGTTGCTACACATCTTGCCTTCGAACATGTGATTGAAGCGTGACCGAAGACCGAAGACCGAAGACCGAAGACCGACAAGGCAATGCAAACATGACGTCGCAACCGATCCCGTGGATTCCCCCGAAGCCCGGCCGCTGGCCGTGGTTCGGCGCGTTCGCCATCCTGTTTCTCATCGCGGGTCAGGTGCTGGGCATCATGGGGTCCGCGCCGGACCGCGACATGGGCGATCTCGAGAAGATCATCTACGTGCACGTGCCGGCCGCGTGGGTGATGTCCGTGACGTTCGCGATCGTGATGTTCTTCAGCGTGAAGTATCTGTGGCGCCGTGACGAGCGAGACGATCTCGCGGCCGCGTCAGCTGCGGAAGTCGGAACTGTTCTGAACGGCCTCACGCTGACACTGGGCATGATCTTCGCGAAGCCGACGTGGGGCGTGTGGTGGGCGTGGGACGCGCGGCTGACGTCCACGCTCGTGCTGTTTCTGATTTTCGTCGGGTATATCTCGCTGCGCGGTTTCGTGGATGACCCCGAGCGGCGCGCGCAGTGGAGCGCCGCCGTCGGCATCCTCGGCGCGATGAACGTGGGGATCGTATATATGTCCGTGCGGTGGTGGCGGACGCTGCACCAGATGCAGTCCTCGCCGTCCACGGTGGACGCGAGCTACGTGCTGCCGCTGCGCGTGAACGCGTTCGCGTTTCTCTTTCTCATGATTTATTTCGTTCGCCGACGGTACGAGTCGCTGTGCCTCGATCGTGCGGCCGACCATGCCGCGGAAGCCGCGGCGCTCGGAGGGGCGTGACATGCCCACCAATAACTGGGATTTCGTGATTGCCGCGTATACCGCCGCATGGGTGGCGGTGATCGGCTACTGGCTGTTCGTGCACCGCGCGGTGCGGCACGCGCGGGCGCGGTACGAGGCGGCACTGGCCGATGGTACACCCCGTGCAGGAGCCGCGCGATGACGGACGCGGCAACGGAGCCGGTGCCGCCCACGCCGCCGGACGAGCAAAAGCGCAAGCGCCGTCCGATGGCGATCGCGCTCGCCGCCGTAGGGCTCGGCGTGTTCGGCTGGCTGCTCTATGGCGGCCTCGACAAGAACGTCGTGTTCTTTCTCACGCCGCAGGAACTGCTGGCGAAAGGCACCGCCGGCTACGACGTCCCCATCCGCCTCGGCGGCCAGGTGAAGCCCGGCAGCGTGAAGTGGGATGATAAAACCCTGCGTCTCACGTTCGAGGTCACGGACGGCAAAGATGAGATTCCGGTGCAGAGCTCGGGCGCGCCGCCGCAGATGTTCCGCGACGGCCAGGGCGTGGTGGTCGAGGGGCGCTTCGGCCGCGACCATGTGTTCAACTCCACGGGACTGATGATCAAGCACTCGAACGAATACCGTCCGCCCAAACCCGGCGAGAAACCGCAGGAGATGTACAAGACCCTCATCAAGGGGTCCGGCTCGTGACGGGACTGCTGGCGCGCGACTCGATCCTCGTTTCGATAGTCGTGGTGCTGTTCGGGATGGTCGCCGTGCCGGTGGCGGTTCGCAAGGGAAGGCGGGACTGGATTGCGCTCGCATACGCGGCGGTCTACACGAACTTCTTTCTCATCAGCGTTGCCGCGCTCGCGATGGTGTACGGGCTCGTCACGCACGATTTTTCGATCTCGTACGTGGCGCAGGTCGGCAGCCGCGAGACGCCGCTTTTTTATACGGTGATCTCGTTGTGGGGCGCGCTCGAAGGGTCGATTTTGTTCTGGGCGTGGGTGCTCTCGATGTACGCGGCCGCGGTGGTGTGGATCAACAGCCGGCGGCCGGGGAACCTCGTGCCGTACGCGGCGGCCACGCTGCTGTTCATCTCGTTCTTCTTCGCGATTCTGCTCGTGGGACCGGCGAACCCGTTCGGTTCGGTATTCCCGGTTCCGCCCGATGGTCCGGGTCCGAATCCGTTGCTCCAAAATCACATCCTGATGGCGGTGCATCCGCCGCTGCTGTACCTGGGCTACGTCGGGATGTCGGTGCCGTTCTCGTTTGCCATCGGTGCGATGCTCTCGGGTGAAGTGGAAGGCGACGACTGGTCGAAGATCACGCGCCGCTGGACGCTCTCGGCGTGGGCGCTGCTCTCCGCGGCGATCATTGCGGGAATGTGGTGGTCGTACGACGTCCTCGGCTGGGGCGGATACTGGGCGTGGGATCCCGTCGAGAACGCGTCGTTCATTCCTTGGCTGACGGCGACCGCGTTTCTTCACTCGGCGATAGTGCAGGAGCGCCGCGCGATGCTGCGGCTGTGGAACCTGAACCTGATCGTCGGGACGTTCCTGCTCACGATACTCGGCACGTTCCTGACGCGCTCAGGAATCGTGTCGTCCGTGCACTCGTTCACAACGGGCACGATCGGCTACTACTTCCTCGCCTTCATCGCGGTCGTGATGGTCGCATCGCTCGTGCTCGTGGCGGGGAACTCTGAACGCCTCCGCAGCACCGGGCGCTTTGACTCGGTCGCGTCGCGCGAGACCGTGTTCCTGCTGAACAACCTGTTTCTCACGGCGTTCATGTTCACCGTGCTCACGGGCACGCTGTTTCCGCTCGTGGAAGAGGCGATCAACGGCGCGAAGGTGAGCGTCGGCGAACCGTTCTTCAATCGGATGTCGCTGCCGATCGTCGTGACGCTCTTGTTTCTGATGGGCGTCGGGCCGGCGCTGCCGTGGAAGGCGGCGTCGAAGGCGGAACTGAAATCGAAACTGCTGCCGCCGGCCGCCGGCGCGGCGATCGCGCTCGCCGCCGGGCTCGCCGCCGGCGCGCGAAACGCGTACGCGCTGCTCGCGTTCACCTTCGCCGGCTACGCCGCGTTCGCCAACCTGCGCGAATACTGGATCGGGATGCGGGCGCGGCACACCGCGCACGGAGAAAACTGGGTCACTGCGCTCGTGCGGCTCGTCGGCGGCAACCGGCATCGCTATGGCGGCTACACGGCGCATCTCGGGATCATTCTGATCGCGCTGGGCGTCGCCGCGTCGTCGACCTTTCGCACCGAGCACGAGGCGACGATCAAGCCGGGCGAGACAATCTCGCTCGCCGGCCAGACGCTGCGCCTGAAAGAGATGTGGGGCCGCGAGGAGCCGCAGCGCTCGGTGGTTGGCGCGACGCTCGAGGTGATGAACGGCGCGACGGTCGGCGGCACGATGGAGCCGCGGATGAACTTCTATCCCATGTCACAATCGCCGGTACCAACTCCCGCAGTCCGCAGTGGCTTTCTGGGAGATCTGTACGTGAACCTTCAGGCGTTCCGCCAGGATGGATCCAACGCGACCATCCGCGTGATCTACGAACCCCTCGTGCCGTGGATCTGGTTCGGCGGTGGGGTGGTGGTGTTCGGCGCGCTCATCGCGATCTTTCCGGCCGGGCTCGCTGCGAGGCGGCGCGAGGCATGAACTGGAAGCGCGCGGCGGTCGCGGCGGTGTGCGTCGTGCCGGTGATTCTCGTGTTCGCCTACGGCCTCACGAAGGATCCCAAGGAGATTCCGTCGCCGCTGCCGGGGCACGACGCGTCGCCGTTCGCGCTCACGGTATTCGCGCCGGGTCAGCCGCCGCTCAACCGCGCGCTTGGCGACACCGTGCGTCTTGCCGACCTCAAGGGCCAGGTCGTCGTGCTCAACTTCTGGGCGTCGTGGTGTCTCTCGTGCCGCGACGAACATCAGATTCTCTCCGAGACCGCGCGCTCGTACGCGGGCAAGCCCGTGCATTTCCTCGGCGTGCTGTACGACGACGAGGCCGACAACGGCACCAAGTGGATCGCGCAGATGGGCGGCCAGAGCTATCCGTCGGTCATGGACCCCGGCGCGCTCACCGCGATCAACTATGGATTGTACGGTGTGCCCGAGACGTATTTCCTCGACGCCAGCGGGCGGATCGCGTACAAGGCGACCGGCCCGGTGAACGAGCGGATTATCCGACATTTCGTTGATTCACTCATGGCGGTGGCCGGCAAGTGATCCGCGCATTTGTCATGCTCGCGCTCGTGTTGGCTGTTGTTCCGCAGCCCGCAGCGGGTCGAGTTCCGCAGTCCGCAGTTACCGACTCAATACTCGACGCACGCACCTCTGAGCTCGCGAAACAGTTGCGTTGCCCCGTCTGCCAGGGCCTCTCGATTCAGGACTCGCCGTCCGAACTCTCGCAGCAGATGCGCGCCGTCGTGAAGGATCAACTGCGCGCCGGCAGGACGCCGGATGAAGTGAAGGCATACTTTGTTTCGAAGTACGGCGAGTGGATCCTCCTCGAACCCAAGCCGCACGGGTTTAATATTCTTGTCTACGCAATGCCCATCGCGCTCGTGCTCGTCGGCTTGGCAGTAATTTTCTTCGCCGTCCGCAAATGGACTCGTAATTAAGATTCCGCAGTCCGCAGCGAATCGAGTTCCGCAGTCCGCAGCGTTTTCCGCGCTCCTCCTCCGCCCCCCGCCTCGTCTCGAGATAACTGCATGCCTCACATTCCTGCTCAAGGTGAAACCGCCCCCGACTTCACCCTCGTCACGACCACCGGCCAGCCGGTTACCCTCTCCAGTCATCGCGGGAGCAAGAACGTCCTGCTCGCCTTCTTTCCGCTCGCGTTCACCAGCACCTGCACGACCGAGCTGTGCAGCTTCACGGATGATTACTCCGCTTTCGAGTCGAACGATGTCGTCGTGATTCCCATCAGCGTCGACGCGGTGCCAAGCCTCAAGGCGTTCAAGGAGAAGCTGCACATCGGTCCTGAACTGGCCAGCGACTTTCGTCGCGATGTGGCGCGGTCGTACGGCGTGCTGAACGATGAAAAGTTTTTCGCCAACCGAGCCTATTTCCTGATTGACAAGCAGGGCGTGGTGCGCTGGAATCACGTCGAAAAGGTCAATCTCGAACGGCGGGAAAATTCAGAAATTCTCGCCGAGATCGCCAAACTCTGATCTGCCGGATTGGCGGCTTCCGCGCGCCGAGAGGCAGTGGGAGTTTTTGCAGTTGTAGTTGAGAAAAAAAACTTAATTCGCGGATTTCGCGGAAACTGGCGGATCGCTCAGCGCGCACTGAACGATCCGCCCGTTTC
>JBOHTH010000508.1:0-3061 GCA_050733535.1 Gemmatimonadaceae bacterium | reverse complement strand
GCCGGCGACGACGCGCTCGTCGCCGGCGCGTGCGAGCTCGTGCTCGAAGCGCTGGTCGCGCGGCGCAAGATTTCGCGGAACGACGCGGGATCGTATGGACGTGCCGCGCGCGACGAACCGCGCCGCCGGCGCGGCGGGGCCGGTGAGGAACCGATGGGCGGCATGTCGGCATAACGCGTGCGCCTTCCGCACCTGGGAATACGCGCGCGTCTCACGCTGCTGACGCTGGCCTTGCTCACGCCCATGGTGGCCATCGCCACCTGGCACTTCTCTGAGGAAAAAAGCGACTCGCACGCACGCGCCGAGGAACGCACGACGGACCTGGCGCGGCTCGTCGCGTCGCGCGCCGACGAGTTCGTGAGACGCACCGATGTGTCGCTGCAAGCCGCCGCGCTCATCGTCCGCGTGGACCCACCCGACATTCGCTACAACGACAGCGTGCTGACGGCGCTCGACGACCGCATGGTCGGCACCACCGGCACGCTCGAGGTGCAGCAAGTCGGCGGCGGAAACATCGGCGCGTCACATCCGCCGCCGGGCGCGCGGCGCGCGTTTTCGATCGATGACCGCCGCTACTATTCGGAGGCCTTGCGCACGGGCGCGTTCGCCGTCGGCGAGCCGGTCCGGTCGCGTCCTGACTCCACGCACTGGATGGTCGGGTTCGGTCTCCCCATTCGCGGGCGTTCCGGAAAATTCGTGGCGGTCGTGCACGCCTCGTTCTTGCTCGACTCACTGCGGTATGTGGCCGACGCGGGCACGCTCCCGCCGGGCTCGGTCGTCCAGGTCGTCGATGGCGGCGGGCGGATGGTTTTCAGCTCGGTGAATCCGAAGACCATCGTCGGGACCGACGTCAGCAGGTTTTCCAGCTTCAAGCAGATCACGTCGACGCCGCGCGGCGTCATGACGAGCCTGAGCGAACTGGACGGCGTCGCACGAATCCGCGCGTGGGAACGCGTCGACCGCGCACCGTGGACCGTCGTCGTCGGGATCGCGACCGCACAGGCGCTGGCGCAGCAGGTGGCGCGCTCGCGTGACGAACTGCTGGCGATCGCGCTCACGCTGGTGCTTGCGCTGCTCGTCGCCGCACTCGTCGCGGGACGCATCAGCCGGCCGGCCACTGCGCTGACTGCCGACGCGCAGGCGATCGCCGGCGGCGATCTTGCCCGCCGCAGCTCGGTGATGAGCTCGAGCGAGCTCGGCACGCTCGCCGCGGCATTCAACCAGATGGCGGAGACCGTCGAGCTGCAGACGATGGCGCTCACTGAAAATGAGCGCAGCTACCGTCTCGTGTTCGAGGGCAACCCGCTTCCAATGTGGATCTGGGAGCTCTCCACACGCCACTTCCTCGCCGCAAACGACTCCGCGATCAACCGTTTCGGCTACACGCGCGCGGAGTTTCTCTCAATGACGGCGCGTGACGTGCGCCCGTCGGCCGACGTCGAACGGTTCGAGCAGCTCGTGAGCGGCAAACCCGCGCGGCGGACCAGTCACGACGACGTCACATACCGTGAGAAGTCGGGCGAGACGTTCAAAGCCGAGATCCACGCGTCACCGATCGTCTGGGCGGGCCGCGACGCGTACCTCGTCGTCATCCACGACATCTCCGAACGCCACCGCACCGAGGCGGCGCTCGCGGCGTCTCAGGCCCAGCTGCGTCATATGCAGAAGATCGAGGCGGTCGGCAGTCTCGCCGCCGGCATCGCGCACGACTTCAACAACCTGCTCACCGCAATCCTCGGCAGCGTCGACCTCGCGGCGGCATCACTCCCCACCGGGCACGAAGCGTCCGACGAACTGCGCCACGCGCGCGCATCAGCGGTCCGCGCGACGGACCTCACCAAGCGCCTGCTCACCTTCTCGCGCCAGAAAGTCTCCGCACCGGTGCTCGTCGACGTGCGCGAGATCGTACGCGGAATGCAGCCGCTCCTCGTGCGGACACTCGGCGAACAGGTGAAACTCGACCTGCGCCTCGACCGCGTGCCATGCACCGTTCGCGCCGACCCCAGCCAGCTCGAACAGATCGTCCTCAACCTGCTTGTGAACGCACGTGACGCGATGCCGAACGGCGGCTGCGCCGTCGTGCACGTGCAGTCGCTCCCCGCCGACGCCGCGCCAGCCGGGTTTCCCGCCGGCCCGCTCGTCCTCCTTTCCGTAGCCGACAACGGAATGGGAATGGATGCGGCGACGGCGGAGCGCGCCTTCGAGCCTTTTTTCACGACCAAGGAGCGCGGAAAAGGCACCGGGCTCGGCCTCTCGATGGTGTTCAGCATCGTGCAGGCGGCGGGAGGGCAGGTTCAGCTGGAGACCAAGGTGGACGACGGCACGACGCTGCGCGTGTACCTTCCCGTTTGCGATGGTGAGCCGGTTTCGCGCGCCACTCCGCCGCGCGGATCGCAGCCCGTGGGCGGCGGCGAGGCCGTGCTGCTGGTGGAGGATGATGACGCGGTGCGCCGCGTGACGTCGCGCATGCTCGAGGGACTGGGCTTCAATGTCATGACCGCGGCAAGTCCGCGACAGGCGCTCGACCTCGCGCGCGATCACATCGGGACGATCGACGTGCTGCTCTCCGACGTCATCATGCCCGGAATCAACGGACGCGAACTCGCCGAAGCGATGCGCAAGCTGAGGCCGGGAATGAAGGTCGTGTTCGTCTCCGGCTACACCGATGACGTCGCGCTGCTGCAGCAGCTGCGGGCGCAGGCGCTGTTCTTTCTGCAGAAGCCGTTCACGGCGCGCGCACTCGGGGAAATGGTCCGCGGTGCCATCGACGCGCCCGCCGGCTAGCTCATAAACAGATCGATCGCGTTGGGGAAGTGTGAGTGATGAGAGGGATGCCGGATTTTCGGCCCGTCGCGGAGTGCGGAGAAGGACCCTGACTTCCGCGCCGCCACGGAATCCCGCGTCTCCCCGTTCCATTTCCGCGCTCCGCACTGAGTCGAAAACGCGTCGAGAGATAACTCTTCTGCGCCCTATACCCTCCGCAGCTCAGAGTACCTCCGGAACGCCCAGATCGTGAACACCACCATCGGCGCCGCCATCCCGCCGATCGCCCAGCTCGTTC
>JBOHTH010000507.1:0-5871 GCA_050733535.1 Gemmatimonadaceae bacterium | reverse complement strand
CAGTTCGTGGCGATGATTCCGTACGTGCTGACGATCGTCGCGGTGGCGGGCGTCGTCGGCCGGAGCACGCCTCCGACAGCACTTGGCAGGACAAGCGAGTAAAATACCGCATGGGTAAACTGGTTGTGCTGCTCGTGACCGCGTTCGTCGACATGCTCGGCGGCGCGATTGTGTTTCCGCTCCTCCCGTTCTTCGCGGAGCGCGTCATCGGCCATGGGCCACTGTGGACGGCGCTCAACGCGATCGGCTTGGGCGGCGCCGGCTTCGCGGTGGCGCTGCTCTTCACGATGTTCTCCGTCGCTCAGCTGGCGAGCGCGCCACTTTGGGGGCGCGTGTCGGACAAGATCGGGCGGCGCCCGGCGTTGATGATCGGCCTCGGCGCATCGGTGCTCGCGTACATCGTGTTCGCGTTTGCGCAGTCGCTGGAGCTCCTGGTGTTGTGCCGTCTGGTGCAGGGTGCCGGCGGCGGCACGGTGAGCGTGGTGCAGGCGTACGTCTCGGATGCCTCAAAGCCCGAGGACCGTGCGAAATCACTCGGCTGGGTTTCGGCGGCGACGAATGCGGGCGTCGCGATGGGCCCGGCGATCGGCATCTGGGTGCTCGGCTTCGGCGTGAGCGCGCAGGCGCTCGTGGCGGATCCCCTGCTCAAGTTTCGCGGCCCGGGGCTCGCGGCCGCGCTGATCGCGGCGGTCAACATGGCGTTCGCCTGGTTCTTCCTGAAAGAGTCGCACGATGCAGCGGCCGTGAAGGCAAGCGGCAAGTCGCTCACGCGGCCGCGCGACGCCGTCCGCCGCGTGGTCAGTCACTCCGCCGAGCCGTCGTCGCGGCTGATCTGGATCTACGGCATCACGATGGGCGCGTTCACGGGGATGAACGCAGCGCTCGCGCTTTATCTGAAGGCAAAATTCGATGTGAGCGAGAACACGTTCGGCTACTTCTTCACATATGTCGCCGTGATCGGCGTCGTGGTGCGCGCGTTTTTCCTCGGCAGGCTCGTCGACTGGCTCAAGGAACCGCGGCTGTCGCGCGTTGGCATGGTCCTGCTTTCGATCGGACTGTTCACGATGCCGCTCGCCACTTCGATCCCGGTGTTCGCGCTGTGCGTGGCGCTGGTGCCGGTCGGCACCGCGTTCACGTTCCCTTGTGTGACGAGCCTGCTGTCACAGGTCGTACCGCAGCACGAGCGCGGCCTCTACCTGGGGGTTCAGCAGACGTTCGGCGGGCTGGCGAGAGTCATCGCGCCGCTCTCCGCGGGAATCGCGTATGACCGCGTGGGCCACGCGTCGCCGTTTTTTGCGGCGGGACTGATCGTGATGTTCGTCTCGATACCGCTCGGTCTCGGCATGGAGCGGTACGTGAAGCAGCCGTACGCGGTGGAGACGCCCTCAGCCGCCTGAGACGGGGTCCGCGGCGCCGGGCTCGCTCTCGAGCACCGCTTTCGCGATCTCCACCATCGGCTTCGAGCGGTCCTGACTCGAACGCTGGAGAATGCGATACGCCTCGGGCTCCGAGCAGCCGGTGCGCCGCATGAGGATGCCTTTTGCGCGCTCGATAATCTTGCGCGCTTCGAGTGCGGCTTTGGCTTCCGTGGCGTCCTTGCGGGCGGTGCGCAGCGCGGCAGCGCGCGTGACGGCGAGGCGGATGGTTGAATCGAGCATCTTCGGCGGCACGGGCTTCGGCAGGAATGCGACGGCGCCGGTCGTGACGGCTTCTTTGTCCGAGAGCGAGACGTTCTCGTCGCCGCTGTAGAGGATCACGGCGATCCCGGGCAGCGTGCGCGAAATCACTTCGGCCGCTTCGATGCCGGAGCCATCGGGCATATGGACGTCGAGCAGGACGGCGTCGGGTTTCATCTCGCGGGCCTTGTCCGCGGCGTGGACGCCGCTCGAAACGGCGGCGACGACGTCGAACCCGAGCGAGACGAGCACTTCGGTCATCGTGCCGCGCGATCCCGCGTCGTCTTCAGCGAGGAGGATGCGCAACTTGGTACTGATGTCGTGATGTGAGGTCACGGGCCTGGTTGCAGTGGTCATACAGGGTGTACGCTACGCGAATGGAAGACGCTGAACGATGCCGACGCTACTCCGGAGCGCGGACGGGGAGTCCCGCTGCCTCGCGGTCGAGCAGTTCCCTGACCTTCACTGCGATCCGCACGTCGGCTTTGGCGAACGCGTCGATGCGGCGTGCTAATTCAATGACTTTTTGCGGGTCATTTGCGTTCGCCTCGAGCAGCCAGGCGGCGGAAACGATCGGGTTGAGCACATTGCGGAACTCGTGCAACAAGCCTGCCGCGACGCGGGCCGCGGTCTCGAGCTCGGCGGGCCGCGCGTCACCCTGCGGTGGTTTTCCAGCGTTCATGAACGACCTCCCACTTCGACGACGGCATGTGCCGGTCGTTCAACCGCCGTAATGAGACGCACGCCGCGTTGATAAGTGAAGTACGCATACCCCCACTGTACCAGCACGCTCACCCGGTTCCGAAATCCGGCCAGATGCATGATGTGCACGAACAGCCACAACAGCCAAGCCGGATAACCGGAGACTTCGATGCGCCCGCCGAACACGGCGACCGCGCGATTCCGCCCGATCGTCGCCAAGTCACCCTTATTGTAGTACGAAAATGCCGCGGTTGTTTCGGCGTTAATAATTCTTAGCGCGTTGCGGCCGGCCACCCGCCCTTCCTGCATCGCGGCGGGTGCGACACCCGGGACGAGCGACCCGTCCGCGCGGAACACCGCGGCCAGGTCGCCGGCGACAAGAATCTCAGGGTGGCCTGGCACGGAGAGGTCGTCGCGCACGAGCACGCGCCCCGCGCGGTCCACAGGCGCGCCGAGCATCGCGCCGAGCGGCGACGACTGATTGCCTGCGGCCCAGAAGACGTTTCGTGTGCCGATGATGTCGTCGCCGAGTCGTGCGCAGCGGTCGTCGATGCCGGTGACGGTGGTGCCGGTGCGCACCTCGACGCCGAGTCGTTCGAGGTCGCGGCGTGCGCGCGCGGCGGACCGCTCGGGGAACGCCGGGAGGAGTCGCGGGCCGGCTTCGACGAGCACGACGCGCGTGCGCCGTGTGTCGATCGCGCGAAAGTCACGGGGCATTGCCTTGCGGACGATCTCGGCCATCATGCCGGCGAGTTCGACGCCGGTCGGCCCACCGCCGACGATCACGAAAGTCATCAGGCGCTCGCGCTCGGCGGCGTCGGTCTCTTGCTCAGCGCGCTCGAAGGCCGTGAGGAATCGCCGGCGCAGCCCGAGGGCGTCGGCGAGGCTTTTCAGCCCGGGCGCATTCGGTTCCCAGGAGTCGTGGCCGAAGTAGGCGTGGCGCGAACCGGCGGCGACGATCAGCACGTCGTAGGAAACTGTGTGCTCGAGTCCCTCGACGGTGACCTGGCGCCGCGCGGGGTCGATGTGCGTGACCGCGCCGAGGATGACTTTTGCGTTGCGCTCGTTGCGCAGGATCCAGCGGATGGGGACGGTGATGTCGCTCGGCGCGAGGCCGGCCATGGCGACTTGGTAGAGGAGCGGCTGGAAGAGGTGGTGGTTGGTGCGGTCGATGACGGTGACGTCCACGGGTTTGCCGCGGAAGATCTTGGCGGCTTCGAGGCCGCCGAAGCCGCCGCCGATGATTACGACGTGCGGGCTGTTTTCAGGTGTTGACACTGCATTCAGTATATCTCGATTCGCTGCGGGCTGCGGAACTCGAGTCGCTGCGGACTGCGGAACTCGACCCACTGCGGACTGCGGGTTGTTTTGGTATATGCCTTGACAGGTATATACGTCTATGCGTATATTCCATTCATGCCGAATGCATTCGACATTATCGCGGAGCCGAACCGCCGCGCGATCCTGCGGCTGCTTGCGTCGTCCGAGCAGTCGGTCGGGGACATCGAGCGGCGGCTTCGGATGACGCAGCCGACGGTCTCGAAGCATCTGCGGGTGTTGCGCGAGGCGGGCATCGTGGAAGCCACGGTGGATGCCCAGCGGCGGCTCTACCGCCTCAAGCCGAAGTCGCTGCAAGAGATCGACGCGTGGCTCGGTCCGTTCCGCCGGCTCTGGAGCGGACATCTGGACGCGCTCGAACGGCATCTCGACCGCACCGATCCATCACCAGCAGCAAAAAAGAGGAGAGGAACAGGATGAAGATCAAACTGAGTATCGTGTACGTCGACGACCAGGAAAAAGCGCTTCGCTTTTACACCGACGTACTCGGCTTCGTGAAGAAGGCCGATTTCAGCAACGGCGGATATCGCTGGCTCACCGTCGGATCAGCGGACGATCCAAGCGGGATGGAACTCCAGCTCGCGCTCAACAACAATCCCGCCGGCAAGGCGTATCAGCAGGCGCTGTTCCAGCAGGGGCAGCCGGCAGCAATGTTCTTCACGGACGATGTGCAGGCGGACTACGAGCGCACGAAGGGGAAGGCGAAGTTCACCATGCCGCCGACCGACACCACTGGGTCGAAGATTGCGAAGGTGGAGGACGGATGCGGGAATCTGGTGCAGATTACTCAGCTGATGAAATGGGGCTGATCGCACGACGAGGACGGAAGGCGGGGGGGCGGAGATGGAAGGCGGGAGGCGGAAAAATTCGGGGGGCGGAATGAGTGAGGAGCCGTATCAGCCTGGCGAGGCGAGGGGGGCGAGTGTGCTCAAGGATGGGGAGAAGTGGACCCTCATTCTCGTGCGCGAGCTTCGTCATGCGCCGGAGAAAGTCTGGCAGGCGCTGACTGATCCGGCGCAGATTCGGGAGTGGGCGCCTTACGATGCGAGTGGGAGTCTCGGCGCGGTCGGATCTTCAGTGAAGCTGACGACCGTTGCGGCGCCGACGGTTCAGGCGGCGGAGTGCGTTGTGAAGCGAGCGGATAGGCCAAGAGTGCTCGAGTACAACTGGGGAGAGAATGAGATGAGGTGGGAGTTGGAGGCGTTGGGCGATGGGACTCGGCTCACGCTATGGCATAGTATAGATCGGCGGTTTATCGCGATGGGGGCGGCGGGGTGGCATATATGTCTGGACGTGCTGGATCGATCGCTGGGCGCGGATCCGCTTGGGCGGATTGTGGGTAATGAGGCGATGAAGTTTGAGTGGGCGCGGCTGCATAAAGAGTATGCGCAGCAGTTTGAGGTACTACCGAATGCTTGAAGCTTGAAACAGACAGCTTGAACACGGCCAAAGCCTGAAGCCGCTGAGCTCGAGGCCGCTGAGCTGGAGGCTGACTACTAAACGCTCAAGGCTTCCTACGACATGCTTGAGGCTTCCTACTGAACGCGTGAAGCTTGAAACGGATAGTTCGAGGGCAAACAATGTCGGCTTCGTTTCGCATCAAACGAGTCTACGACCCTCCGTCGCCCAAGGATGGTCATCGGATCCTCATTGATCGGCTCTGGCCACGAGGGCTGTCCAAGGCGTCGGCGAAGATCGATTTTTGGGCGAAGAATGCGGCGCCTTCCGCAGAGCTGCGAGTGTGGTTTGACCATGACCCGGCGAAATGGGCCGAGTTCAAGAAGCGATACCACGCCGAACTGGATGCAAATCCAGCTGCGATCGCCGAACTCCGCGCGGCCTTGGGACGGGGCACGGTCACCATCGTGTTCGGCTCCCGTGAGGCCAAGCTCAACAACGCGGCCGCGCTTGTCTCCTACCTCCAAGAGCGGAGCTAATCAGCGCTATCCGCTTCGGCCTCTCGTGTTTTTGGTTGGCGAGGCAATAGAGTGGTGACGGTTTCCGTGCGCTGACCCCATAGCTTGGCGACATGCAAGACTTTCACAACCTCGCCGTCTGGCACAAGGCCCACTCACTCGCTGTTTCGATTCATCAGATGAGCGCCAGAATCAGCCGCCACGGCAACTCTGGCTTCATCAGTCAGATGAGACGAGCG
>JBOHTH010000506.1:0-6746 GCA_050733535.1 Gemmatimonadaceae bacterium | reverse complement strand
GGGGGGAGTGGGGAGCGGGAAGTTGAGGGGAGAGCGCGGAGTTGAGGGGAAATCAAATCAAGCTGGATCGTGGGGGCTTCGCGGCGAGCCATTTCAGTGCGCCGATCAGAAGTCGGCGCAGCTCCGTGAGTTGTTCGGCCCGCCGGTCGAGCACCTCGTCGGTGAGGGGTCCGCGCAGCGCGCGATACCACGTAAAGCTTTCGCGCAGCGAGCCGAGCGCGATTCCAAAAAAACGCGCCCGATCCGTCGACGAAGTCCTGCCGAATCCCTCGGCGACGTTCGCGCTGACGGAGGCTACTGCGCGGAGTAGTTGGTCCGCCTGATATGGAAGAGCTTTGTCGGCCCTCGACTCACGCACGTCTTGGATGGCGACGTCGAGCAGGTACAGCGCGACGCGGTACCCATGGAACCGCCAGATCTGGTCGTCCCTGAACGCGGCCGGCACACAAGCCTCCCACGCGCGAAACGCCTCATCATGGATGATTGGCATTCCGCAACACTGCATCGGCGACGTGAAATGCCAACGGCGAAACCCCGCATCCCGCATCATTTCCCCGCAGCCGCTCCCCCCTCAACTTCCCGCTCCCCGCTCCCCCTCACCTCGCCCCTCAAAGTCGCCCAACAAATCTCTCCACCACCAACCCGAACCCCTCCGCCGCGCGCCCTCCCGCCTCAACCACCTCCTCATGACTCAGTGGCCCAGCCGAAATCCCCGCCGCCGCGTTCGTGATCAAGCTGATCCCCCCCACCTCCATCCCGATCGCCGCAGCGACAATCGCCTCCGGCACGGTAGACATCCCTACCGCATCGGCTCCGAGCGTCGCAAGCATCCTCACCTCGGCCGGCGTTTCATAGCTCGGCCCGAGCAGGCCGGCGTATACACCTGAGTGAATGGCGACTTCAGCGTCACGGGCGCTCTCCTCGAGGAGCGCCACGAGGCGCGGCGACCATGCGGCCGACATATCCGGGAAGCGACGGTCGCCGCGCTGCACCGCGCCCTCCAGTGGATTCCTGAACATCAGGTTGAGATGATCCTCGATGATCATCAGGTCGCCGGGCAACAGTGAGCGCCTGATCCCTCCTGCGGCGTTCGACATGAAGAGCACTTTTGCTCCCAGCGCGTGCAGCACGCGCACCGCGAACCCCGCAGTGCGCGCACTGTGCCCCTCATACATGTGAAAGCGCCCGGCGACCGCGAGCACCTCCCTGCCCGCCAGCGTGCCGCCAATCATTTCCCCGCGGTGTCCGGCGACCGTGGTCGCAGGAAACCCCGGCACGTCGCTGAACGGCACATGAGCGGCACCGCCGATGCGCGCCGCCAAGTCGCCGAGCCCGCTCCCGAGAATGATGGCGGCGACCGGCGCGCGCACGCCGAGTCGGGCGCGCACGGCGTCGGCCGCTCGCGCCGCGTTCACCGCGTCATCGCCGCCTGCGTCCCCGGCCACGCTCATGCCGCCGCCGCGCGCAGCGCCGCGAACTCCGGTGCCACGGCATCGATAAGCCGCTTGCGCTCCGCGTCCGGAAGGAACGCGCTCTCGAAACCGTTGAGCGCGAGCGTGCACAGCTCGTCCATCGTGAAGTGCAGCGCGTGCGCCGCGTGCGCGTACTCGGCGGTAAGCGTCGTGCCGCTCATCAGGCGATTGTCCGTGTTGAGCGTGACTCGCATCCCGCGCTCGAAATAGGCACGCAGCGGATGCGACTCGTAATCGCGCACCGCGCGCGTCTGCACGTTGCTGGTGAGGCAGGCCTCGATCGCGACACCGCTCTTCGCGAGTTCATCTGTGAGCCGTGGATCTTCGATGAGCCGCGTGCCGTGCCCGATGCGCTGCGCTCCGCAGGTGTGGACGGCGTCGGCCACCGACTCAGGCCCCGCGCCCTCGCCGGCGTGGCAGGTGCAGAACATCCCGTGCTCGTGCGCATGCACGAACGCCGCGCGATGCGCCGACGCGGGATGCCCCATCTCCCCGCCCGCGAGGTCGAAGCCGACAACCCCGCGGCCCCGGAACGAGACCGCAAGGCGCGCGAGCTCGAGCGACACGTCCGGCGAGAGATGCCGCAGCCCACAGATGATCGCGCGCGCCACGACCCCGTGCGCGGCCTCGGCGCGCGCGAAGCCGCGCAGCGCCGCCTCCACGGGAGCCTCCAGTGCGAGACCCCGCCGCTGGTTGAGCACGGGCGCGAAGCGCACTTCGATGTAGCGCACGCCATCCGCCGCCGCGTCCTCCGCGAGCTCGAAGGCGATCCGTTCGACCGCGGCTTCGCTCTGCATCACGCTCAGCGTGACGTCGAATCGCGTGAGATAATCCTCCAGGTGCCGCGCATCGCGAACGTACATGTGATGTGCGAGTGCCTCCGGCGACGCCTCGGGCATCGGCACGCCAAGTTCGCGCCCCAGCTCGAGCAGCGTCGACGGGCGGACGGAGCCGTCGAGATGACAATGCAGTTCGGCCTTGGGGATTTTTCGCAGCAGCGCGAGCGGAATCTCCGTCACGCGGAATCTTCCGCCGTGCGCAGGGCGCGCGAGGAAACGACGCGGAGCACCGTCCCGCCCGTCACCGGCGTGTCAGCGGCAACCGGCAGGCCACGACTGTCGGTCACCGCACGGGTGCCGGCGGCGATTTCGTCGGCCTCGGTCGCGCTGAACGCGCGGACGGCGTCACCAACGGTCGAACCGGGCGGGACCGACAATCCGGTTCCGTTCACAAACACGCGCAGCAGCTGAGGCTCTGTCATCGGGGCACCGGAATGAGGCGGGGCGCGGCGTCGGGCTTGACGATGCCGCCCGGCTGCGACTGCATGTAGGCGATGAGCGCATCCAGGTCGATGATCCCGGGCGTTTCCTGTTTGGTGGCGGTTTTCGCGAGGTCGAGCCCTTCGCCACCCGTTGCCATGAAATCGGTGAACGCAACGGTGTACTCCCGCGAATCGTCGAGCGGCGCACCGCCGACCGTGACAGCGACGATGCGCGACCGCTCGGGGCGCGTTAGATCGTAGTGCGCGACGACGCCGCTGACGTGCACGCGCGGTGCGCCGCGCGCGACGAGCGACTCGAGGTACCGGCGCAGCGCGCGTCCCGTCACCGTGAGGCGGACGAGCATGTTGCCGAACGGCTGGACTTCGAACAGGGCGCCGTACGACACCGGGCCGGCGCGGAGCTCCGTCCGAATCCCACCATTGTTCATCACGCCGACGTCCGCGTGGACCGCGGCACGCTGCGCGTCGGCGATCAGGTTCCCGAGCGCGTACTGGTCGCCGCGACGCGGCATATTCTCCGCGACGGTCGCGATCGGCCGCGCGACGACGGTCGCCACGCTCTGCTCGGCGCTGCGCATGATGGCTTCGGCCGCCGGATCGGGGGTGATCGAGTCGGACTTCACGATCCTCACGTATTCGTGTGTATTCGCGCGGTCGGCCGGGTTCACCGGAAGGTCGATCACTCCGATCGCGCGCCCCGACGACATCGCCTGCACGATCGGAATTCCCTTCACGGTCGTGTTCACGAGTGAGTGCGTGTGGCCGCTGACGATGGCGTCGACCGGCTCCGTGAGGCGCTGGGCGAGGTCGATGATCTCGCCGTGGCAGCCCGCAGCGCGATCGCAGAAGGCGCCGTCGTGCTCGACGACGATCACGAGATTCGCGCCGCGCGCGCGCAGCGCGCTCGCATGCTCGTTCACGGTCGCGACGGGATCGTCGAAGCGCAGTCCTGTCACATTCGATGCTTTCGTCGTGTGCGGCGTGAGCTGGGTCGCGATACCGACGATGCCGATCCTCACGCCGCCGCGCACGACAATCGTGTCGCCGCGAATCCACGGCACGCTGCCTCCATCCGCGAAATGAATATTTGCGCCGAGCATCGCATAGTGCGCCTGATGCATGCGTGCGCGAAGCGTGTCCTGTCCCCAGTCGAAGTCGTGGTTGCCTATTGCCGACGCCGCGAGGTCCAGCTGATTGAACAGCTCGGTGACTGGGCGGCCATACGCGAGGTTGGATTCCGGCGTGCCCTGAAATTCGTCGCCGGCGTCGAGGTACACCGATGCGCACGATCCCGTGCATTCGTCCTCGGCCCGATGAATCATCGCCGCGACCTGCGCCGCGCCGCCGCGCATTCCCGCGTTGCCGTCGGGGCGCGCCTCGAGGGCGCCGTGGAAATCATTCGTCGAGATGATGCGGATCGTCGTCGCGGCGGGGACTGCCTCGAATTGCCGCTCCCCGCGGATCGCGATGGCCGCCTTCGCGGCGAGCGCGGCGGGGATCAGGCGCCAGTTCGGCGTGAAGTAGTCCGCCGGGCGCAGCGTGCCACGCCGCGCGACCTCGTCGATCAGCATCTGCCGGATGTCCCGCTGGCGGTCGAGCACCAGCGGCGCGCCATGCAGCATGGTATATCCGCCCGCGCCTTCCGCCCGATAGTTGGAGAGCGCGATGGTAAACGAGTCATGCTCGCCGACGGCCTTGCCATGGAAACGCAGTCCGGTGATCCGCTCGCCGGGCGGCCGCGAAAGGTCGATCGCGTAGTCAGCGCCCGTGACGATCTCGAAGTTGTAGCCGGGAATCGCCGGGTTCGCCGATATCCGCGAGGCGTCGCCGGTGCCCGTCACGCAGAAGTATTTCGCGCTGTGCTCGAGATACGCCTTCAGCTGGGCGCCCGTGATGCGCAGCACGCGCAGCGTGTTCTCGTATGGATACAGCTGCGCCATCTGCGCCACGGTCACCGGGCCCGCCGGGATCTTCACCTCGGTCGAGAACGCCGCAACCGACGCGAGGTCGGCGCCCGACGCACGGCGCATCGTCTCCGCGACGAAGTCCATGATCGGCACGTCCGCGACGCGCGACGAATCCGCGCTCCATGCGACAGCAGTCTTGCCGATCGTGGTGGCTGCGTACTTCCGCGCGTCCTCGTGGCCTCGCGCCGACGCCGCGAGCACGGCCGCGTCCCCGGGATGGCCCGCCGTGCGAACTATCGACGCGCGCTTCGACACGACGCGCCATGCGTTCCCGCGTCTCTCCACCACGAGGTGCGCCAGCGACACACTCGTCGCCCAGTTGCGCGGCTGCGTGAGCAGGACCCCGTCGATCATTGTGTCGGCCACTTCCCGGTGCGTGTGGCCGAACACGATCATGTCGATGCCGGGAACCTCGCGCGGCACCTGCGCCATCGGGTTCTCACCGCTGACGTGTGCCACGAGCGTGTCATAGTTCGACTCGCCGCTGATGCCCGCGTGCGCGACGACGACGATGATATTCGCTCCGGCCGTCCGCGCCGCAGCAACGGCTTTTGTGAGCGCCGGAGCGATCGGACCGATCGTGACATGTGCCGCGCGAAGATTGGCGGCATCCCAGATCATCGAGCCGGGTGTCGTCACGCCTACGATCCCGACCTTGACGCCCTCGCGATCGACGATCGTGAACGGACGCCATGCCGCGGGCGCGGGCCCGCCCGAGGCGTTCGCCGCAAGCAGGGGGAAGTTGGCAGTCGCGACAGCCCGTCGCAGCGCGGGTACCCCGTCGTTGAATTCATGGTTGCCGACTGTCACGGCGTCGTAGTGCATCGCGTTCATCGCCGCGACCGCCGCATTGGGCAGCGCCGAATCGGCATGAAGCGCGACGTCGGTGAACGGATTGCCTTGCAGGAAGTCTCCGGCGTCCACAAGGACCACGCGCCCCGGGTTGGCGGCGCGCGCCGAATCCACGATCGTGGCGGCGCGTGACAGCCCGCGCGCAGTTTCGGCGGTGTCCGCATAATAGTCCCAGCCGCGGACCCGACCGTGAACGTCGGTCGTCGCGGCGACGACGAGGTCGACGGTCTGTGCGGCGGCCGCGGCCCCGCAAACACACAGGATGCAGGCGGCGGCTGCGAATCGGCGTACCATAGGGGAAAGCTAAAAGGACCGCCCGCGAGGGGCGAGGTGAGTATCGAACATCAAGGTGTGAGTATCCAGTCACCGAGTAGCCAGGTCTGAGAGACCTGCACGTGCTTGTCTCTCATGCCTGTGGACTTGAGCCTGAGGACTCACACCTTGACGTTCACGCCTGTTGACTCTCCACTCTCTCCAGAGCACGATACACGATCGTGACACCAACTGCGCTTCTATTTTTCGTTACGAACAGGGAGCTTTCCCCCGTGCCGAATTCGCACCGTCACGCGCGATGAAACCGACGATCATCGGCATCGCAGGCGGGTCGGGATCGGGGAAGTCCACGGTCGCGCGCAGGATTGCGGAGGCGCTGATTCCGGCGTCGGTGGCGTTCATCGACATGGATGCGTACTACCGCGACCGATCGGAACTGTCGCTCGACGAGCGGCGCCGGCTGAACTGGGACCACCCCGATGCGTTCGACTTCGACCTGCTCGTGTCGCACCTCGAAGCGCTCTCCAGCGGGGAAGCCGTTGAGAAGCCGGTCTACAACTACGTCACGCATTTGCGGGAGCAGCGGACTGAACGCATCACGCCGGCCGATGCCGTCGTCATCGATGGAATCCTCCTGTTTGTCGATGAGCGCGTGCGGGCGCGTTGCGACGTGAAGGCATTCGTGGACACCGACGCCGACGTGCGCCTCATCCGCCGGATCCGCCGCGACATGGCCAAGCGCGGGCGCCCACTGGACGAAATTCTCGACCAATATCTCACCACCGTGCAACCGATGCACCTGCAGTTCGTCGAACCCAGCAAGCGCTACGCAGATCTCATCGTACCGCGCGGCGGGCACAACACCGTTGCGATCGACCTGCTCGTCGGCGCGGTCGCGCG
>JBOHTH010000505.1:0-1631 GCA_050733535.1 Gemmatimonadaceae bacterium | reverse complement strand
ATCGTCGCCTGTTCGGCCACCGGACGCGTCACGAGCTTGCCCCGCGTGCCGAACCCCGCGTTGTTCACGAGGATATCGAGTCGCTCCATCTGCGAAATCCGGGCCGCGACGGCCCGCATGCCTTCGTCGCGCGCGAGGTCCGCGGGCATCGACTCGGCATTGATCCCGTATTGCAGCGAGAGGTCGTCGGCGACCTGCTGCAGCCGAAGGCCATCGCGCGCGACCAGCACGAGATCGTGTCCGCTCGCCGCCAGCCGCTGGGCGAACACTTTTCCGATCCCCGCCGACGCACCGGTGACGAGCGCGACGGGTCGCTCCGCTGTGGGTTCGCCGGCTGACATTTGGAAAAAGGTACAACCAATCACGCTGGATTGCCGTGCCGTTGCGCGTTCGTTGCGGCGGACTCCCGCTTTTCCCGTCAGGGCCCAGCGACTAGCTTAGGACTGTGAAAATCGCCGTCCTCATCAAGCGCGTCCCGGACATGGACGTCCGCTTCAAGATCGCCCCGTCGGGCACTGCCGTCGACGAATCCGGACTCAAGTTCGACATCTCCGACTTTGATGGCTACGCCGTTGAGGCCGCCCTCCAAATCAAGGAAAAGCAGGCCGATCCCGCCGCGTCCGAGGTGGTCGTCATTTCGCTCGGGCCCGACGTCGTGCAGGAGACGCTGCGAAAGGCGATGAGCATGGGCGCCGACCGCGCAGTCCAGCTCAAGCACGACGCGCCATTGCACGATCCTTACGTGATCGGTACGGCGCTCGCCGCCGAACTGAAGGGCGGCGCGTACGACCTGATCATGTTTGGCCGCAAGTCGATCGACACTGCCAACGAAGCCACGGGAACCGTCGCCGCCGAGCTGCTGGTGCTTCCGATCGTGACGTCCATCTCGCGGCTCGAGCTCGAGAGCGGGACGGTGAAGGCGCGACGCGAGCTCGAAGGTGCATACGAGCTGGTCGAGTGCCCGATGCCGGCGGTCGTGACGATCGACGAAGGAATCGCGCGGCCGCGGTATCCGTCGCTCAAAGGCATCATGGCGGCCAAGAAGAAGCCGCTTGAGACGAAACCCGCGCAGGTCGGCGCTGAGCGGTACGTGCTCGACAAAATGGAGCTCCCTGCGGAGCGGGCGGCGGGCCGGATCATCGGTGAGGGGAAGGACGCGGTGCCCGAGCTCATTCGACTGCTCAAGGAAGAGGCGAAGGTACTCTGATGGCAAACGTTCTGGCATTTGCGGAACAGCGAGGCGGCGAGCTGCGGCGCGCGGCGCTCGAGGCGGTGACCGCGGCGCGCTGTGTGGCGGATGCAACGGGCGGAGAGGTGCACGCTGTGGTGTGCCGGAAGCCGGAAGCCGGAGGCGCGGATGCCATCGTCGCGCGTCTCGTTGCGCACGGGGCCGATGTCGTCCTCGTGTGTGAGGACGCAGGATTCGAGAACTACAGTCCCGAGTCGATCGCGGCGACGGTGGCCGCGCGCATCAAGAACGGCGGATATCGCGCGGCGTTTTTTGTTTCGAGCGCGCAGGGACGCGATCTCGCGCCGCGCGTGGCGGCGAAGCTCCAGTCGCCGCTCGCGAGCGACGTGACTGAGTTTTCTGTCGGCGCCGATTCGGTAAGCGTGAAGCACCCGGGCTACAC
>JBOHTH010000504.1:0-1965 GCA_050733535.1 Gemmatimonadaceae bacterium | reverse complement strand
ATCTCACGTCGACATTCGCGTTCGAGGGCTTCGGCAAGCCGCGCACCTTCGACTACACGCGCAGCGGCAATCCGACGCGATCGCAGCTCGCCGAGGCCATTGCAGACCTCGAGGGCGGAGAGGTCGGCGTCGTGACGAGCACCGGCATGTCGGCCGTGCTGCTCGCGCTTCAAACCGTGAATCCCGGCGATGTGGTCGTGGCGGCGTACGACTGCTATGGCGGCACGCAACGGCTGCTGCGGAGCCTCTCACGCCGCGGGCACTTTGAGCTGGTGTTCGCCGATCTGACGACATCCGACGGGCTCGAAGCAATCTTCGCGCGCCGTCCGCGAGTCGTTTGGATCGAGACACCAAGCAATCCGCTGCTCCGCATCACGGACGTGCGCGTCGTCGCGGATTGCGCGCATCAGGTTGGCGCGACCGTGGTCGTCGACAACACGTTCCTCTCGCCCGTGCTCCAGCAGCCGATTGCGCTGGGCGCCGACTTGGTCGTGCACTCCACAACGAAATATTTGAACGGACACAGCGACGTCGTCGGCGGCGCCGTCGTTGCCGCGGCGAAACCGCTCGGCGATGAGCTCGCGTGGTGGGCCAACTGCCTCGGCATCACCGGCGCGCCATTCGACAGCTATCTCACGCTGCGCGGCATCCGCACGCTCCACTCGCGGATGCGCGATCATCTCGCGAACGCGGAGGCGGTCGTGGATGCGCTCTGCGACCACGCCGCCGTGTCGCGCGTGTACTATCCCGGGCTCGCGGGACATCCGGGGCATGGTATCGCGCGGCGGCAACAGTCGGGCTTCGGCGCGATGGTCAGCTTCGAGATTGTCGGCGGCACGGCGTCGGTCGAGCTGCTGACGTCGAAGCTCCGGTACTTCACGCTCGCCGAATCGCTCGGCGGCGTCGAGAGTTTGATCGCTCATCCGGCCACGATGACGCATGCGTCGATGGACGCTGACGCGCGCCGGGTGGCGGGCATCAGCGACTCGCTCGTGCGTATTTCGGTCGGCGTCGAGGGCGCCGACGATCTCGTGAACGACCTGACCGACGCTCTGGATGCCGTGGCGAAGACCACCAGCGAGCCACGCCGGCGCGTGTCCATCCCAGTCGCGCGCCGGCGTCCCGCTCCCGCGGACGTCGTGCTGCTCGGCGCCGGTGCGATCGGACGAGAACTCATCGCGCAACTCACGGCAGGGAACACGAGTTCGTCGCTCCGCATCTGCGGGCTCATCGATCGCTCAGGATATGTGTTCGCGCCCGACGGCCTGCCGCGGGAACGCCTCGCGCAGTTGTGCACGCTCAAGGCCGCAGGCCAGCCGCTGAGCGGTGCGCTCGAGGGCCGGACCGGTTCGGGCACGCAAGCGCTCGGGGAGATCGCGCGTCACGTGTTGTCGCGTCCGATTCTCGTTGACGTCACGCCGGCAGACACGACCGGAGTGCTGCTCGAGGCCTTGGGTGCCGGATTCGATCTCGTGCTCGCCAACAAGGTGCCGCTCGCCGCGAGCCAGACGAGCGTGGATCGCCTGCACGCCACAGCGCACCGCGCCGGACGTCGGATCCTGCACGAAGCGACCGTGGGCGCCGGGCTGCCCGTGATCGATACGCTGCGCAAGCTGCTCGATGCCGGCGACGAGGTGATTTCGATCGAAGGATGTCCGTCGGGAACGCTCGGCTTCCTGTTTGGCGCGCTGGGTCGCGGTGAAACATTCTCGTCGGCGCTGCGGGATGCCGTGGCGCGTGGGTTCGCCGAAACAGATCCTCGTGTCGACTTGTCGGGCGTGGACGTCGCGCGGAAGGCGCTCATCCTGGCGCGCGCGATCGGGTTTCGCGGCGAGCTCGGGGACGTAAGTGTCGAATCACTTGTTGCGGAGTCGATGGCCGCGCTTTCCCGGCAGGAGTTCCTCTCGCGTGCCGGCGACCTCGACGACACATGGGCCGCGCGTGTCGCGGCGGCGACGCGCGAGG
>JBOHTH010000503.1:0-5676 GCA_050733535.1 Gemmatimonadaceae bacterium | reverse complement strand
GCGCGCGCGTGACGTACGCCGAAATCGCCAGGGCGGCGAGTCCGACCGCGACGGTGATCGTCGCGCCGTGCAGCGCGCGCTTGAGCCGCCAGCGGTTGCGTGCGCCGCGCACCACTCCGGCGAGCCGTCCCTGATCGGCCGAGAAGCCGTGTACGCTACCCATCGCTCAGTCCATCCGACTTGGAAAGCCGGTTCGACAGAACCGTTTCCGCCGCCATCAGCAAGAGGGCGACTGCCAAAAGATACCACCAAATGGCCTGCGCGCGTTCCAAATCGGCCGGCGCTGTCGACTCGGCCGCGCCCGCTGCGCCCGCCACGGGCTGCGCGGTCACCGCCGCCACGAGTTCCTTGGGGTCGAAGCGCGAGAGGTCCGACTCCTTTGGGTCCACGTTCACGGCGATCGGGCGGCCGCTCCCACGGGCGGTGGATGGGCCTCTCAATTCATAGAACCCCTGCTCGTCCAGCGTTGCGAGGTGGTCGGCGCCGGACGCCGTGAGCTGCACGCGGTGTCCTGACGGTGACTCGAGTACCAGTGGCGACGCAGCCGCCACCTCGCCCGCCGCTGACACGAACGGCGCCGTCAGTTCGCCATGACGCGAGAGATCGAGCACGTCGCCCGCCTGGAACCACGATCTCGAGTCGCCGTAGCGGCCGGCGTATTTCGCGAGCTCGTGCACGAACGGGAGGAACACGGGTTGGAGCGGAAGGTCGGTCCAGTATTCATCCAGCGACGACGCCCACACGAGCACCTTTCCCCCGCCGACAGATTTCTCCACGAGCGCCGGCGCGCCGTCGTCGAGTCTGGCGATCACACCGCTGTCGCCGGGCGCGACGAGCTGGCGGTAGCGGAACACATGCGCAGTGGAGAAGTCACCGCTGTGCGGCGCCGAGAACAGCTCAAACACCGGGTGCCCGTAGTCCACGGATGCGACAGTCGCGCCCGCGTCGTGCGTCCGGTCGATCACCGGCCCGAGTCGCGCCGGCATCAGTGGCGCCCAGTCCGCGCTCCAACGTGCGGCGGGAACGTCACCGGGCGCGACCAGCAAGCCCGTGCCGGCCTCGATCGCTTCACGCAGCCGCGCGCCGAGCGCGCCCGCAGGCGGCGGCACTTCATCGAGCACCACCAGCGACCGCGAGGTGAAGTCCGCTGCCCGCAATGCCTCAGCGGAGCGCACGTCGACATGGAACGCGGGCCGGTCGCCAATCTCGAGCGCGCGCCGCAGATAGAGGCTCTGGTTGGTGCGCGGCCTCGCCGGCTGCACGACAAGCACCGACACGGCTTCCCCCGGTGCGAGCGTGAAATTGAATTCGTCGTTCGCCGCAAGGGAGTCGTGCGTGATGCGCACCGTGCCGCGCGTGGCGGCCGTGGGAATGGCGGTCGGCGAGAACCGCGCCTGCGCGACGCTCTTCGCGGGCACCGTGAGCTTCTTCGTCTCGATTGCCCGCCCACCGAGATCGAGCGTCGCCTCGACCGTGCGCGCCGTGCCACCGACGTTCGTCACGCGGGCCGTGACGGTCACGCGGTCTCGGTCGTTTCCGGCGTCACGATCGGTCGAGACCTGCGTCACGGCGAGGTCTTCGTCGCCTCCACCGCCGACGTCCACCGTGGACATCGCAGTGCCCTGCGGGAGGTGGACGTCGTCGTGCCGCCCCCAGCCGACATTCTGAAAATCACTGATCAGGACGACCTCCCTGCGCGGCAGGTTCGATGCCGAGAGAACCTGGCCGGCGTATTTCAGCGCGGGCTCATAGCGCGTCCCCTCGGCGCTCGGTTTCGCTGCGGCGATCGCGTGCTCGAGACGCGCCGCACTCGCCGTCGGCTCGGTCGCCGCAACGGGATCGTTCGCGAAGAACACGATCGTGGCACGGTCCCGCGCGGAAATATCGCCGACCGCCTTGCGCGCCGCCGCGAGCGCGCGCTTCCAGTGATCCGCGTAGCTCATGCTATACGAACGGTCCACGAGGATCACGCGCTCCCGCGCGCCGGCGAGCGAGGGGCCCGCCGCGCTGTGCCGCGCGAAGAACGGTCGCGAGAACGCCGCCACCAGCAGGATCAGCGCAAGGCAGCGCATCGCGAGCAGCAACAGGTGGCGCAGCTTCTGCCTGCGCACAGACCGGTACGGCACCTTGCGCAGGAACATCAGCGACGGAAAGCGCACAACCTCGCGGCGCTCGCGGTTGATCAGGTGGATCGCAATCGGAATCCCGATTGCGAGCAGCCCCGCGAGAAACACCGGAGCGAGCAGGCCCATCAGCGCACCGTGCTGAAGCGCTCGCGCGCCAGCAGGTAGGTGAAGAGCGCTTGGTCCAGCGGCTTCGCGGTGTCAAAGAGCGCATAGTCCATGCGCTGCTCGCGCATCCGCCGCTCGAGCGTCGCGGTGTGCTCGGCGACGACCTCACGATATTGCGCGCGCAGGTAGTCGGGAATCACGGGCATGCGGTCGCCCGTCTCGAGGTCCACGAAGTTCGTCGCGTCGGCGAACGGGAATTCGAGTTCGGTCCTGTCGAGGAGATGAAAGATGATCAGGTCGTTGCCGCGCCCGCGCACGTTCGCGAGCGCGCTGAGCACCGCGTCTGGCTCTTCGTACAGATCGGAGATCAGGAGCACGATAGACCGGCGCCGCAGCGACTCGGTGAGTTTTCGCAGCGGCGCATCGAGCGTTGACGCACGCAGCGGCGCGCCCTGCGCGGCGGCCGGTTCCTCGCTGCGCGACGTGCGCTCGAGTGCGTGCAGCACCAGTCGCAGATGCTTCGCGGACGGTGGCACGTACTCGACGATGTCCTCATCGAACGTCGCAAGCCCCACACGGTCGCGCTGCGTGCTCGAGAAATAGCTGAGCGCGGCGGCGAGATAGCAGCCATAGTCGAGCTTGCTGACGCTTCCCGGGCCCTCGGTTGCGCCGCGATAGCGCATCGACGGGGAGACATCGAGCAACACGACGAAGTTCGCGTTCGTGTCGGCCTCGAACTGCTTCACGTAGTAGCGATCGCTGCGCGCGTACAGACGCCAGTCGATGCCACGGATGTCGTCACCGGGCATATACGACCGATGCTCCGCGAAATCGGTGGACGACCCGAGGTGCGGCGACCGATGGAGTCCGTTGACGAACCCCTCGACGACCGTGCGCGCCAGAAGCTCGAGATTCCCGATCCTGGCGAGGACCGTTGGGTCAAGCAGGGTCGCCGAATCGACCGTCACATTCCCGACCGCGGCACCGGAACAGCCTCGAGCAGCTTGTCGATGACCTGGTCCGACGTCACACGCTCCGATTCCGCGTGGAAGTTGAGCAGCACGCGATGCCGCAACACCGGCTTCGCGAGCGCGCGAATATCGTCGAACGTCACATGGTAGCGGCCCTGCATCAGCGCGCGCGCCTTGCCGCCGAGAATCAGGTGCTGCGGCGCGCGCACGCTCGCGCCGTACGACACCCACTGCTTCACGAAGTCCGGTGCGTTCGCGCCGGGCCGGCTGGTCCGCGCGATGTTCACCGCGTAGCGCGCGACGGCGTCGGCCACCGGCACGCTCCGCACGAGCCGCTGGAATCCTACGATGTCCGCGCCGGTCACGGCGTGCTTGAAGTCGTGCGTCTTCACGGAGGTCGTCGAGAGGACGACGTCAACCTCCTGGTCCTCACTGAGGTAATCGATCACGATCTCGAACATGAAGCGGTCGAGCTGCGCCTCGGGCAGCGGATACGTTCCCTCGAGCTCAATCGGGTTTTGCGTAGCGAACACGAAGAACGGCTCGTCGAGCGTGTAGGTCTGTCCCTGCACCGTCACGCGATGCTCCTGCATCGCCTCGAGCAGCGCGGCCTGTGTCTTGGGCGGAGTTCTGTTGATTTCGTCCGCGAGCACGATGTTCGCGAACATCGGCCCCGGCACGAACACCATGCGGCGTTTGCCCGTCGCCGGATCGTCCTGGATGATCTCCGTTCCCGTGATGTCGCTCGGCATCAAGTCCGGCGTGAACTGGATGCGCGCGAACTTGAGATCGAGTGCCTTCGCGAATGTATTAATGAGCAGGGTCTTCGCGAGTCCCGGCACACCAATCACGAGACTGTTGCCCCCAGTGAGGATCGAGAGCAGGATCAGCTCGACGACGGCGTCCTGGCCGACGATCAGCTTGCGCAACTCCGCGCGGATCTGGTCGCACCCCGCTTTCAGGCGGTCGGCGTGCGCGATGTCGTCGGATGACTCGAGCGCTGGGCTAGTAACGGTCGCTGCCACTTGTGTGTCCGGTTGAAGTAGTTGTCGGCCTTCGGTCTTCGGTCCTCGGTCTTCGGTCTTCGGAGTTCGATCTTCGGTCCTCGGTCTTCGGTCCATCGACTATCTGCAACAACAACTCCTGCGCCCGCACATAGTTCGGCGCTTCTTCCAGCGAGTGCAGCACGGCCTTCCGCGCACTCACATCGTCCCCCGCCTCGTGATACGCCAGCGCGAGCTGATAGAATGCCTCAGCTTTGTCCGCGGGCGCGAGCGCGACCACCGCGCGCCGTTCGCGAAGCGTCTTCGCCTTGTCGCCGAGGGCCTCATAAAGCCCGGCCAGTTCCTGGTGCACAGCCACATTGAAAGGATTGATGTAGATCGACCGGTCCAGCGCGTCCGCCGCGCCTGCCTTGTCGCCGGCCGCCTCGCGAAGCTTTGCGAGTTCAAGATGCGCGTCGTAGTCCGTCTCGTTGTGCAGGACGTACTGCGCGAGCGCGTCGGCGGCCTTGGCCGAGTCGCCCTTCGCCGCGTAAAGCTGGGCGAGCCCAGCGTACGGCCCGTCGCCGCCGCCGTACTCCGGAAAGAGATCGCGCGCACGTTCGAGCAGCGGAATCGCCGCGTCGGTCTGGCCGGCCTTCGCAAGCGTGACCGCGGCGAGCATCTGGATCCGATAGCTGCGCGGCGAGGCGTTCGCCATAATGAGGAGTTCGCCCGGTGGCGTCTCCGTGCCTGCGGTCAGCGTGTCCTTCAGCGCCGCGAGCGGCCCCGCGTAACGCTCACGCATGTACGTGTCGAACTTTCTGTCAAACGCCTTCATGTCCATCCCGAACACTTTCTGGAACACTTCGGGCGTCGTTCGCCCCGCCTTGTACTCGAGCAGCATCTGCAGGATCGCCTTCTCGCCGTAGTCGTGCGTGATCATGTCGCACACCACCGACGCTTGGTGGTACGAGAGGATCACCTGCTCCGGATACGCCGGCCGCATGAAGCCGTCGTTCATCCGGCTCACGGGGACGAGCTTGCCCGCAGTGAAAGCGTCCAAAAACTCCACCGACACGTTCGAGCCCCAGCCGGGCCGCGCGTGGTGCTCCTCGTACACGGAGAGCCCTTCCGACAGCCAGCGCGGCACGTGCTGGTCGGTGAGGCCGAGCGTAAAAGTGTGCGCGAGCTCGTGCCACACCGTCGATCCCCAGTTGAACGGCCCCGCGTCCTTTGCGGCCGGCGAGTCGAACGCGAGTGTCCTGCCAAAGCTCACGCCGAGCGCGCCGAGCCCCGCGAGCCCGACGGTCCGCACTGAGAAGTCCGCATGACTGCGGTACACCTCGATGCGGATTGGCGGCGCGGGCGTGAACTGATAGTGCTGCTGAAACGTCGCGTACGCGCGCTCGGCCAAATCGCGCAGATAGATCGAAAGGATCGGCGCCTCGTCCTTCTCGATCATTGTGTTGAATTTTCCGGCGGTCGTGTCGT
>JBOHTH010000502.1:0-10491 GCA_050733535.1 Gemmatimonadaceae bacterium | reverse complement strand
CGCCTACCGCTTCAGCTACGCGGTTCTCTTCCTCGGAAACTCCCCGGCGGGGATCGTCCGCTCAAGCTCGGCCGGGAACTTCCGGAACCAGCTCGAGAGCAGCATCAGCTCGTCGACCTCGTGCGCTGGGACCGTGGCGCTCTTGAGCTCGGCCGGCGCAAAAATGTCGGCGGCGCGCACAGCGAGCGCGTTGCGCTCCTCGGCCGACTGCGGTGCCGGCCGTTCCGCGCGGATTCGTCCGCGGCGAATGACGTACGCGCGATCCTCGCCGCCATGTCCCGGCACGGTGTACACGAACGAGAGCGATTCGACCGCAAAGCGGAGCCGCGCAAACTGCTCACGCAGTGATTCGAGCCGCAGCATCTTGTCGCGCAGCTGCGCGGCACGCTCGAACTCCATGCGCTCGCTCGATTCTTCCATGGCGATGCGCAGGGTTTCGAGCGGGCTCTCCTGACGCCCCTCGAGGAAATCGCGCGCGACCGTGAGCCGGGCGCGGTACTGGCGCTGCGTGACGCCGGCGACGCAGGGGCCAAGGCACTTGCCGATTTCGTAGCGGATGCAACCCGGCGTGCGCGTCGGTGCAACCGGCAGTTCGACCTGGTCGGCAAAGTGCATCGGCAGGTCGAGCCGGCAGTCGCGAAGGCCGAGCACATCATTCAGTTCGCGCAGCGCCTCCTCCAGTTGCCACGCACCGTGGAATGGGCCGAAGTAGGTCCCATGCTCGTCGTTGCCCGCTCCGCGCACGACCATGAACTTCGGCGCCGGTCCCGAGCTGATCCGGATGAATGCAAAGTGCCGCGCGTCGCGCTTCATCATCACGTTCAGCCGTGGGCGGAACCGCTTGATCAGGCGCAGTTCCTCGATGAGCGCGGCGAACTCGCTCGGCAGATAATCCCAGTGCACCTCGCCCGCCTCGCGCACGATCCGCGCGCTCTTCTCGGCGGGGTACGCCGCGCGGAAGTAGCCGAGCAGGCGCGTGCGAATGTTCTTCGCTTTTCCCACATAGAGAATCTCACCGTCGGGCGAGATCATGCGGTACACACCGGGGCGCTGGCGTGCCTCGGCCTTTACCTGTTCGCGCAGTGAATCCACCCGCGCCTCGATCGCCGCCGAGGCCGAGCGCGTTTTCCGTTTCCCGCGGCTCACGCGGTCACTTCTGGCATTTGGTGCACCACACCGTGATGCGATTCTCCAGCGCATGCGACGAGCGCAGCGTCGTGCCGCAGCGGACGCAGGGCTCGCCGTCGCGTCCGTACACCTTCGCGAGTCCAAGAAATCCGCCGCGTCCCCCGTACGGATCCTGATAATCGCGAAAGCTCGTGCCGCGCTGTTCGACGGCCGACCGCAGCACGTCCACCGACTCTCGGTGGAGCAGGGCAGCTTGCGCATGCGTGAGCGACGATCCACGGCGCGTCGGACGAACGAACGCGCGCCAGCACGCTTCATTTGCGTAAATGTTTCCGATCCCCGCGATACGTCGCTGATCCATGAGAATCGTCTTGATCGCCCGTGTGGAACCGCGCACGATTTCCCTGAACCGGTCCGCCGTGAACGCGGTGTCGAGCGGTTCGGGCCCGATGGATTCCGTAAACGCTTCGAAGCGCTCCGGATCCATCAGTTCGACGGTGCCGAGGCGGCGCACGTCACGAAACCGGAGCACGCGACCGTCGGCGAGAGGAAACTGGATGCAGGTGTAGTCAGCGGCGCTCCGCTTGAACGGCCCTTGCTCGACGAGCAGCGCACCAGTGAAGCGCGGCGAAACGACCAGGCGGTCGCCGGTCGAAAGGTCGCCGACGACGTATTTCGCGCGGCGCCAGAACCGCTCGAAGCTCGCGCCGGCGATTCCCGCGCCAAACGCACGCGGGGTCCGCGCACGGAGAACATTCGGGCGGTGCACATGCGCGGCGAGCACGGTCGCGCCGCGCACCGTAGACTCGAGGTCGCGAGCGATCGTCTCGACTTCGGGAAGTTCAGGCACTTACGGCCGACTGTCGCGCGAGGTCCCGCCAGCCGATGTCGCGCCGGTACTGACGGCCGGCAAACTGCACGAGCGACGCGTGCGAGGCGCTGAGCTTCTGCGCCGCGGCGAGCGACGGGCCGAGGGCGGTGATCGCGAGCACGCGTCCGCCCGCAGTGACGAGGGCGCCGTCCCCGTTTCGCTTGGTTCCGGCGTGAAAGACCAGCACGTCGCGCACGTCCGCCGGCAGCGAGACGAGTTCGCCTGAGCGAACCGGTCCGGGATATCCCTCGGCGGCGACGACTGTCGTCACCGCCGCACCTGGGCGCCAGGCGATCGGAGACGCGCCCGCGATGGAGTCTCCGTTCGCGACGGCGCGCAGCGGCTCGAGCAGCCCGGACGCCATGAGCGGCAGGAGGGTCTCCGTCTCCGGATCGCCAAAGCGGCAATTGAACTCCACGACTTTCGGCCCGTCGCGGGTGAGCATGAGCCCCGCATAAAGGAGTCCGGTGAACGTCGACTTCGCCGATCGAAGCGCAGCGAGCGTGGGCATGAACACGCGGTCGACGCACTGCGCCGCAACGGCGGCCGTCGACACGGACACCGGCGCATACGAGCCCATCCCGCCGGTGTTTGGCCCTGAATCGCCTTCGCCCACGCGCTTATGGTCCTGGGCCGCGATCATCGGCAAGACGTTGGTGCCGTCGGTGACGGCGAACACGGAAATCTCCTCGCCGGTCATGAACTCCTCGACGAGCACCTCGTGGCCCGCGGCGCCGAAGACATTGCCTTCGAGCATCGAGGCGATCGCGTCGCGTGCCTCGGCGACGCTCGTCGCGACGACAACACCCTTGCCCGCGGCGAGTCCGGAAGCCTTGATCACAACCGGCGCGCCGAGGCGCTCGGCCTCCGCGTTTGCCGCGGCGACATTCGTGAAAGTGCGGGCGTGTGCCGTAGGTACTCCGGCCTGGAGCATCAGCTCTTTCGCGAAGCGCTTGGACGTCTCGATGCGCGCCGCCGCCTGCGAGGGGCCGAACACCGGAAGGCCGCTGGCGCGGAAGTGGTCTACCAGCCCCGCGTCGAGCGGCGCTTCGGGGCCGACGATGGTGAACGCGGCCTCTTCGCGCCTGGCGAGCGCGGCCAGCCCCGCAATGTCGGTTGCGGCGACCGGCTCGCACCTGCCGAGTGCTGCAAGGCCGGGGTTGCCAGGTGCAGCGATGAGTTCAAGCGATGGATCGTCCGCGAGGAGCTTCCAGCCGAGCGCATGTTCTCGTGCGCCCCCGCCGACGATCAGAACCTTCACCGCCCTGCGCCTTTGAACGCGTCGTCGAACGCTCCGCGCGCGCGGTCGAACACCTCGCCGAGCTTGCCGACCGCCGCGCGCGCCTGATCGCTGTAGTAGCCCGCGGCGTCGGAGAAATCCTTGTTCAGGTCGCGCTCGGAAGCGGGATCGGAACGCTTGGCGTACTCACCGGCGAGGATTCTCTCGTACGCCCCGCTCTCGATCCAGCGCTGCAGCTCGCCGGCGCGGACGGTGTGAAACGGGTGCTCGCGAAAGACCGTGTTGAGAACCTTCATCACCGTTTCCCACGCGCCGCCCTGTGCCTCGTACTGCGCCGCCTGCTTCATGAACTCGTCGAGGCTGATCTTGTCGTCGTCTCCACTGCCGCCCGCGAGCTTCAGGAACGACATCAGCGTGTCGTCGCGGTTCTGCGATCCGAGGAGCCCCGCGCGGTCGGCCGAGAGTTCACTCTTGCGGTACCACTCGAACAGCGCGACTTGGATGGGGAGCAGCGCGATACCGGCGAGGAAGGGCAGGCCGCGGAGCCCGACGAGCAGGAGGATCGCGGCCAGCGTCCGGTATATCACGTGCCCGCTCATGACGTGGCCGATTTCGTGCGCGAGCACGAAGCGCTGCTCCTCGCGATTCAGCAAGTCGAGCATCCCCGAGTTCACGACGATGAACGGCTCGTTGAACCCGATGGCGCCGGCGTTTGCCTCGGGCGTCTGCGTGACGTACAGCTGAGGCCGCGTTGGGCAGTTCATCGTCTGCAGCACTTCCTCGTACAGCTCGTTGAGCCCCGGGCGCTGGTTGGGGCCGATGAGGACCGCATTCGCGAGGAAGAGTTGCCGCACGCCGGTATCACCGAAGAAGCCGACCACCTTGCGCACGACTTCGTCGAACAGCGGAATCGCGCGCAGCGCGTTCAGCGCAGCACGGTCAGCGGGATGTTCCCATGCGGTCGACGAAATATCAGTGAGGATCTTGCGGTCAGGCATACGGCCTCCGAGGTCGATTCGAGGTGCTGCAGGTGCTCAGTCCTACGCCCTAACGCCGGGAAAGTGTCGCCGTTGTCTGAAAGCGATCTCACAAACCCAGGGGCGGAGCGCGGAAATGGAACGCGGAGATACGGGATTTCGCCTCGGCGCGGAGTGCGGAAATGGAACGCGAAGATGCGGGATTTCGGCCCGGTGCGGAGCGCGGAGGAGGAATCCCGACACTCATCTTTTCCGCACTCAGGCCTCCTCTCCCGCACCCCGCGCCGGGCCGAAGTTCCGCCTGCCACATTCCATTTCCGCACTCCGCGCCGGGTTGAGAGCCGTCAGACACCTTCAAAAGCGCGGTGAAGATCCTCAAGCAAGTCCTCAACATCTTCGACTCCGCAAGAGAGTCGCACGAGCCCCTCTGTCACCCCCAGCTTCGCCCGCCGTTCCGGCTCCACCGACGCATGCGTCATCGAGGCCGGATGGCTGATCAGCGATTCCACTCCGCCGAGCGATTCCGCCAGCGAAAAGACCTTTACCCGGCCCAGAACCTTGGCAGCGTTGGCCTTCGACTTCGTCTCTATGGATATCATGCCGCCGAACCCCGACATCTGTTTCTTGGCCAGCGCGTGCTGCGGGTGCGACGTGAGCCCTGGATAAAACACCCGCTCCGCGCCGAGTTGTTTCGCGAGCGCATCCGCAATCGCGCGTCCATTGAAATCGTGCTGTCGCATCCGCAGCGCGAGCGTCTTGGTCCCGCGCAGCGCGAGCCAGGAGTCCATGGGACCCGGGACGGCGCCCGCGGCGTTCGCGATGAACTGGATGCGCGTGGCCAGATCGTCGTCGTTGACGACGCAGATCCCGCCGACCATGTCGCTGTGGCCGTTCAGGTACTTCGTGGTCGAGTGGAAAACAATGTGCGCGCCGTACTCGAGCGGACGCTGGAAGCAGGGCGTCGCGAACGTGTTGTCCACGATGAGCAGCGCGCCGCGCTTCTTGGCGATCGCGGCCGCCGCGGCCAGATCGGTGAGCCGCATCAGCGGGTTCGTCGGCGTCTCGAGCACCAGGGCGACGGTCTTCGGCGTCATCGCGTCCTCGATCTTCTGCGGATCGCGCGTATCCACGAACGAAAACGTCATGCCGAAGTTCGCGAGGATCTTGTCGAACAGACGATACGTTCCGCCGTACACGTTCTCGCCGCAGACCACGTGGTCGCCCGCCTTGAACAGTTTCATGAGGGAGTCGGTGCATCCCATCCCGCTCGAAAAAGCGAACCCGTGCCTGCCTCCTTCCAGCGCGGCGACATTCCGCTCGAGCGCTTCTCGCGTGGGGTTCCTTCCCCGGGCATACTCATATCCCTTGTTCGAGCCGAGCGCGTCCTGAACGTAGGTCGAGGTCTGCACGATGGCCGGCATGATGGCGCCGGTGGTCGGATCAGGCCGCTGGCCTGCGTGGATAGCCCGGGTGGAGAAGCGGAACGGCAAGTCTTCGTCGAATACGCGGGTCATGCGGCGGGATGGAAGATGGTGGGCGGCAGGTGCCTCTCAAGATAACGCGTCGCTACCTTTCATCACGATGACAGACTCGGCCCTCATGATCAGCGTGTCCGGTATCCGCGGGCGGGTGGGCTTCGGGCTCTCGCCCGAGGTCGTGGCCCGGTATGCGGCGGCGTTCGGTGCCTGGGCGCTGAAGCCCGGCGCATCCCGCTCGGTCGTGCTCGGCCGTGACAGCCGCGTGTCCGGACAGCTGTTCCACGGCGTCGCGCGGGCGGCGCTCGAATCCGTCGGCGCCGAGGTGATCGACATCGGCCTCACCACGACGCCCACACTCCAAATGGCCGTGGAGCATCACCACGCGGCGGGCGGGCTTTGCATCACGGCGAGCCACAACCCGATCGAGTGGAACGCGCTCAAGTGCGTCGGTCCGGCGGGGCTGTTCCTGAACGCGGACGAGGGCGCCGCGATGCGCGCCTTCGTGGAAGGCGGAATCCCTTACGCGACTTGGGACAAGCTCGGCACCACACGTGTCGATGGCGATGCGATTGCGCACCATTTGGAGGCGGTGCTCAAGCTGCCGTACATCAAGGTCGCGGCGATCCGCGAACGCCGGTTTCGAGTCGCGTACGATGCGTGCCGGGGCGCCGGCGGCGCGATCATCCCGCAGTTGCTCGAACGCCTCGGTTGCGAGGTGCACGCCATCAATCTCGAGACAGACGGGCGGTTTCCGCGGCCACCGGAGCCGATTCCGGAAAACTTGGGCGATCTCGAACGCCTGGTGAAGAAGACGGGCGCGCAGATCGGGTTCGCCACCGACCCCGACGTCGACCGCCTCGCGGTCGTGTCCGAGCAGGGGAGCGCGATCGGTGAGGACTACACGCTCGCACTCGCCGCGCGTGTCGTCCTGCGACATCGCAAGGGACCCGTCGTGACGAACCTCTCGACGAGCCGCGTGCTGGACGATACCGCCACCGAGTTCGGTCAGCGTGTCATCCGCGCACCAGTGGGCGAAGTGAACGTGGCGCTCCGGATTCGCGCGGAACGCGCCGTAATCGGCGGGGAAGGGAACGGCGGCGTGATCCTTCCCGAGCTCCATCTCGGCCGGGATGCGCCGCTCGGGGTGGCATTGCTTTTGCAACTGCTTGTCGAGGATCGGCGCACGGTGTCGCAGATCGTGACCGCGTCGCCGCGCTACGCGATCATCAAGGACAAACTCGCCCGGCCGGACGCGCCGCTCGACGCCGTTTACGCGGCGCTGAGGGCGGCGTTCCCCGATGCCGAAACGGACACGCAGGATGGGTTGCGGCTGGCATGGCCGGATCGTTGGGTGCATATACGGCCATCGGGCACGGAGCCGGTGGTCAGGGTCATCGCCGAGGCGCCCTCGCACGCCGAGGCGCAGAAGCTCGTCGAGCGTGGACGTGAACTTTTGGCGCGGCTTTCATAAAAAGTAAACGAGGCAAGGACAGACGACATGTGCGGAATCATCGGTTACATCGGACCCAAGCAGGCGACACCGCTGTTGATCGAAGGGCTGCGGCGCATGGAGTACCGGGGCTATGACTCCGCGGGCGTTGCGCTGTACTACGGTGAAGCCGTCGAGATCCGGCGCGCGGCGGGGAAAATCGCAAAGCTCGAGGCGGCGATCGCGGCGGACCCCGTGGACGGCATGCTCGGCATCGGGCATACGCGCTGGGCGACTCATGGCGCGCCGAACGAACGCAACGCGCATCCGCACCTGAGCGACGACGGCACTGTGGCGGTGGTCCACAACGGGATCATCGAGAACGCCAGCGTCCTCCGCGGCGCGCTGCAGGAACTCGGCTACGTCTTCCGGTCGGACACCGACACCGAAGTGGTCGCGCACCTCGTACAGGAGCTGTTCGACGGCTCGCTCGAGGAGGCCGTGATCCACGCGCTGCACAAGATCGAGGGGACGTACGGTATCGCCGTGGTTTCGAGCCGCGACCCGGGAAAGATCGTCGCGGCGCGAAAGGGAAGTCCGCTCTTGATCGGCGTCGGCGAGGATCAGAACTTCCTTGCGTCCGACGCGTCGGCGATTCTCGCGCACACGCGCCAGGTCGTCTATCTCGACGACGGCGATGTGGCGGTGATCGAGCGCGACAAGTATCGCGTGATCGACCTCAACGCGACGCCGCTCCCCCGCGAGATCGATCGCATCGACTGGGACCTCGCTGAAATCGAACGCGGCGGGTACGCGCATTTCATGCTGAAGGAGATTTTCGAGCAGCCGCAGTCGGTCGAGAACACGATGCGCGGGCGCCTCATTCTCGAGGACGGCACCGCAAAGCTCGGCGGCATCAACCTCTCGCACGAGGACCTGCTGAAGATCGACAATGTGATCATCACGGCGTGCGGCACGAGCTGGCACTCCGCGCTGATCGGCGAGTTGCTCATCGAGGAGCTGGCCCGCATTCCGGTTGAGGTCGAGTACGCATCAGAGTTCCGGTATCGCAATCCGATCGTCACGGACCGCACGCTGTGCATCGTGATGTCGCAGTCCGGTGAGACGGCGGATACGCTGGCGGCGATGCGCGAGGCGAAGCGGCGCGGTGCGCGCACGCTGGGCCTCGTGAACGTCGTGGGCTCGACGATCGCGCGCGAGGACGACGGCGGAGTCTACCTGCACGCCGGCCCCGAGATCGGCGTTGCGAGCACGAAGGCGTTCACCAGCCAGGTGGTTGCGCTCGCGCTCTTCACCCTGAAGCTTGCGCGCAAGCACGACCTCTCCGTCGTGCGCGGGCGCGAGATCGCCCAGGCGCTGCACGCGCTTCCGGCGCAGATCCAGGAAGTGCTCGACCGCGCGCCGGCGGTGGAGGAGATCGCCGAGCGCTTCAAGGACGCGACGAACTTCCTCTATTTGGGTCGCGGCTACAACTTCCCCGCGGCGCTCGAGGGCGCGCTCAAGCTGAAGGAAATCTCATATATCCACGCCGAGGGTTATCCGGCGGCGGAGATGAAGCATGGCCCGATCGCGCTCATCGATGAGAACATGCCGGTGGTATTCATTGCGCCGCACGACTCGGTGTTCGACAAGGTCGTGTCGAACATTCAGGAAGTGAAGGCGCGCAGCGGCACGACGATCGTGATCACGAGCCGCGACGAACCTTCCCTGCGCGGCTTGATCGACTGCGAGATCCGGATTCCGGAGACGCTGGACATGCTGATGCCGATCCTGGCATCGGTGCCGCTGCAGCTGCTGGCGTACTACATCGCCGTGAAGCGTGGCGCGCATGTGGACCAGCCGAGGAATCTGGCGAAGAGTGTGACGGTTGAGTGAGGGAGAGTCTGCGGACTAGAGTCTGCGGACTAGAGTCTGCCGACTAGAGTCTGCCGACTAGAGTCTGCCGACTAGAGTCTGCCGACTAGAGTCTGCCGACTAGAGTCTGCCGACTAAAGTCTGCTGGTCGGAGTCTGCGGACCGGTGGCTAGGCGGATTAGCTCGTTCCGCGCGCCCGCCTCATGAGACCGATTAGCATTTTGCGGATCTCGATCGCTTCGGCGCGGAGGGCATCGAAGTCTGCCCGGGGGATCAGGCCGGAATCCGCGGCGAATTGCAGATGGTAGTCGACTTCGTTCGCCGAGCCGTACGCGATTTGCAGGAATCGCGCGAACTCGAGGCTGGTCGACTTGCCTGCTCCTTCAGCAATGTTCGCAGGGATCGAGAGCGCCGAGCGCCGAAGTTGATCAATCAACCCCGTGTTTCCTCGGCGCGGAATACTCGCCGTCAGCGATTGTATCGCGAGGGCGAGCGCGTGGGCCTTTTCCCAGACGTGAAGTTTCCGAAAATTCTGCACGCGCCCAATCTGCCTCGGTCCGCTCGCAAAACCAGCACCCTTCCGCCGCAACGTGGCGCCAACCATTTCGCCCTCTGTCCCCTGAGGTCCGCCGACCAAAGTTTGCCGATCAAAGTCTGCCGATCAAAGTCTGCCGACCAAAGTCTGCCGACCAAAGTCTGCCGACCAAAGTCTGCCGACCAAAGTCTGCCGATCAAAGTCTGCCGACCAGAGTCTGCCGACCAAAGTCTGCCGACTAGAGTCTGCCGACCAAAGTCTGCCGCCTACTCGAACCGCAACGCCTCGATCGGATCCAGCGCCGCCGCCTGCTTGGCGGGCCACACGCCGAACACCAGGCCGGTAAACGCCGCGAAGCCGAACGCGAGCACGACCGAGTTGAAGTCCACCGACGTCCGCCACCCCATCAGGTGGTGCATCTCATCTGCGGCGCCCATCCCCGCCGCCACGCCGATCAGCCCGCCGACGGCGCACAGGACCACGGCCTCGGTGAGGAATTGCAGCAGGATGCTCCCGCGCGTCGCACCGAGCGCCTTGCGAACACCGATCTCGCGCGTCCGCTCCGTGACCGACACGAGCATGATGTTCATGATGCCGATGCCTCCGACGAGCAACGAGACCGCGGCGATGCCGGCCAGCAGCATTGTGAACGTCTGGGTGGTCTCTCCCAGCGTGGTGAGAAAGTCCGACTGGTCGCGGATCCGAAAGTCGTCCTAGTCTTCGGCGCGGATGTGGTGCGCGCGCCGGAGCGCTGATTCGATTTCCGACATCGCCTGCGGGATCTGCGGCTCCGACGCCGCGAGCACGAAGATGTCGTTCAGGCGATTGTTGCCGAACAGGCGGAACTGCCCCGTGTTGAATGGAATCAGCACGATCTCATCCGGATTGCCGAATGAGTTCGCCTGTCCCTTGGACTTCAGCACCCCGACGACCTGGAACTGTTCGCCGCGGATGCGTA
>JBOHTH010000501.1:0-7294 GCA_050733535.1 Gemmatimonadaceae bacterium | reverse complement strand
GCATCATGGTGAACAGGTCCTTCAGGCCAGGCCGACGGCGGAGACGGCCATGTCGATCAGCTTGATGCCGACGAACGGCACGACGAGCCCGCCGAACCCGTACACGAACAGGTTGCGCCGCAGAATGACCGACGCTGCCGCGGGACGGTACGTGACGCCCCGCAACGCCAGAGGAATGAGCGCGACGATGATCAGCGCGTTGAAGATCACGCTCGCCAGAATCGCCGACGCGGGCGAATGCAGCCGCATGACGTTCAGTGCCTGCAGCGCGGGGAACGTGACGACGAACATCGCGGGGATGATCGCGAAGTATTTCGCCACATCGTTCGCGATCGAGAACGTCGTAAGCGCGCCGCGCGTCATCAGCAGCTGCTTCCCGATCTCCACCACCTCAATGAGCTTGGTGGGGTTGGAGTCGAGGTCGATCATGTTCCCCGCTTCCTTCGCCGCTTGCGTGCCGCTGTTCATCGCGACGCCGACATCGGCCTGCGCGAGCGCGGGCGCGTCGTTTGTACCGTCGCCGGTCATCGCGACCAGCCGTCCACCCGCCTGTTCACGCTTGATCAGGGCCATCTTGTCCTCCGGCGTTGCCTCGGCGAGGAACTCATCAACGCCGGCCTCCTTTGCGATCGCGGCCGCGGTGAGCGGGTTGTCCCCGGTGATCATCACGGTGCGGATGCCCATGGCGCGCAGGCGCGCGAAGCGCTCGCGAATGCCACCCTTCACGACATCCTTCAGGTAGATCACGCCGAGCGCGCGCGCGACGCCATCGCTGAGTTCCGCCACCACGAGCGGCGTACCGCCCTCACGTGCGATGCGCTCGACGACCGACGAAAGATCGGGCGCCAGCGCTCCCTTGTTCTCCTTGACCCAGTGCACGACAGCGTCGCTCGCGCCCTTTCGGATCTGCAGCGACCCCATGTCGACGCCGCTCATACGCGTCATCGCGGAGAACGGCACGAACTGCGCCTCGCCGACCTCCAGCGTGCGGCCGCGAATGCCAAACCTCTCCTTCGCCAGCACGACGATGCTGCGGCCCTCGGGAGTCTCGTCGGGCAGCGACGCATATTGCGCACGGTCCGCGAGGTGTTCCGTGGTCACGCCGGCGAACGGAATGAACTCGGCCGCCTGCCGATTGCCGAGCGTGATGGTTCCGGTTTTATCGAGCAGAAGCGTATTGACGTCGCCGGCGGCTTCGACGGAGCGGCCGCTCATCGCGATCACATTCTGCTGAATAAGCCGGTCCATGCCGGCGATGCCGATTGCGGAGAGCAGCCCGCCGATCGTCGTTGGAATAAGGCAGACGAGAAGAGCGATCAGCACCGGGACGCTCACCGAGCTGCCGCTGTAGATGGCGAACGGTTGCAGCGTGACGACGGCGAACAGAAAGATGATGGTCAATCCGGACAGCAGGATCGTCAGCGCGATCTCGTTTGGCGTCTTCTGGCGCGACGCGCCCTCCACGAGCGCGATCATGCGGTCGAGGAAGGTCTCGCCAGGATTCGCCGTGATGCGAATGACCAGAAAGTCGGAGAGCACTTTGGTGCCGCCGGTGACCGCCGAGCGATCGCCACCGGATTCGCGAATGACCGGAGCCGACTCGCCGGTGATGGCGGACTCGTCTACCGAAGCGACGCCCTCGACGACCTCACCGTCGCCGGGAATCACGTCGCCCGGCATGCAGATGACGAAATCGCCGATTCGGAGTTGGGCCGAGGACGCCGCGACGATCGCCGACTTCCTCGAGGGATCCTTGAGCTGCTTGGCCATCGTGTGCGTACGGGTGGCGCGGAGGCTGTCGGCCTGCGCCTTGCCGCGGCCTTCGGCCATCGCCTCGGCGAAGTTCGCGAACAGCACGGTGAACCACAGCCAAAGCGCGATCTGCAGCGTGAAGCCGATCTCCCCACGGCCGGACGTGATGTCGCGGAGCAGCACGAGCGTCGTGAGGACGCTCCCGACGAGGACGACGAACATGACGGGGTTCCGCACCATTGTGCGCGGCGCGAGCTTTGCGAACGACTCGCGCATGGCGCGGCGAACGATGGGGCCGTCGAAAAGCGGACGTCTGGTGACCGACATCAGAAGAGCCTCCCGGCCTTCATCAGGAAGTGCTCCACGATCGGACCGAGGGAAAGCGCCGGGAAGAACGTCAAGGCGCCGACGGTGAGAATGACGGAGACGAGGAGCGCCACGAAAAGCGGCGTCGTGACGGGGAACGTGCCCGCCGATTCGGGCACCGCCTTCTTCTCGGCGAGGAACCCGGCGAGCGCGACCATCGGCACGATCATCGCGAAGCGGCCAATGAGCGCATTCAGTCCGAGCAGCGTGTTGTAGTAGTACGTGCCGCCGCTAAGGCCAGCGAAGGCGCTGCCGTTGTTCGCCGCGGTCGACGTGAACGCGTAGATGATTTCGGAGAGACCGTGCGGCCCCGCGTTGTTCAATCCCTTGAGGCCGTCGGCGCTCACCGCGGTTATACCGGCCGTCACGAGAATGCTGCCGGCAAACACGAGCACGAAGAGCATCGCCATTTGTACCTCGCGCGCCTGAATCTTCTTGCCGAGGTATTCCGGCGTGCGCCCCACCATGAGTCCCGCGATGAACACCGCGAGCACGACCATGATGAGCATCCCGTAGAGCCCTGCCCCGACACCGCCGAAGACCACCTCGCCCAGCTGCATGTTCACCAAAAGCACGAGGCCACCGAGCGGCGTGAACGAATCGTGCATGGAGTTCACGGCGCCGCAGGAGGCATCGGTGGTGATGGTCGCGAAGAGCGCGGAGTTCGCGATGCCGAAACGAACCTCTTTGCCTTCCATGTTGCCGCCAGGGTTCACGAACGTCGTGACGACGTCAACGCCGCGCGCGGCGTGAATGGGATTGCCTCGCGCCTCGGCCCGGTACGCGGCGGCTGTTCCTCCGATGAACAGCACGAACATCGCGGCCCACAACGCCCACCCATGCTTCTGGTTCCTGGCCATGCGGCCGTACGCGTAGGTCAGCGCGGCCGGAACCGCGAAGATCGCGAGCATCTGCCAGAAGTTCGTCCACGGCGTCGGGTTCTCGAACGGATGCGAGGAGTTCGCGTTGAAGAATCCGCCGCCGTTCGTGCCGAACTGCTTGATGGCTTCCTGGCTGGCCACAGGTCCCATCGCGAGTATCTGCCTCGCGCCCTCGACCGTGTGCACGGAGACGTACTGCGCAAAGTTCTGAATCACGCCCTGCTGCACGAACAGGAGCGCGAGCAGGATCGAGAACGGCAGGAACAGGTACAGCGTGCCGCGGACGAGGTCTACCCAGAAGTTCCCGAGGCAGCCAGCCGAGTGGCGTGTGATGCCGCGCGCGAGCGCGATGGCGAGCGCGACGCCCGTCGCGGCCGACGCGAAGTTGTGGAATGTCAGCTGGGTCATCTGCGAGAAGTACGACATCGTCGTCTCGCCGCTGTATGACTGCCAGTTGGTATTCGTGGTGAACGACGCGGTCGTCTCGAACGCCTGACGATCCGGCACGGCGCCCATGTGCTGCGGGTTGAGCGGCAGGATCGCCTGGAGCCGCAGCACGGCGTACGTCAGCAGCATCGCCGCCGCGCTGAAGAGCAGCACGGCGGCCGCGTACCGAGTCCAGTGCTGGTCTTCGTTTGGGTCGACGCCGGCCAGGCGGTACAGGCCGCGCTCCAGTGGGCGCAGCCATCCGATGGAACCGTCGTAGACCTTGAAGACGTAGATGCCGAGCGGCTTCGTCACGAGCAACAGCGCCGCGCAGTAGAACGCGATTTGCAGCCAGCCTTGCGTTGTCACGTCAAAACTTCTCCGGCTTCACCAGCGTATAGAGCAGGTAGCCAAGCAGAACGAGCGCCACGAGGCCTCCGACAATCGAGTCAAGAGTCATGGCGAGACTCCTCCGCGACGTTCTTGCCGGAGAGGGTCACGCAGAAGCGAGCGTAGAGCAGCATCAGCGCGAAGAACGCGATGATGCCGGCGATGTAGGCGAGGTCGGGCATGCGGGCGCTCCGGTCGATGGATGTCGTGCAACCGGATCCACGATGCCCGGCAGAGCGTAAAGGGCGCACAAAGACCAATGGGCGCGCCCGCTAAGATTTTGCTAAAACTGCTTTCGCAAACCTCCGGTCGTCCGGGACTGTCTCACGAAGAGCCCACTACGAGGATCCAATGACGCGCTCACCCGACGGCCTTCCTCTCCGCACGCGCCTTTTTCACGACCTCGTCTCGGATTTCAGGTATGGCGCGAGAATGCTTCGGCGCCGGCCGGGGTTCACGGCGGTCGTCATCATGACGCTCGCGCTTGGCATCGGCGCGACGACGGCAATTTTCAGCGTGGTATATGGCGTGCTGCTGCGCCCCCTGCCATATGCGCACGCCGACCGGATCGTGGCCGTGTTCGAGGTCACCAATAAGGGACGTCCTGCCCGCCTCGCTGATCCGAACTTTGACGATTTTCGCGACCAGAATCGCAGCTTTCAGTCGATCGCCAAGTACAACAGCTACATGGAGTCGGTATCCGGAACGGCGCAACCGACGCGCACAACCATCGCGAACGTCTCCGCTGGTTTCTTCAAAGTGTTCGGCGTGCAGCCCTTGCTTGGCAGAGCGTTCGCGCCGAATGACGCCCGAAAGGGTGCCGGCCCGACGGCGCTCGTCAGCTACGGATATTGGAAGGAGACCCTCGGAGCTCCGCGTGACCTCTCGCAGTCGCACCTGAGCATTGGCGGCTCGGTATTCGCAGTGATCGGCGTACTCCCGGCCGGATTCCAGTTCCCGAACGCGGTGGATGTGTGGCTCCCGGCTGATCTCGATGGTGAGAATCAATTCCGTACGTCACATAACTACTCGGCGGTCGCGCGCCTGCGCGACGGCGTGTCCGTTGCACAGGCCGACCGCGACATCAGCGCGATCGCGCGGCGCATTCACGACTCGTCCAACGAACAGGGCGACTACCTGCTCAAGGACGGCATGGTCGTCTCGCTGCAGGACTCCATCACCGGAAACGCCCGCCCGACGCTCCTGCTCCTTCTCGGCGCGGTCGGTTTCCTGCTGCTCGTCGCGTGCGCTAACGTCGCGAACCTGCTCCTGGCGCAGGCGTCGGCGCGCGGACGGGAACTCGCCATTCGAGGAGCGCTCGGCGCAGCGCGCGGCCGCCTGATGCGCCAGTTCCTGACCGAGGCGCTGCTGCTCTCCCTGCTCGGCGGGGCGTTTGGCGTGGCAGGCGCGGTGCTCGGTGTTACCGAACTGGTTTCGCTCGCGCCGCCAAGCTTGCCGAGACTCGACAGCGTTGCGATCAGCGTCCCCGCCCTGCTGTTTGCCTTCATTCTCGCGGCAGCCGTTGCGGCCGGTCTTGGGGTGTTTGCTGCCGTTCGCGCGACGGCCGTGGACCCGCGGGACGGGCTCGCCGAAGGTGGACGCGGGCATGCCGGTTCCCGGGGCAGTCAGCGCGTCGGACGCGCGATCGTCGCAGCTCAGGTCGCGATCACGCTCGTCCTTGTCGTCGGCGCGGGGCTGCTCGGGCGCAGCCTGATGAAGGTCATGGACGTCAATCCGGGTTTTCGCGTAGACAGCATCGTCGCGATGGACGTGTCGCTCCCCGCAGCGGAGGGCGACCAGGCGAAAGTCGCCCAAGCGCTGTTCTTCTCCCGCCTCATTGAGCGCCTCAAGGAAATCCCCGGCGTGAGTGGCGTTGGTGCGGCGAGCTCGTTGCCTCTCGCCGCAGGTGGGCTTCCCGATGGGCGCTTTCTGCTCATATCACCGGATGAGCTGCCCGTGACCATGGCGCGCCTCGGCGAACTTTCCCGGCAGCAGGAGAGGATCGGCAACGCCGACTTCGACGTCGCGACAGACGGATACTTCCAGACCCTCGGCATTCCGCTCGTGCGCGGGCGCATGTTCGATGCGCGCGATGACGCGAGTGCTCCGCACGTTGCGCTGATCAGCACATCGCTGGCGCGCGCGCGCTGGCCGCATGAGGACCCGATCGGTCACACGATCGAGTTTGGCAACATGGACGGCGACCTGCGCCTGCTGACCATCGTCGGCGTGGTCGGCGATACGCACGAGTCCAGCCTTGATTCGCCGCCCCGCCCCACGGTGTATGTCGACCTGTTTCAGCGTCCGCGGTCGGCGATGACCTTCACGATGCGAGGCGACGCGGACCCGCGTCAGGTGGCTTCCGCCGCGCGAGCAATCCTTCATGACCTCAATCCTGAGATTCCGCCGAAGTTCCAGACCTTCGCGCAGGTGTATTCAGCGTCGCTCGGGTCGCGACGCTTCAACGTCATCCTCATCGGCTTCTTTGCGGTTACGGCTCTGCTGCTCGCCACGGCGGGCGTGTTCGGCGTCGTCGCCTACTCCGTGAGCCGCCGCACGCGTGAGTTCGGCGTGCGCATCGCGCTCGGAGCGAACTCCGGCGATGTCCTGCGGATGATTCTCGGGCAGGGGATGCGTACGATATTCATCGGCGTCGTGATCGGAATGGCCGGCGCGCTCGCGCTTACGCGCACCGTCGCGTCTCTCCTCTTCGGAATAACCGCCACGGACCCGCTGACGCTCGGTGGCGTGACGCTGCTGCTGGTCGGAACAGCGCTCGTCGCGTGCTACATTCCTGCGCGCCGGGCCACCAAGGTCGATCCAATGGTGGCGCTGCGGGACGACTAACCGCCGACGTCCGCCGCGGCCAGCAGCAGCGTGAACGTGCTGCCGTCCGGACGTCGCGTATAGGTCACGCCGCCGCCCTGTGACTCCGCCATCCGCCGCGCGATCGCAAGGCCGAGACCGGCGCTTCCGGCGTCGGGGCGCTCACCCGGCGGACGATAGAACGGCGTGAAGATGCGATCTTCCTCGCCCGGCGGGACGCCAGGCCCCGTGTCGGATACGCTCACGTCGAGCATTGCTCCCTCGCGCCGCGCGGAGACGTGGATGGTCGTCTCCGGCGATGAATACTTGATCGCGTTGTCGATGAGGTTCACAAGCACGCGGATCGAAAGCGAGATATCGAACCGTCCGACGAGCAGCACATCGTCGCTCGGCAAGTCGGTGGCGAGCGTGCGTCCGGCGAGGCGCCGCTCGGTGTCCTGCACCGCCGCGCTGAGCAGGTCGTCGACGGCGTTGAGCTCCACATGGAGCGGCATTGCACCCGCGCTGAGCCGCGAGAGATCGAGCAGGTCGGCGACGACCCGGTTCAGGCGGTCCGCCTGCTCTTCGATGATCTGCGAGCGCTCATCTCCCAGGGAGCCGAGTTCGTGCGCGAGGGCCTTGATCGTCGTGAGCGGCGTGCGCAGGTCGTGCGA
>JBOHTH010000500.1:0-3884 GCA_050733535.1 Gemmatimonadaceae bacterium | reverse complement strand
CCCATGCCCCCCGCGTCGGCGCCGCGCTTGTCAAACACAATCACATCGCGCACCGCAGGATGATTTGCGAGCAGCGGCGCCGCGGCTGGGGTAACGACGATGTCGACGGGCGCAGTCCGAGCCAGCTCCGCGAGCAGCGGTGTCGTAAGCACGACGTCGCCCAGAAAGCTGGTTTGGATGATAAGAGAGGGCATCGAAGCGACCGAAGACCGAAGACCGACGATCCGAATAGTACTCGGTCTTCGGTCCTCGGTCTTCGGTCTTACTCCACCTGCAACACCGCCAAAAACGCCTCCTGCGGGATCTCCACCGATCCCACCTGCTTCATCCGCTTCTTACCCTCTTTCTGCTTCTCCAGCAGTTTCCGTTTTCGCGTAATGTCTCCGCCGTAGCACTTCGCGAGCACGTCCTTCCGCAGCGGCTTCACCGTGGTCCGGGCGATCACCTTCATCCCGATCGCAGCCTGGATTGCCACCTCGAACAGCTGGCGCGGGATCAGCTCCTTCAGCTTGTCCGCGATCTTGCGCCCCCAGTCGTAGGACTTGTCGACGTGGATGATCACGCTGAACGCGTCGATCGCGTCGCCGTTGATCAGCATGTCGAGGCGCACGAGGTCGCTGCGGCGGTATTCGAGCATCTCGTAGTCGAGCGACGCATACCCGCGCGAGATCGACTTCAGCTTGTCAAAGAAGTCGAGGATGATTTCCGCGAGCGGGAATTCCCAGTCGAACTCGACGCGCGCGGTGTCGATGTAGCTCATCCCCTTGTACTCGCCGCGCCGCTCCGTGCCGAGCGTCATGATCGGGCCGATGTATTCCGCCGGCGCCATGATGCGCGCCTTCACGTACGGCTCCTCGACGTTGTCGATCACCGATGCCGGCGGCATCAGCGCCGGATTCTCGACCAGCACGAGCTCACCGTCGGTCTTGTGGACGCGGTACTCGACGCTCGGCACCGTCGTGACGAGACTGAGGTTGAACTCGCGCTCGAGGCGTTCCTGCACGATCTCCATATGCAGCAGTCCGAGGAATCCGCAGCGGAATCCAAAGCCGAGCGCCGTCGACGTCTCCGGTTCGTAGTTCAGTGAGGCGTCGTTGAGCTGAAGCTTCTCGAGCGCGTCGCGCAGTTCTTCGTATTGTTGGGTATCGGTCGGGTACAAGCCGGCGAAGACGAACGATTTCACCGCCTGATATCCCGGTAAGGCGGCACCGGCGCGATTGTCGGCGTCGAACACCGTGTCGCCCGCTCGCGTTTCCCTCACCGACCGCACGCTCGCGACCACGTAGCCGACCTCGCCCGCCGTCAGCACGTCCGTCGGGACCTGCCGCAGCTGGTTGTAGCCGACCTCCTGCACCTCGTACACGGCGTCGTTCGCTCCGAACGTGATCTTCGTCCCCTTCCGGATCGTACCGTCCACGACGCGAATGCTCGGAATCGCACCGCGATAGCGATCGTAGTATGAGTCGTACACGAGCGCGCGCAGCGGCGCAGCCGGATCGCCCTTGGGCGGCGGTGTTTTCTCGATCACCTTCTCGAGCAGTTCCTTCACGCCGATTCCTTCCTTGGCGCTCACGAGCAGGATGTCGGCCGGATCGCAGCCAAGCAGCCCGACGACCTCGGCGCGCCGCTTCTCGGGCTCGGCGCCGGGGAGGTCGATCTTGTTGAGGATTGGGATGATCTCGAGGCCTGCTTCCATAGCGAGAAACAGGTTCGAGAGCGTCTGCGCCTGGATCCCCTGTGACGCGTCCACGACGAGGATCGCCCCTTCGCACGCCGCGAGCGAGCGCGAGACTTCGTACGTGAAGTCCACGTGCCCTGGCGTGTCGATGAGGTTGAGCTCGTACGTCACGCCGTCGTTCGCCGTGTAGCTCATGCGCACGGCGTTGAGCTTGATCGTGATGCCGCGCTCGCGCTCGAGGTCGAGCGTATCGAGCACCTGCTCCTTCATCTCGCGCTTTTGGAGCATGCCCGTGGCCTCGATCAGCCGGTCGGCAAGGGTCGACTTGCCGTGATCGATATGCGCGACAATACAGAAATTTCTAATTCGATCGAGCTGCACGAATTCCCTGTCTCGAGTGTGCCTGCGGACAATCTTTAAATATAGTCGCGCGGCGCGGATCGGTCCCGCGATGGCATGTCGCCCCAGAGGTCCGTCCAAACAGCGAGCGGACTCTGGGGCGACACGCCACCGCGAGACCTCTCGCTGCCGTTGTGCCTGTGAAGGTCGCGGGCGTGGTCGTGTCGGCCCTCCGCGCATCTCGCCCGGTGGAGGGAGCGCGCGCGGGCGTGACCCGAGGATCGGTTTGCGGAAATGTCCGGAGGGCGCGGCGGAGTGTGTCCCCCAGAGTCCGCTCGCTGTTTGGACGGACCTCTGGGGGACACACTCCGCCGCGCCCGACGGCGCCTGAGCGCAAACCGCACCTCGTCCGTTAAGCATGAGCGCACGCTACATTCCGCATCCGCAAGAATGGCCGACAAGACCTCGCGCGCCGACCTGATTGACCCTGCTTCGTTAGCGGCCCTCGGCCGCATCGAAATTATCGCGCGTTGGGTAGTGGAAGGATTTCTCACCGGCCTCCACCGTTCCCCCCGCAAAGGCTTCTCCGTCGAGTTCGCCGAGCACCGCGCCTACCAGCCCGGCGACGACCTCCGCTTTCTCGACTGGAAAGTCGTGGCCCGCGCCGACAAGTGGCTCATCAAGCAGTTCGAGGAAGAAACCAACCTCAAGGCCACGATCGTCCTCGACGTCAGCAAATCCATGGCCTGGACCGGCGCGCCGGGGCGCGTCACCAAGCTTGCATATGCTGAACAGGTCGCCGCCGCTGTCTCCTGGCTCTTGCTGCGCCAGCGCGACGGCGTCGGGCTGATCCGATTCGACGACGAGGTCCGCACGGTCATCCCGCCCCGCGGCCGCTCCGCGCAGTGGCGCCGCATCATCAACGCCCTCGAAGATCCCGGCTCGGGCAAGGGGTCCGACGCGCCCGGCGCCATCATGAAGGCGGCCCAGCTCGTGCAGCGCCCGGGCATGGTGGTGATCATCTCCGACCTGCTCGTTGACGAAGCCGAGATGACCAAGGCGGTCTCGGCGCTCCGCGCCGTCGGTCACGACGTGACCGTGCTGCACATCATCGACCCCGCAGAGCGCGACCTCGCGATCGCCAAGATGGAGACGGAACTCATCGACACCGAAACCGACGCATCGGTGCATGTCATGCTCAGCGAAGTGCGCGACGCATACCGAGAGACAGTGCAGATCGCGCTCGGCGAATGGCGCGACCGCCTCTCGGCGACGGGTTCGTCGTACGAACCCGTCTTTACCGATCAGCCGTTCGGCGTCGCGCTCCGGCGTGCGTTCGCCGCCCGGCAGCACCTGCCGTAAGCGATGAACTTCCTCGCGCCATTCGCGCTCGTCCTCGCGGCGGCGGCGTCCGTGCCGCTGGTGCTGCATCTGCTGCGCCGCCGCGCGGGCGAGAAGGTCGACTTTCCCGCGATGCGCTACCTGCTTCGCGCCGAGCGCGAGCACTCGCGCCAGCTGAAGCTGCGCAACCTGCTGCTCATGCTGCTGCGCGTGTTCGCGGTGCTCGCGCTGGCGCTCGCCGCGGCGCGGCCGATCGGCCGGTTCGCCGGCGGGTCGCACGCGCCGACCGCGATCGCGGTTGTGCTCGACAACTCGCTGAGCACGTCGGTGGTGATCAATGGCGCCCCGGTCCTCGCGCGCCTCAAGGACGCGGCGCGTGCCGCCATCGGGCGCGCCAACGCGAGCGACCGCCTCTGGCTCGTGACCGCGGATTCGCGCGTCGTCGGCGGCAGCGCGAGCGCGGTGCGCGCTGCGCTCGATCGCGCCGAGCCGCTCGGCGGCGCGGGGAATCTCCGCGCCGCTGTCG
>JBOHTH010000499.1:0-2889 GCA_050733535.1 Gemmatimonadaceae bacterium | reverse complement strand
GGGCATTTCTGCTGGGCCGCGACCGTGGCGAAGGGGAGTGCGAGCGCGGCCATGATGCCGGCGCGGAGAATGAATGACTGTTTCACTGGAGCCTCGTGATTGTCCGTGTATGAAAGCGTACAATGTTGAATATACGGTCATGTGACTGTCATCGCTTCCTCGTCAACGACACGACGTGTTCAGTGCTCTGGGTGAGATGCTTCGGGAGTGGAGTTGTTGGTCATTGGCTGTGGGATCGGGACGCATTGTCCTCCGCCAATCTGTACGAGTCGCCTTGTCTCAGAGCCAACGACCAATAGCCCCAATCCCACGGCATCTCACCCAAACCCGACCAACTTCACCAGAAGTTTTGTTCTTGAGTTCGCGCGAGTTCGCACGAGCGCGTACGTTTTCGCCGCCATCGAACCTTCCGACCAGACTCTCATATGAAGCGTATCGCGCTCTGCGCCCTCGTCCCCTTCGCGCTCTCCGCCCAGCAACGGCCGACATTCGACGTCGCCGAGGCGACCATCCCGCAAATGCAGGCCGCGCTCACGGCCGGCCGCGTGACCTCGCACGAGCTCGTCCTCTTGTACCTCGCGCGCATCGCGACCTACGACCATACCCTGAACGCCGTGATCGCGGTGAGCCACACCGCGCTCGCCGAAGCCGACGAGCTCGATCGTGAGCGCGCGGCGGGGCATATCCGCGGACCGCTGCACGGGATCCCCGTCGCGCTCAAGGACAACATCCACACGACCAACATGCCCACCACGGGCGGCGCCTTGGCGTTCAAGGGACTCGTGCCACCATACGAAGCGACGCTCACAAAAAACCTGAAGGACGCCGGCGCGATCATCATCGCGAAAACCGTGCTGACCGAACTCGCGAACTGGGTCGCCGGAAGTCCGACGCCGATGCCCGGCAACTACAGCGCCCTCGGCGGCTACGGCATGAACCCGTACGATCCGCGCCCCGATCCGCGCCCGGGCTTCAATGATGGACGCCCCGTTATGGGGACCGGCGGCTCGAGCTCCGGCATCGGAACCGCAGCGAGCTTCTGGGCCGCGAACGTTGGCACTGAAACGTCCGGCTCGGTGCTCAGCCCGTCAAACCAGAACATGCTCGTCGGCATCAAGCCGACGGTCGGCCGCATCAGCCGCTACGGCGTCATCCCCATCACGGCCGATCAGGACACGCCCGGCCCGATGGCGAAAACGGTAGAAGACGCGGCGATCATGCTGGGCGCACTCGAGAGCCCCGCGCCCGACCCGCACGACTCGGCCACACGTACCTGCACGCCGCCGCCCAACCGCGACTATCGCCCATACCTCAAGCGTGACGGACTCAAGGGCGCGCGCATCGGCATTCCGCGCGCATTCTACTTCGATCCGTTCACCGTGCCGGGCACGACGACACCGCGCGGCGGCCTGAACGCGGCGCAGAGTGCGTCGATGGCCGAGGCGATCGCGGCGCTGAAGGCCGAGGGCGCAGTCATCGTCGATCCGGCGAACATCCCCAGCGTGACGACCGCGGACACCCTGCACAACATTTTGTACTGGGACACGTGCAGCGGATGGCAGGACCGCAAAGGGCACAACGCCAACTGCTCGATCGACTTCAACTACGGCATGAAGCGTGACTTCAACGCCTGGCTCGCATCGCTCGGCGCCGCCGCGCCGCTCAAGTCACTGACTGAGCTCCGCTGGTTCAACATCGCCAACGCGGGGCGCGGCGCGATGAAATACGGCCAGTCACAGCTCGACATCTCGGATGAAATCGATCTCGTCGCCGACAAGGCACAGTACGACGCCGATCGCCGCAAGGACATCGACCTCGGCGGGACGCACGGGATTGACGAAGTAATGAAAGCCGATCACCTCGACGCGCTGATTTTTCCCGGCGCGAGCGGCGCCGGGATCGCCGCGAAACCGGGCTACCCGACGGTCATCGTTCCGTTCGGCCGGATTCCGAACGCGCTCAATCCGCCGCTGCCGCGCTCGTTCGACGCGCAGCCGGTGCCGTACGGCGTGAGCTTCACCGGGATGGCGTGCAGCGAATCGAAGCTGATCGAGCTCGCCTATTCGTTCGAGCAGGCGACAAGGCGGCGGGTGCCGCCGCCGCTCAAGTAGTCAATAGTTCCGCAGTGCGCAGCGGGTTGGACCTTAGCTGGAGTAATACGCGGCGTTCTCTTCGATGTACCCGGCGGTGAGGTCGCAACCGTAGGCCGTCGCGGCGGCGGTGCCGAGGCCGAGGGTGACCTCGAGGTCGACGACTTCATTCGCGAGTGCGGCGCGCACCACGGCTTCATCGAAGTCGAGACGCTCCCCGCCCTTCACGACGGCGTGGCCATTGATCCACGCGTCGGTTGTGGCAGGCTGCACGTTCACCTCGAACGCCTTCCCCACCGCCATCAGCAGACGGCCGACGTTCGGATCGGCACCGTGCACCATCGTCTTGATGAGCGGCGAGTTCACGAGTGACTTCGCGACGCGGCGCGCGTCATCGTCCGTCGCGGCGCCGCGGACCGTCGCGCGAAGGAGGTGCTTTGCGCCTTCACCGTCCCGCGCGAGCATCTCAGTCATCCGGGTGCAGCCGGCGGTGAGCGAGCCGAGAAAAGCTTTTTCATCCACCTGACCGGCGAGCCCGTTGGCGAGAATCGCGCACGTGTCGCTGGTGCTCGTGTCGGTGTCCACGCTCAGCATGTTGAATGACACATGCACCGCGCTGCGCAACATCGTGTCGAGCGTTGCCGCACCGAGCTGCGCGTCGGTGAAGATGTACGCGAGCATCGTCGCCATGTTCGGCTCGATCATCCCGGAACCCTTCGCCATTCCCGCGACCGCAAACGAGCCGTGCGCGGTGTCGACGCGCACGGCGTGGGCTTTCGGGAAGGGATCGGTCGTCATG
>JBOHTH010000498.1:0-4616 GCA_050733535.1 Gemmatimonadaceae bacterium | reverse complement strand
ACCCGGCACCGCGTGGAACGCGTCCGAGAGCTGCGGCACGATCTCATCGGCCGAATACTTGCGCTCGTTGCGCGGCTTGAGCCGGAAGGTGATTCTCCCGGTATTGACCGCGCCCGACGAGCCGCCGTAGCCGCTCGCCACCGCATAACTCTCCGCCGCGATGCTCGGATTCTCGAGGCCAAGCTTCGCAAGCGCCTGGATCTTCGCGGTCATGTCGGGGAATCCGACACCCTGCGCTGCTTCGACGCTGGCGTGCAAAATTCCCTGATCTTCCGACGGGAAAAATCCCTTCTTGACCGCGGAGAACATGAAGCCCGTCGCCACGAGCGTCGCCAGCGAGAACACCATCACCACCGCACGGTGGCCCATCACCCAGTGCAGCGACGACGTGTACTTGCGCAGCACGTACTGATAGAGGCGCTCGAACGAGTCGAATATGAAATTGTGCGACCCGTGCAGCCGGCCCTCGTTCAGGAAATGCGCGCCGAGCATCGGCGTCAGCGTGAGAGACACGAATCCCGATACGAGCACCGCCACCGCGATCGTCACCGCGAACTCGCGGAAGAGCCGGCCCACGATGCCACCCATGAACAGCAGCGGAATGAACACCGCCGTCAGCGACGCCGTCATCGATATGATCGTGAACCCGATCTCGCTCGCGCCGTCGAGCGCGGCCTGCATCGGCGTCTTTCCCATCTCCATGTGGCGCACGATGTTCTCGAGCATCACGATGGCGTCGTCCACCACGAACCCCACCGAGAGCGTGAGCGCCATCAGCGACAGGTTGTCCAGACTGTAGTCGAGTATGTGCATCACCGCGAACGTCCCCATCAGCGACATGGGGAGCGCGAGGCTCGGGATCGCGGTGGCCGAGACGTTCCGCAGGAACAGGAAGATCACCAGGATCACCAGCGTCAGCGTCACCATCAGCGTGACTTTTACGTCGTGCACCGAGTCGCGAATCCCCTGCGCACGATCGAAGAAAATCGACGCGTGCACCGACGCGGGCATCTGCGCCGTCAGCACGGGGAGCAGCGCCTTGATCGCATCGGCCACGGCCACGGTGTTCGTTCCCGGCTGCTTCTGAATGGAAAGCGAGATGGACCGCTCGTTGTTCAGCCACTGCGCGGTCTTGTTGTTCTGGATATCGTCGAGCACCTTGCCCAGTTCGCGGAGCCGCACGGGAGCGCCGTTGCGATACGTCACCACGAGATCGCCGAACGCCGCGGCATCGTTGAGCTGGCCGTTGGTCTGCACCGTGAGCGCGCGGCGGTTTCCCCAGAGCACGCCGCTTGGAATGTTCACGTTCGCGGAGCTGATCGCCGTCGCGACTTCGTCGATGCCAATACCGCGGCTCGCGAGCTGGCGCGGATCGAGCTGCACGCGCGCGGCGTATTTCGCGCTTCCCCCGACGTTCACCGCCGCCACGCCGCTCACCGTCGAAATGCGCTGTGCCATCACCGTCTCGGCGTATTCGTCCAGCTGCGACATCGGCATCGTGGCCGAGTTCAGGTGGATATAGAGAATCGGCTGGTCGGCGGGGTTCGACTTGTTCATCGACGGCGGGATCATGCCCTGCGGCAGCACGCCCAGCGTGCGGGCGATCGCCGTCTGCACATCCTGCGCGCCCGCGTCGATGTTGCGGTCGAGCGTGAACTGGATCGTGATGGACGTGCTGCCGAGCGCGCTCGTCGACACCATGTTGTCGATGCCGGCGATCGTCGTGAACTGTTTTTCGAGCGGAGTCGCCACCGCCGAGGCCATCGTCTCCGGACTCGCGCCCGGCAGGCCCGCATTCACCGTGATCGTCGGATAGTCCACGCTCGGCAGGTCACTCACCGAGAGTTGCCGGTACGAGATCAACCCGAAGCCGAGGATCCCGACCATGACCAGCGTGGTCATGACGGGACGTTTGATGAACAGCGCGGTGAAGTTCATGGGTTGCCCCCCGGTGCCCCCCCACCACTTTGCAGCGCGACGGGCTTCACCGCCGGGGCAATCTCGATCTTCGCGCCAGGCGTCAGGCGCGATTGCCCGTCGGTCACCACTCGGGTGCCGGCGTCCACCCCCCGCGTAATGACCGTCTGATCGCCAACCACCAGGCCGGCAGTCACAGGATGCACCTCGACGGTGTTGTTCGCGGTCACCACGTACACGAAGTCACCGTCCTGCCCCGGCGTCACCGCCGAACTCGGCACGAGGATAACGTGCGGCTGCACGTAAAGTTCGAGCGCCACTCCCACGAACTGTCCAGGCCAGAGCGTGCCGCGCGGATTGGCGAACTGTGCCTTGAGCGTCACGGTGCCGGTCGTGGTGTCGACGCCGTTGTCGAGCATGTTCAGCACGCCGACTTCGGCTGACGAATCGCCGCGCGGCGTCACCGTCACGCGAAGCTTCCTCTCGTCCGCCGAATACTTCTGGACGAGCGGCAGCTCGCGGTCGGGCACGGTGAAGTGCACGTCGATCGGATGGATCTGGTTGATCACCACGAGCGGCGGCACGGAACCGGGCTTCACGAGATTCCCCTGCTTCACCAGCAGCACGCCGGTCTTGCCGGTGATGGGCGCCGTGATCGTCGCGTTGTCGAGGTTGAACTTGGCGTTGTCCACCGCGGCCTTGTCGGCTTCGACCACGGCCTGCGCGGCGGCTGCGGCCGCCGTGGCCTGATCCGCTTGCGACTTGGTGACGAAATCCTTCGCGACGAGCGCGGCGTAGCGGTCGGCGTCGTTCTTCGCGCTGACCAGATTGGCGTTGTCACGCGCGAGCACGGCGACCGCCTGGTCGAGAGCGGCGCGGAAGGGGCGTGGGTCGATCTCGAACAGCAGCTGCCCCTGCTTGACTTCGTCGCCCTCCTTGAAGTGCACGCTCATCAGCACGCCGCCGACCTGCGACTGTACGGCGACGGTCTGGGCAGGTTCGACGAGACCGTTTGCGTGCACGACGTACGGAGCGTCGCCGCGCTGCGCCGTTGCCACCGCGACCGCGACCGTTGGCTTCGGGGGCGGGGCGGTCTTGGAGCAGGCCGCAAGGGCAATCGCAACAGCAACTCTTTTGAAACCAGATGTGACTCGCTTCATCGCTGCGGTTTTCCGGGAGTGACTGGAGACAGATTGATATTCGGCTCGCCGCGGGTTCCGAGTACGCCGGCGTCGTGCGACAGCTGCGCGAGCGAGGCGTACCAGGTCCAGCGGCTCAGCACCGACTGTGCCCGCGCATCAGCGAGTGCGCTTTGCGCGGTGAGCAGATCGAGAATGCTGCCGACGCCCTCGGCGTAGCGGCCGCGGGCGACTTCTTCGGATTGAACGGCGCTCGAGAGCAACTCCGCCGACGTAGCAACCCGCTGCGTTGCGGTCTGGAGCGCGTAATAGGAAGTAAACACCTCGGAGATGGCAACGAGCCGCACCTGGTCTGCGCGGCCGGCCGCGGCCGCGGCGTTTTCCCTTGCTGTAACGATATCGTATTCGTGAGAAAAACCGCTGAAAAGCGGAATCGCGACGCCGAAGCTGACGGCGTACGTATTGCCGGCGAGCGCTGCGCTCCCCGACTGAACGTTGCCGCGGCTTGCGCCGAGCGTGATGCTGGGGAGGTCGGCGGAACGGGCTTGGCGCACCTGCGCCTGGCTCTGCCGGGCGAGTGCGCGGGCAGCGGCGACGTCGGGCCGGTCCCGCACGACGCGCTCAATGAGCGTGTCGATGTTCTCGGCCATTTGCATCACGGGAGCGACGCCGGTGTCTGGTGCGACGTCGAACTTCGAGTTCGCGGCGACGCCGAGTGCCAAGGCGAGCTGAGCGCGCGCGGCTTGCACGTTGCCGCCCGCAGTTTGTTCGTTGAGCTTGGCTTGGGAGAGCGCCGTGCGCGCCTGCAGAACGTCGGCGATCGTCGCGAGCCCTACGTCGTGCCGGCGGTTGGCCGCGGCGAGATTCGCGTCGGCCGTCTTCACGGCCGCATCCGCGGCGTCGTACAGTCCGCGGCTCGCCTGATACGAGAAGTACCCGCTCTCGGCCTGCAGCACGACGGTCTGCACCGTTGCGTTATGCGTGAGGTCGGCGGCAAACAACGCCTCATGGGCCGCAGCCATCGCCCCGCCGCGCTGGCCGAAGTCGAGGATGAGATACGACAGGGTGAGCGACGTCGTGAACGACGAGCGCTGCGTCGGCAGGAGCGTCTTGCTGAACGACACGGCCTGTGACGGGCCACCGGTGCCGGTGAGGTCGAGCGACGGCAAAAGGTGCCCGCGGGCCGAGCCATACGCGGCGGCCGCGGCGCGCGCCTGCGCCCACGTGGTGCGCGTTTGCGGGCTGTTGCCGAGGGCGAGATCGACGACGTCGCCGACTGTGAGATCGCCCATCCGGCTGGCGACGTCCGCGGGGATCACCGTGCCGCGGCTGGCGCGCTGCCGCTCGGCGGAGTTGAAGGGCGCCGCAGATTCAGGTGCCTTTTTGGCGTTCCAGACAGCAGACGGCGCCGGCGCCGTGGAAGGCGCGCCGCCGATCGTGGCCGGAGGGGAGCAGGATGTGACCGCCAGCGGGATAAACGCGGCGAAAAGCAAATGGCGCATTCCGTTAAAGCAGTTCGGGTGAAGGCGGCGGCGCCAGTGCAGACTACCAAGAGGGGGG
>JBOHTH010000497.1:0-4688 GCA_050733535.1 Gemmatimonadaceae bacterium | reverse complement strand
GTGCAAGCGCAGGCGGTGGCGAAAGACGCGAGCTGCAACGTGCTCGCCGGCGTGAGCGTCACGTGGGCCTCGAGCAATCCGTCCGTGGCAACCGTCTCGAGCAGCGGCCTCATCACGGGAGTGACAGCGGGAACCGCCACCATCTCGGCGACATCCGGATCGGTGACGTCCAACGCGCTGCAAATCACCGTCACGAATCCCGCGGTGGCAAGCGTCACTGTGACCGCCGGCGCCTCGACAGTGACCGCATTCCAGACGTTGCAGGCGCAGGCAGTGGCGAAGGACGCGAGCGGCAACGTGCTCACCGGTGTGAGCGTCACGTGGGCATCGAGCAATCCTTCGGTCGCGACGGTCAACGGCAATGGCCTGGTGACCGGTGTCGCCCCGGGGGCGGTGAGCATTACCGCCACCGCAGGATCCGTGACGTCGAGCGCGCTTGCCCTGACGGTCGTCAATCCGCCGATCGCGAGCATCACCGTGAGCGCCCCATCCTCGTCGATCGCGCTGCTTGCGACGATGCAGGCTCAGGCCGTCGCGATGGACGCGTCGGGCCACGTCCTACAGGGCGTGACGTTCTCGTGGGCGTCGAGCAACCCGACCGCCGCGACGGTGTCGAGCAGCGGGCTGATCAGCGCCGTGCTCGTCGGCTCGACGAACATCACGGCGTCATCGGGAGGAGTCACCTCCGGCGCGTTCGCCGTCACCGTCACCATCTTGCAATGAGCGACGCGTACGCACCGAGTTGGTTCGTCGTGCAGCGGCCGCCGCACTCTGGTGCGTGCGCGTGAGCTACGACTGGTCGAACTCGACGAGCAGCGCGCCCTTCTCCACGGCTTGGCCGACCTTGGCGTGAACGGCTTTGACGCGCCCCGCACCTGGGGCGCGGAGTTCGTTCTCCATCTTCATGGCCTCCATGGCGGCCACGCCCTGCCCCGCCTGCACTTCATCACCGGGCTTGACGTCGATCCTGACAATCAGACCTGGCATTGGCGCGCGCACGGGCTGCGGCCCAGCGGGCCCCGCGGCCGCAGCGGACATGTCGCGAATCGCACGCGTGCGCTCGTCGAGTGCTTCGGCCTGATAGCGGCGGCCGTCGATACGCAGCAGGTAGCGGCCGCGTGCGCCATCGCGCCGCGCGGTCACGCGGTGCACAGCGCCGTCGATCGTCACGAGCCGAACCGGCGTCCCCTCCACATCGGCGAGCCGCGCGACAACCGATGGCGCACCGTCCACCGAGACGCGGTCGCCGTCCACGTCGACCTCGACCCTCTTCCCTGCAATATCAACGATGTATTTCACGCGGCGGCGGGAACGAGTTCACACACGGTCTCGACGTGCGCCGTCTGCGGGAACATGTCGAACGCCGTGAGTCGCGCGATTCGCCACGCTGGCAGCCTCGAGAGGTCGCGAGCGAGCGTCGCGGGATCGCAGCTCACGTAGACGATTGCGCGCGGCGCCAGCGAAGGCGTCATGAGTGCGGCGGTGACGCGAGCGTCGACGCCGCCGCGCGGCGGGTTGAGGATCAGGACGTCCGCGGGGAGCACGTTGCGGATCGCATCTTCCACGCGCGCCGTCACCGCGCGCGAGCCCGCGGGCAACCGCGATGCGGCCCACGCGCTGGCCTCCGCGTCGAGCTCGATCGCCACCACGCGAATCCCACGGGCCGCGAGCGCGACCGCGACGTCGCCGGATCCGGAGTAGCCGTCCACGACCGTCGCCGGCGCGTGCGCCATCACCGCCTCGACGACAAACGCTTCGAGCTTCGCCGCGACTTCACGATTCACCTGCACAAACGACGCGCCGGGCTCGCCCTCATCGCGCCGGTCGCCGATAAGACGCCGCGCTCCGTCCTCCGGCACCCACCAGAGCGCAGCGACCGACGAAACGGCGGCGAAAAACGCTTCATGCGAATTCCAGTCTCGACCGCCCTCGAGCACGAACGCCGCGCGGGTCGCGTCCTCGCCGAGCAGGCGCACCGCGCCGCGCAGTTGCGTTGCGTTCGGAAAGTGTGCCGACGCCGCGAGCACCTCGCGCCACACGGCCATAAGGCGCGGGTCGGAAATCGGGCAGTCATCGAGCGCGAACACTCGCGCGGGATTGTCGTACGCGTGGAGTCCGCAGATCCAACGATCACCGGTGCGCCGCAGTGCGAGCGTGAGTTTCCTGCGGTAGCGCCAAGCGTTCTCGCCCGAATGAATCTCCGGCGGTGAGACGTCACGCTTGCCGATGCGGCGGATGCTGTCGGCAATGATGCGCCGCTTGGCCTCTCGCTGCGCAGGCGCTGAGATGTGCTGCAGCTGGCAACCGCCGCAGCGATCGCCCTCATAGTGCGCACATGCGGCGGCCGTGCGATCGGGCCCGGCACGCTCGATGCGCTCGACCGTGCCGCGGGCGAGCTGCCCTTTCACCGTGACATTCGCAATCACACGATCGCCCACCGCCGTGCGCGGCAGGAACACCACAAGCCCGTCGCTGCGCGCGACGCCGTCGCCACCCGCGGCGATCGATTCGATATCCAGCGTGAGGCGCTCGCTCACAGGCCGCCGAGCGCCTCGCGACGCGCGACCTGAGCCCACGCGGACGCCTCGGCGCCAGCCGGCAAGGACCTGCCCGCAACCCCGCCACCCGCGCTCATGCCACCACCGTTCGCACCGCTACCGTTCGCACCGCGCCCCGCCCGTTCCGCGTCCGCGATCAGCGCCGCTGCAATAGCCGCCGCGTGCAACTCACGCTCCGCGGGCGCGCCGCCGAGCAGCGACGGCAGCCGCCGCTCCAGCCACTGGATGTCGATCGCACCTGCACGAAATTCGGCGTCTTCCATCACGCGAAGATGAAACTCCCGGCTCGTTTCTATTCCGTCGACCGTCAGCTCGAGCAGCGCGCGATGCATCCGCTCCACCGCATGTTCACGAGTCGCGCCCCAGACGATCAACTTGGCGAGCATCGGGTCGTAGAACAGCCCCACTTCGCTCCCCGCCTCGACACCGCCATCCCAGCGCACGCCCGGTCCGCCCGGAACATGCAAATAGTTGATGCGTCCAGTCGACGGGAGAAAGCCGTTCGACGCGTCCTCGCTCGTGATGCGGCACTCGATCGCCCAGCCGCGCGGCTCGATGCTCGCCGGTACCGTCAACTTCTCTCCCGACGCAATGCGGATCTGCCATTGCACCAGGTCGATTCCCGTGACGAACTCGGTCACCGGATGCTCGACCTGGATGCGTGTGTTCATCTCGAGGAAATAGAAACTGCCGTCCTTCGCGAGGAGAAATTCGCATGTCCCCGCGTTGGTGTAGGCCGCCGCCTTGGCGAACCGCACCGCAGCTTCGCCCATCTTCTTTCTGAGCTCGGGCGGTACCGCAGGGCTCGGCGCCTCCTCGATCATCTTCTGGTGGCGGCGCTGCACCGAGCATTCACGTTCCCCCAGCGAGATCATCGTGCCGTGCTGGTCGCCGAGCACCTGGATCTCGACGTGGCGCGGCCCCTCGACGTACTTCTCGACGTACACCGCGTCGTCGCCGAACGCGTTCTTCGCTTCGCGTTTCGCAGAGTCCAGCGCGCCGGCGATCTCGCCCTCGCTCCGTACCACGCGCATGCCCTTCCCGCCGCCACCTGCGGCCGCCTTCAGCAGGACCGGATAACCGAACTTCTTCGCGATCGCCGTGGCTTCTTTCGCGTCCTTCAACGCGGCGGTCGTTCCGGGCACTACCGGCACGTCGTGCGCGACCGCAAGCGTACGCGCCGCCGTTTTCGACCCGACGGCGGCGATTGCCTCAGCCGGCGGCCCGATCCAGACGAGGCCGGCATCGCGAACAGCTTTCGCAAACCAGTCGCGTTCGGAGAGAAAACCGTAACCCGGATGAATCGCGTCCGCTCCAACGGCCTTCGCCGCAGCGATGATCGCGTTGCCGAGGAGATAACTTTCGCTCGACGGCGGCGGACCGATCCGCACGGCTTCGTCCGCCTCGCGCACATGTGGCGCGTGCGCGTCAGCGTCGGAATACACCGCGACCGAGGTGACACCGAGCTCCTGGCACGCCCGCACCACGCGCAAGGCGATCTCGCCGCGGTTTGCGATCAGGACTTTCTTCAACATGATTTCAAGCCAGCCCCAACCGGCGGCCCCTGGCGGCGCCTTCCCATCACAGCGGGATGTTGCCGTGCTTCTTTGGCGGATTCTTCGACCGCTTGCCGCGCAGCGACTCCAGCGCGGCAATCAGGCGCGGACGCGTGTCGCGCGGGTCGATGATGTCGTCCACGTAACCATGCGACGCCGCGACGTACGGGTTCGCGAACTTTTCCGTGTACTCGGCGACGCGGGCGTCGGTGGCTTTCGCAGGATCCTTGCTCTCCGCAATTTCCTTCTTGAACAGAATCTCCACGGCGCCTTTGGGGCCCATCACGGCGATCTCGGCCGTCGGCCATGCGACGTTGAAGTCACCGCGGATGTGCTTGGAGCTCATGACGTCGTACGCGCCACCGTACGCCTTGCGCGTGATGACCGTGAGCTTGGGCACCGTCGCCTCGCAGTATGCAAACAGCAGCTTGGCGCCGTGCTTGATGATGCCGCCGTGTTCCTGCGTCACGCCGGGCAGAAAGCCCGGCACATCCTCGAACGTCACGATCGGAATGTTGAACGCGTCGCAGAAGCGAATGAACCGCGCCGCCTTGAGCGACGCGCTGATGTCGAG
>JBOHTH010000496.1:0-9014 GCA_050733535.1 Gemmatimonadaceae bacterium | reverse complement strand
TCTCCACGACACGAAATCCGGCGATGTCAAACGTGGTCGTGGTCATCGCCTGCGGAATCTCCGCCACCTGCTCATGGATGATCACACGCATGTCCTCGCTCGAAGGGAATGGTTGATGCCGGCGCCGTGGCGAAGCGTCAGGATGACAACGCGATCCTCGTCCACACGATAGATCACGCGGTACGGCGCGTGGAGAATCTCACGGTAGGTCGAATCGCCGATCTCCGGGACCACATGGCCGCGTCTGGGAAATCGTTGCAGGGCCGCGACGCGTTCGAGCAGGTCTTCGAGCCAATCTGCCGCGAGTTGGGGTCGATCCTCGGCGATGTAATCCACCGCCTCGAGCGCCCTCCTCTCGGCGAGCGGCGACCAAATCACTTTCACCGGGCGAGGCGCGCTCGCAGTTTCTTCGCCACCGCCGCATGACTCACTCCCTTGCCGGCCGCAACCTGATCTTCGGCGGAGCGTACGTCCCGCAACAGGACGAGCTCATCCATCAAGGACTCGTATGCCTCCACATCCAGAAGTACGGCTGCGCTGCGACCGTGCTGGGTGAGGAAGACGGGTTCGCGCGTTTCGCGGACCTGTTCGATGAACTGCGCCGCGTTGGCGCGGAACTCCGTCACTGGCTGGATGTCGCGAGTTGGTTTCAGACGTGGCATGGCGGCTCCCGGAGCTACATGGTCGGTACAGAATAACGTACCGAACATTTCGCCGGATGCAATGTGACCGCCGTGACTAGCCCTCGGCCGCGGCAAGTCGACCCGTCTCCCGAATCGAGGAGCGTCCCGGTTCTCGCATCCCCACCCCGCTTCTCGCATCACCAGCAGTTCGCATCTCGCATCAGCCTGAATGTTTTTCTCACAGATTGCGATCGCGCGTCACGGCACAGGAATCTGCTTCAGCACCACGTTGGCGGCCGAAATGTCCGATTTCAGACGGCTGACACCCGCGCCCGCTTGCTGCACGTAGTCATTTGCCACCTGCACCATCGCGGGCGTGGGCGGTACGAGTGCCGTGCTCACCGTGGATGAAATCGCGCTCAGCCAGGAACGCAGGCGCGGGGGATACACCAAGGCCCCTTCACCGGACTGAACCTTGAGGTCCACCAGACTGTCGATGTCACCGCTCACGTGGTCCAGTGCCGCTTGCGCCTTCTTGGCGGACGCGCCGCCGAGCGCTACGGCCTTTTCGAGCGAGGCGCGGGCGTCAATCGCCGCGTTCAGGGTGGTGTCGAGCCGGTTGATGGCTTCGTGAGTTCGCATGAGCAGATCAAAGCGCTGATGCAGTTCCGCCTGCGTGGTGTGCAGATTCGGATCCAGTTTGATCACGAACGTCTGCTTTGGCGTGGTGTGGCCGCTATAGGTCAGCGCCACGTCGTAGCTGCCCGGCACGACTTCCGGACCGGTAGGGGCCGTGGCGGAAAATCCAGAATGGAAAAGCCCCTTCACCTCGACCGCATCCGGGTACCGCATGTTCCATTGATAGCGGTTCATTCCCGCATGGAGCATCTGAGCCCTTGGCGCTCGGCCTCCGAACGCGGCTGCGGCCCCCGACGCGGCGGCGGGCTTTTCCGGGAGCGTGATGCTTTCGATTGACGCACCGCTCGCGGTGGCAAAGCTCAGCGTGACCGGCGCGCCGCTGCTGTAACTCGCCGGCAGATGGAAAAACACCGTGACTCCGGCCGGACGGTTTTCGGCTCCCGCTCCGCCCCGGCCGCCGCCACCACCGCCGCGGCCACCGCCGGTCGTCAGCCAGGCCTGCTCCGGTTTGAACAGATAGGGAGCGTCACTCGTCGCGACACTTGCCACTTGGGCTGAGCCCAGCTGCTCGAGAAACTGCAGGTTGTCGAGCACCCAGAAACCACGCCCGAAGGTCGCCAGCACGACCGCATGCTGCGCGGGCTGAATCTCCACATCGTTCACGCGAACCGCGGGGAGATTGAGGGCCAGCGGCTGCCACTGCTGGCCGCCATCGAGGCTGAAGAACGCCGACGCGCTGGTGCCAACGAACATCAGGCCGGGATGGTTCGGATCCTGCCGCACGCTCTCGACGTACTGGTCTTGCGGCAGTCCGGTCGAGATCTCCGTCCACGTCTTGCCGTAATCGGTGGTCTTGTAGACGTACGGGCGGAAGTCATCCCAGTCGTACCGGCTCGCCGACACGAAAGCCGAACCCGCGCTCGTGCTCGACGGCTCGATGCAGGTGATGGTCGACCACATCGGCAACTTCGGCGGGCGCACCTGAGTCCAGTGCGCGCCGGCATCGGTGGTCACCTGGACCAGACCGTCATCGGAACCTGACCAGATCACATTGTCCGTGAGCGGTGAGAACGCAATCGACGAGATGGTGCCGAACATCTCCTCGCCGGTCACGTCCGCGCTGATCGGCCCGCCCGGCCGCTGCTGCTTGGTTTTGTCGTCGCGCGTGAGGTCCGGACTGATCACGGTCCAGTGCGTGCCTTCGTCGAGCGTCTGGAAAATCACGTTCGCTCCCATCAGCAGCTTCTTGGGATTGTGCGGGGCAAACACCACCGGGTGATGATTCCAGCCGTAGCGATATTTGATGTCGGTGCCCTGCAGACCAAACTTGTACTCCGGCCACGGGCTCACGTTGGTGTTTGAGCCGGTCCTGCTGTCTCCGCGCGACTCCAGGCTGTAGTACCCGCTGCCGTACGTGATCCAAGGCTTGCCGGGCGTCGGCACCACCCAGCTCATCTCTCCGCCTGGTACCGTTGGCCACACCGGCGGCATGTTGCCGGCGCTTGGGCCTTCGTTCGAACTGCGGTCCTGCTGCGCACCGTAAATGTGAAACGGGAATTGTTCGTCCAGATTGGCGTGATAGAACTGCCCGGTCGGCTGGTTGTCCTCGGAACTCCAGTTCTTGCCGCCATCGCGCGATACGGCCGCGCCACCATCGTTGCCCTCGACCATGAGCTGCGGATCGTTCGGATTGATCCAGAACACGTGGTTGTCGCCATGCGGAGGACGCAGTGCGGTCATCGTCTTGCCCTGGTCGTGCGATACGAAGACGCCCGCGTTGGGGAGGTAAATCGTGTTGGGGTCCTTGGGATCCACAAACACGTAGCCGTAATAGAACGCGCGCTGCGTGATGTCCATGCTGTTGTTGACCATGCTCCAGCTCTTGCCGGCATCGCTCGACCGGAACAGGCCGCCCGCCTGATCTTTGTATTCCGCCTGGATCTGCGCGTACAGAACATTGGGATCGCTCGGCGCCACCGCGATGCCCACCTTGCCGAAGATGCCGGTTGGCAGGCCCGTGTTGTGCGAGATGTTGGTCCAGTTGGCCCCGCCATCGGTGGTCTTGTAGAGACCGCTACTCGGGCCACCGCTCGAAAACGTCCAGTGCGCGCGGGACATCTCCCACATCGCGGCATAAATCACGTCGGGGTTCGACGGGTCCATCGCCATCGTGATCGCGCCGGTGTTCTCGTCGACGTACAGAATCTTCTTCCAGTTCTTGCCGCCATCGGTGGATTTGAAAACACCACGATCCGGATTCGGCGCGAACAGATGGCCGAGCGCGCCGACGTACAGGACATCGGGGTTGTGCGGATCCACCAGGATCCAGGTGATGATGTGCGTGTCGCCGAGCCCGATGAAGTTCCAGCTCCTTCCGCCGTCGATGGACTTGTACATCCCCTCGCCCGTCAGAACCGTATTGCGGGGCGCCGAGTCGCCGGTCCCGACGTAGATGATTTTCGGATTCGATGGCGCGACGGCCATAGCGCCGATATTGCCGTTCTTGAAATCTTTGTCGGAGATGTTTCGCCAGTTGTTGCCGTAATCGGTCGTCTCCCAGACGCCGCCGCCGGCCGTGCCCATGTAAAAGATATTGGGCTCTTCGGCAATGCCCGCCACCGCTGTGACGCGCCCGCCGGCAAAGGGACCCACGCTGCGCCAGTGCAGGGCGCTGGTGAGCGGATTGGCCGGCGTCTGTGCCGCGAGCGTCGCGATCACGAGCAGGGACAGACAGGTAAGGAGCAGAACACGATGAGCTTTCAGCATGCTGACGTACCTCCGTTTTCGAACATGACATCTCAAGGACCTGATCGCGATTCTACTCGTACCGGAGAGCCTGGATCGGATCCAGCGCCGCCGCCTTGCGCGCCGGATAGTATCCGAAGAAAATCCCAACCGCCGCCGAGAACCCGATCGCCACGCCGACCATCACCGGCTCGATCGTCGTCTTCCACCCCGTGGCGTGCTGGAGGATCGCCGCCCCGGCGTATCCCAGGCCCACGCCGATCAACCCGCCGATCATGCTCATCACGATCGCCTCGACCAGGAACTGCGTGAGCACGTCGCTGCCGCGGGCCCCGATCGCCATGCGGATCCCGATCTCCCGTGTCCGCTCGGTGACCGACACGAGCATGATGTTCATGATGCCGATCCCGCCGACGAGCAGCGAGATGCTGGCGATCGCGGCCAGCAGCATCGTCATCACGTCGGTCGTGCCCGACGCCGCCTGCGCCAAGTCGGTCTGGTTGCGGACGGTGAAATCGTCGGGGTCATACGGCGCCAGCTTGTGTGAGCCGCGGAGAATTTCGGTGACCTCAGTTTCCGCCACCGCAATCTGATCCTTGTTCGCCGTGCTGATGAGGATCTGCGGAATGAAGTGGTGGCGCGACAGCTTGGTCGCGACGGTCGTGTACGGGGCCAGCACGATGTCGTCCTGATCGGTGCCGCTGGCCGTCTGCCCCTTGGCCGTCAGGAGGCCGATGATCTTGAACGGCGCCCGGCCGATGCGCACCTGCTGCCCCACGGGATCCTGATTGGGAAACAGGTTGCTGGCCACGGTCTGTCCGATGACGGCGACCCGGGCGCTGGTCTTCTGCTCCTGCTCATCGAAGAACCGGCCCGACGCGAGCTTCCACGAGCGGATGACCGGATAGTCGACCGACACGCCGGTGACCGGCGTCCGCCAATTGCCGACGCCGCCCACGATGTGCTCGAACGCCATCACGACCGGCGACACGTACTGCACGAGCAGACCCTGAGTGTGCAACGCCTGATAGTCCTCCAGCGACAGGCGATTGGACGAGCCGGCACCCTGGCTCGCCCCGCCGAGGTTCAGCGCCCCCGGCGTGACCACGATCATGTTCGTGCCGAGGTTGTCGATCCGCCGCTGGATTTCGGACTTCGCGCCCTGGCCCACGGCGACCATCACGATCACCGCGCCCACGCCGATGATGATGCCGAGCATCGTCAGCAGCGTGCGCATCTTGTTCTTGAGGATGCTCTTCCCTGCGACGTTGATCAGTCTCGAGGCTTTCATATCAACGCCCCACCCCGGCCACCATGTCCACGACGTGGACGTCGTGCGCCGCAATGCGACGATTGGCGATCGGCTCGTCGCGGATGATGTGACCGTCGCGCAGCTCCACCACGCGATGCGTGTACTCGGCGATATCGTGCTCGTGCGTCACCAGCACCACGGTGATCCCCTGCTCGTTCAGCTCCTGAAACAGCGCCAGCACCTCGATCGAGGTCTGCGAGTCGAGGTTGCCCGTCGGCTCGTCCGCCAGGACCATGGCGGGCCGGGTGACCAGCGCCCGTGCGATCGCGACGCGCTGCTGCTGGCCACCGGAGAGCTCGCTCGGCTCGTGATCCAACCGTTCGCCGAGCCCGACGCGCTCGAGCGCCGCCTTCGCCAGATCTTTCGTGTCGTTGCGGTGATGCTGCCGGTCGTACATCAGGGGCAGCTCGACGTTCTCCAGCGCGGTCGTGCGCGCCAGCAGGTTGAACCCCTGGAACACGAACCCGATCTTCTCGTTGCGGATGTCGGCCAGCTGGTCCTTGTCCAGCCCGTCGACTTTCACTCCGTCCAGCCAGTAGCTGCCCTCGGTGGGCTTGTCGAGGCAGCCGAGAATGTTCATGAGCGTCGACTTGCCCGAACCCGAGGCACCCATGATCGCCACCATCTCGCCTTTGTGCACGGCGAAATCCACGCCGCGCAGGGCGTGCACCTCGGTCTTGCCGGTCACGTAGATCTTCTTCAGACCTTCCACGCGAATGACGCACGGTTGCTCGCCGGCCATGGTCAGAACGGTCCGCCGAACCGACCGCCGCGCCCCTGCTGTTGACCGCCGCCGAACGGATTCTGGACTGTGGAAGACGCGCTCGGACCGCCTGTTACGGCAGCGATGATTCTCATGCCCTCGTGAAGATCGGGGCCGCTGACCGCGATGTACTGGCCGTCGCTGAGACCGGTCCGCACGCGCGCCTCCTCCAGCTTGCTGTCGTTGTCACGGTACCACAGGACCCCGAAATCATTCTGGCGGATCGCGTTGCCGCCGCCGCGTCCGCCGTTCCGCCCGTTGCGAGCGCGACCGGAGGTATCACCGCGCCCGCCGTTCCCGGCTCGCGTCGAATCCAGCGGTTCGGGATGTTCGGCGCGGAACTCCGCCAGCATCGCCTGCGTGGGCTCGAACCGCAGCGCCGCCTCGGGCACCCGCAGCACGTTACTGTCCGTGGCGACCTGGAAGTTCAGGGTCGCCGTCATCCCCGGCAGAAGTGCGCCGTCCGGGTTCTTCACGCGGACCGCGACGGGGTAGTCCACAACGTTGTCCTGCACGCTGGACCCAAGCCGCACCTGATGGGTGATGCCGTGGAAGATCCGGTCCGGATACGCTTCGACCGTGAAGGTCACGTCCTGGCCCTTCTTGATCTGGCCGATGTCGGACTCGTCCACCGACGCGACGATCTGCATGTCCTGCAGATCACCGGCGATGAGGAACAGCTCCGGCGCCGAGAAGCTGGCCGCGACCGTCTGGCCCACCTGCACGAGGCGGTTGATCACGATCCCGTCGATCGGGGAGTAAATGTACGCGTAGGCCAGACTCTGCTTGGCCTGGGCGAGCGCCACGGAATCGGTTTTGAGGCTGGCCGCCGCGATGGAGGCGTTTGCCAGCGCCGTCTCGTAGTCCGTCTGGGTCTCCGCTGTGGTCGCGAGCAGCTTCTTTATCTGCTGCAGCGCGAACTGCTTCTGCCGGAGATCGGCTCTCCCCTGCTCTTCGGAGGCCGAGGCTTTTTCGACGTCCAGTTTGAGGACTGTTGTGTCCAGGCGCGCGATCAGCTCGCCCTTGTGGACGCGGTCGTTGTAGTCCGCGAACAGCGCGTCGATGATCCCCGACACCTGCGTGCCGACCTGTACGGAGTCGACAGCGGCGAGCGTTCCCGTCGCGCTCACGGTGGACTGCAGGGTGCCGCGGGTCACGGGCACGAACAGATAGGTGGTCGTGGCGGCGGACGCCTCGCGGCGGAAATAGATCGTGCCGGCCGCGACGGCCGCGACCACGACGACAAATACGATAATGGCTCGTTTCATGACGTTTGGAACTCCATCACGAGGGGTCCCGGCGGCGGAACACACGCCGCACGAGGACTCGCTGGGGCATCGAACATGCCAGAGCGTCGCGTCATCGCGATATTGCACCTTAATCAAATGTCGGTATCGGCGTCAGGCACGCGGCGCGGGAAAGTTTCCTCGCGTCGTGCCGACGAGCCGAAGCGGTTGCCACGGGGTACATTAATGAGAATGCGTCACCCATATCGCGCGCTCATCGGCGCGGCGCTTCTGGCCGCATGCGGCGGCGCGCGCGTCACGCCGGCAACTCTGCCTGCGCCCATGCTCCCGCCGGCGCCCGCGCCGGCCAAAAGTTCGAAGTTCGACGCGGCGCCGCCCGGATGGCAGCGCATGGACTACGCCACCGACAGCGTCATGGGCGTGGGATCCGACCGGGCGATCCGCGAGTTGCTCGCCGGCAAGGTGCCTCGCCGCAGAGTGGTCGTCGCCGTCATTGACGGTGGCGTGGACACTTCAGAAGCGCTCCTTCGTCCCAACCTCTGGACCAACGCCGCCGGCCTCCACGGCTGGAACTTCGTGGGCGGGCCGAACGGCTCCATCAATAAAGAGACGCTCGAGGTGACGCGCGTCTATGCCGCGTGCCACGGCTACGCGGCGGGCACGGGGATCGCGAAGCCCGATGCCGCCATGTGCGCAAAGGCATCGGCCGACTTCGCCAAAAAACGCACCGACGTCACGACGACGTACGCGCAGGTGATGAGCATCTCGAAGGTGTACGACCAAGTCACGGCAACGCTTCGCCGCGACCTTGGTTCGCCATCGCTCACGAAGAGCAGTGTCACTGCGTACAAGCCCGCCGCGCCGGCGGACAGCGGCGCGCGTCGTATCTGGCTGCAACTCGCCGGAGCCGGGATCGACTCCATGCAGCTTGCCGAAGCACGCAATTCGTACGGTCCACAGGCGACCGTTGGCCTCGACACGGTGTATTACTCGCGCGGCCTCTTCGGCGACACATCCGCGGCCGTGCGCGCGTCGCGCCGCTGGGGCAACCGCGACGTCACCGGACCCGATCCGTTGCACGGCACTCACGTCGCGGGCATCATCGCCGCAACGCTCGACTCGGTGTCGAAGGGACTCGGCGGGATCGCGCCGTTCGCGTCCATCATGAGCGTGCGCACGGTGCCCAACGGCGACGAGCGCGACGAGGACGTCGCCGCCGCGATTCGCTTCGCAGCCGACAACGGCGCGAACATCTTGAACATGAGCTTCGGCAAGCCATACTCACCGGGCAAGGCCATGGTGGACTCGGCGGTGCGCTACGCGGCGTCGATAGGCGTGCTGATGGTTCACGCGGCGGGCAACGACGGCGAGGACACGGACTCGATCCCGGAGTATCCGAATCCGAAGCTGCTTGACGGCAGCCGCGCCGCGAACTGGATCGAGGTCGGCGCGTCGTCGTGGAATGGCCTGCCGGAGCTTGCGGCGCCATTCACGGACTATGGCAGACAGACCGTGGACCTGTTCGCGCCGGGCGTCGATATCCTCTCCACGCTGCCTGGCGGAACGTCGGGGATGGAGAGCGGCACGAGCATGTCGGCGCCGGTGGTCTCCGGCGTGGCGGCACTGCTCATGGCGTACTTTCCGGATCTCACGGCCGCCGACGTGCGCGCGCTGATTCTCCGCAC
>JBOHTH010000495.1:0-39296 GCA_050733535.1 Gemmatimonadaceae bacterium | reverse complement strand
GGCCAAAAAAGGCCGCCCCGTCTTGACGTTCGCCCTCCGCCGACGCACGCTCCACTATAAGCAGGACATTCGGAGGCCCCATGCGCGAGTATGCCAGCCAGGCAATCCGCAACATCGCCGTCGTTGGACACGGCTCGAGTGGCAAGACGACGCTCGTCGACGCCCTCGCGTTCGTTTCCGGAACCAGCAAACGACACGGCTCGATCAAGGACGGATCCACACTGACCGACACCGCACCCGAAGAAATCGAACGCAAATTTTCTATTTCCCTCGGCTGCGCCTGCGCCGAATGGAAGGACACAAAAATCAACCTCCTCGACACGCCAGGCTTTCTGGATTTTCAGGGCGACGCGATCGCCGGGATCGCCGCCGCTGACGGCGCGCTGGTGGCAGTCGGCGCGGGCACCGGGGTCGAGGCGGGCACCGAGCGAATGTTTCGCGAAGCCATCGCCCGAAGGGACCCTGTGCTTTTCGTCGTCTCGACGATCGATCGCGAGCACGCCGATTTCGATGCTGCGTACCGGTCGATCAAGGAGCGCCTCACCACGAAGGTCGTGCCGGTTGAAATCCCGATTGGCGCCGGCGCGGGCTTCAAGGGCGTCATCAATCTCTTCACCAAACGTGCGCACCTCTTCAAGCCCGGCACCAAGGCGGGCGAATACGAAGAAACCGAGATCCCCGCCAGCGAGCGCGCGCGATTCGAGCGGTACCATCAGGAAATGGTCGAAGCCGTCGCCGCAACCGACGACGCACTGCTCGAGCGCTTTTTCGGCGGAGAGGAGCTTCCCGGTGAGCTCGAGATGGGCGCGATGAAGGAGGCGATGAAGCGGCAGGAGCTGTTTCCGCTGCTCTGCTGCTCCAGCCAGCTCACCTGGGGCGTGCGCACTGTGCTCGACTTTCTGGTCGCGCTGATGCCGAGTGCGTTCGAGATGGAAGAGCTGCACGCGTTCACGGGCGCCGAGGGCGCTCAGACCGTCGAGATTCACCCGCAGGACGCTGCGCCTTTCGCCGCTCTGGTGTTCAAGACGACTGCAGAACCGCATGTCGGCGACGTCTCGTTCTTTCGGACCTTCAGCGGCACGGTGGCCGCAGGGCAAGAGGTCTACAATGCGACGCGCGACACGGCGGAGAAGATGATGCATCTCGCAGTGCCGCTCGGCCGGGACCGGGTCGAGGTCGCGCGCCTGCATCCCGGCGACATCGGCTGCGTCGCCAAGCTGCACAACACGCACACCAACGACACGCTCTCGACCAAGTCGCATCCGGTGCGGCTTCCGCAGATTCATTTTCCGGATCCGGTCGTGACGTTCGCGGTGAAATCCGCCACGCGCACGGATGAGGAGAAGTTCCAGCAGGGGCTGCACCGCATGCACGACGAGGACCCGACGTTCCAAACGCACTTCAGCGGCGAAACGCACGAGACGATTGTCGGCGGGATGGGCGAGCGGCACATCGAGGTTGCCCTGGCGCGCGTAGCACGGCAGTTCGGCACTCGTGGCGATCTCTCGGTGCCGCGCATCCCGTATCGCGAGACGATCACGTCGAGGGGCGAAGGGCAGGGGCGCCACAAGAAGCAGTCCGGCGGGAAAGGCCAGTTCGGCGACTGCTGGATCCGCATGCGGCCCGCGTCACGCGGGTCAGGCTACCAGTTCCAGGACGAAATTGTCGGTGGTGCGATTCCGCGCGGGTTCATCCCCGCAGTGGATCGTGGGGTGCAGGAGGCCGCCGTTCGCGGCGTGGTCGCCGGATATCCGATGGTGGACTTCGTCGTCGAGTGCTACGACGGCAGCTACCACTCCGTCGACTCGAACGAGGCCTCGTTCAAGATGGCCGGGATCCTCGCGTTCAAGACCGTCGCGCCGAAGTGCAGGCCGGCGCTCCTCGAACCGCTCGAGATCGTCGAGGTCACGACGCCGGATCTCTATCTTGGCGACGTGATGGGCGATCTGAGTTCGCGGCGCGGACACATTCTCGGGACGGAGCCGACGGAAGATGCCAGCCTGACACGAGTTCGGGCTATCGTTCCTCAGGCGGAGCTGCACCTGTACGCGACGAAGCTTTCCTCGCTGACACACGGCCGGGCGCTGTTCGCGCAGCGGTTTCACGGGTACGAACAAATGCCCGGAGAGTCCGCGGCCAGAGTAATAGACGGGGCAAGGGCAACGGCATAGCTCCCGGACGTTACCTGTCAGAAACGACACCTGTCAGAGCACTGCGGTCGTCTGACGTTTTTCATCTGAATCTCTTGTATCAGAGAGCTCAGCGTTGAGCGAGCTATCCGATGCAAGACAATCAGACGGCAGAGATAAGACTAAACCTTGTGGTAGCCGATTCGGGCCGCTTCGGCGCGATCCTCCGCCGTGTATACCTCGAAGTCCGAGAAAAATCCCGGCGCTTCGCCCTGCAGCAGACGAAGCACGGTCACTGCCATCCGCCGGATCTCGAACTCGGCGCCCTCGCTCGACCGCAGCTCCAGCATCGTCCGCCACGCGCGCGCATTCGCGGTAACGACGATCTTCGTCTCCGTCGAATTGGGCAGCACACCGCGTGCCGCTTCACGCGACATCTTCCGCCGGTGCACGCGGTCGGCCACCCAGCCGTAGCGCTCCATGAGCTTCTCGACGAGCGCGATGTACGTCGCCTGCGCCCCTTCGATCTGCGCCTGCCACTGGGCGAGCAGCGCGTCGTCGCCGAGGATTGCGGGCGGGATCACGAATGCCGCCTGCGACTCGTCCACGTAGCGCTGCGAGAGCTGCGAGTATGCGAACCCCGCGCGGTGGCGCACCAGCTCGTGCGTGAGAGATCGCGAGACACCCTCGATGAGCACCGAGTAGTTCGCATGCTCGAGCACGCTGCCGTGCCCCTGCTTCTTGATGTTCTCGAGGTACTCGCGCGTGCCACGGTTGGCCGGATTCTTCTGGCTCATGTAGCAGAGCCGGCCCGCGAACTCCGCCAGCCGCTCGCCGTCGGTGCTCTCACCGAGCCAGTGCACGGGAAGGTGCGACGGCTCGGCGAACTGCGGGCGAGCGAGGAGCGTGACGACCGGGGCGGAATAGAATCGCGGCGGCATGCGAACGGAGGCGGGGGGCGGAGAAGGAACGCGGAGGGCGAAAAAAGGCCGTGAGAGTAGGATAAGCTAGGCGGTGGCCGCGAAGGGAACAAACCGGCGCGCGCGCACGCGATCCGCCAGCGACCGGAGCGCGCGATTGCTGCACAGCGCCAGCACGCCGGCCACCATCAGGGTGCGCACCTCCGCGCGCGTGATCTTCACGCTCCCGCCCTCACGCAGCATGGCGCGCGACCGCGAAAGGTCTCGCAGCGTGGCGTATGCAAACAGGAGCGGGAGCACGCAGAACGCGCGGATGGCCACGGCGCGGCGCGGGATCAGCAGGATGTATTCGAGCGCGTCGTCGAGGTCCGCCCAGGCCAGCTCGATGAACGACGCGACGGCCGCGTGGTTTCCCTCGAGGTGCGCCGCGTCGAGGATCGTCTGGTGCCCGCTCCCGTGTTCGGCGAGCGAGTCCTCGGGGATGTAGATCGCGTTCTCGTGCGCCGCATCCCACGCGATGTCCTTCAGGATGTTCACGGTCTGCAGTGCCTCGCCGAACTGCTTGCACTTTTCCCAGAGTCGTGCGAACTCCGGTTTGCCGACGCTCGGCGCGTGCTCGTGCCAGAGTTCGGTGAGCATGCAGCCCACGGTTCCCGCGACGTAGTAGCAATACTCGCGGTATTCTGGCATGGTCTGGATGCGGATCCCGCGCGGATAGAGCTGCACGAACTTTCGCATGCCGTGCACCATGACGCCGACCCAATGTTCGACGCGCGCGCGCGTGCGATCGGGGAGCGACCGGAGCAGCACGCACACGAGGTCGGTGTGGCGGAGGAGATCCACATGCGCGGGGTCGCCGCGAATGTCTGCCGCGAGCGCGGGGAAGGCGTCCGCGGCATCGCGATCGGCAAGCGTGCGCCGGAATGCGTCGAGGAGCTCCACTTTTCGCTCTGCGGCGGCGGCGCCATCGTCCTCGATCGTGTCGGCGATGCGGCAGAGCAGGTAGGCGGTGAGCACCGCGCGGCCGAGGGTGCCGGGAAGGACGCGGATCGAGATCGCGAAGGTGCGCGAGACTTCGGGGAGGACGGCGTTCGCGAAGCGCCTGGCGTAGCGCAGGCGCTTGGCGCTGTCGGTACCCGTGGCCCCTTCGGGCGCGTCGGTTACGACTGCGTCGTGAGCGGTCACTTCGGCGGGCGCGGAGGGCCGATGATCGCGTCGAGCAGGACCTGCGCGGTGGTCGCCGGCTTGTCGCTGGCGAACTCGAGGCGGTCGAGCGCCTGTTCGAGCGCGACCTGCGCGCGTTCGATGAGCCGCCTGTATTTGCTCCATGTGACGAACAGGGTGACCGCGCCTGCGATCACGGCCGGGATTGCGGCGAGCACCGGCGCGATGCCGATGGCAAGCAAGGGACCGCCGACGAACACCGTGAACAGGAGCCCACCGAGCAGTCCCTTCACCACGCGGTCGTTGCGCGTCGACCGGAAGTCGGCGACGACGCGCACATGCGACTGGCCTGGTGCGACGTCGGCCACGATCGCAGTGACGCTGCTCGCGGCGGCGAGTTCGAGGCCGCTGCTCGAGGCGTTGAGCACGCGCCGGACCGCTGAAAAGAAGTCCCGCCGCGCCTCCCACACGAGCTGGTCCGCGAAGCGGCGTCTTACTTCGAGGCTTTCACTTCGCTGCATCCAGCCGTCGAGCGCGGCGAGCACGGCAGTGGCGGCGCCCGGAACCGTGCGCGCTGCACTGACGGTCGATGTACCGGCGAGCCGCGAGAGCATGCCGGACTCCTCGGGCACGAGCGTGCGGCTGCGCTCCTCAGCGAGCGCCTGGCGCAGCACCTCCGGAGAGAGGCCAACCTCCTTCCCCAGCTCGACGACCTGCGCCTCGTTCATCGCGCCCGCGTCGTCGCCCTCACCGGTGGTGCCCTGCAGCTGCGCCGCGCGCGCGAGCACTCGTTCGAGCGCGGCGCGGGAGAGCGCGGGACTTCCTGGGGCTGGGCGCTGGTCGGCCATGGATCAGATTTCGCCGAACGAAATGGAAACCTGGCGATTGATGGAATCGAGCATTGGACCGGGAATCGGGAATGTTCTTGCGAACGCCGGCATGGGATCGCCGGTGAACGACACCCCGGCGAGTCCAAGATAGAATCGCTCGTATCCCGCGGCGAGCGCGGGTGAGAGGTGCGCGAGCACGAGCGCGCCGCCGCGCACGAGCGCATAGCTGCCGATCGTGGTCGCGAGACCGCTCCGCTTTTCCGCAGGGGTGGTGTTGTCGTCGACGGCCGGCCCCGTCAGCGGGCCGACGATTTCGTGCGCCATGGCGTACATCGCGTCCATCGCGTGCGCGGGCGAGTCCGGGAAGCCGACGGCAACCTGCGCGCGTGCGCGCGGGTCCGTGACGGTCCGCCCTTCGCCTTCGATCGCGAGCGAAAGGATCAGGTCGCCCTCTGGCATGCCGGCGTGCGTGAGGAAACCCTGCAGGCGCGGCAGCATCTCCCGCTGCCAGATCGAGTCCACCGCAGCGAGCGTCGCATCGCGGCGGCGCATTTCGTCCACCCACCATGTGTGGAAGAACACATCCTTTTCGTTCTGCAGCGAGTTCGTGAGCATGCGCGCGAAGTCGCGGTCGGCCTGCGTGGGGAAGAGGCGCGCGAGCGCCGTGAACATGGCGGCGTCGTCACGCGATCGCGCCCGTTTCGGGTCGCCGCCGGCCTTCACGAACGCATCCACCGTGGCGGCGAGATCGTCCCAGTTCTGAAATGAAAACGCGAGGAACTGCGCGTTGATCAGCGCCGGGTTTTCGCGCAGGCGTTTCGCGAGCGCGTCGCGGTTGACGTCGAGATCGGTGACGGCGTCGGCCTTGGTGCGCGCCGTGATGAGCGTTCCCTGGTAACCGCGGCGGAACAGCGGCACCGCAGACGAATCGCCGGAGATCATCGCGAAGCCATGCAGCCACAGATCGACGTGCTCGCGCGTGCGGATCGGCCACTTGAGGCTGCGCACGGTGGACCCGGGAAGCTGCGCGGCGCTGGGCGAAGCAGAAACCACTGCGAGCGCGCTGAGCGCGAGCGCGGCGCGGGCGGTCCGGCGCACGGCGCGGCGGAGCGGTGGCGCGTTGATCGTCATCGGCGAGCGCCCCGCGTGATCAGGATGCGGCCAGCCGGCCGCACGCCACGCAGAACTTCCACCCGGGCTCGAGTTCCGCGCTGCATGCGGCGCAGCGGCGCGCGAGGAGGTTCTGGCCGCAGCTCGGACAGAAGTGCGCCGGGCGGTCCTCGGGAAGTGCCTGGCCACAGTAACGGCATCCCGGCCGCGACGACCGTTGCGCGGTTTCGGCGCCCGGGTCGAGCGGGCGCGGCGGTGCGGCGGCCGATGGCCGCGGCACTTTCGGCGCGGTGACGGCCTCGGACAGCGATACTGCGGGCGACGAAGCCGGGGGCGTCCGTATGGCGGAGGTCGGCGTGGCCGGCGTGTTGGCCGGCGGCATCGAGGCTCCCGCCTTGCGCGCGTGTGCCAGCGAGATCGTGAGGCGCGCGGTGAGGTATGCGCGATACGCCGCGAGATCCGGGTTCGGCGACGCGAGCTCCGCGCGCAAGTCGTCCTGCAGCAGATCGTCGGCGAAAATGTACCCGCGCTCGCCCGCGATCAGCCGGGTGAGCGCGTTCGCGTAGTCGTCGTTTGTCTCGAACTCGCCCGGGCCGCGCACCGACCGGTACGGCACCAGCTCCATCAGCTCGGCGACCTCGAACGGGCGTGTGAGAAACTCGGGACGTGTGTCGCCCACGGCCCGTACAAGTCGCTCGAAGAAAAAGTCGAGAGGATCCATCTACAGCATCTTAACGATCCGGCGACGGCAAGGGCGAACCCGCGCGGAATTCGGCCTCGCCGGGAAACGCGCTCGGGTCGGCATGTCTGGCGCCCTTGGCACGCGCGGCCGCGAGCCACGTCTCGAACGCCGAGGGCTCCAGCCCGCCGGAATGCGTCTGGTCCGCCGCGGCCCGGGTGGCGAGGTGATTGGCGTATTCGTTCTGCGCGTGCCCGTCATGCCCGCGCACCCACTTCCACGCCACGGAGTGCGCGGCGGCCGCGCGAAGCGCGTCGTGCCAGAGCGCGAGGTTCTCGATCGCGCCGCCCTTCCGCTTCCATCCGTTGCGCGCCCAGGAGTGCACCCACTGTGTCATGCCGTCGACGACATATCGCGAGTCCGTCGTGAACGTGACGCGGCAGCGTGCGCCCTTCGCGCTGAGTGCGTGCATCGACTCGATGACGGACCGCAGGGCCATGCGGTTGTTGGTCGTCGCAGGCTCGCTGATCCAGAGATCGCGCCGCACGAGCCGGCCGTTCGATGGATGCCGCATTTCGATCAGCGCGCCGGCGCCGCCGGGATTGTCGCCCTCACGGCCGTTTCCGATGCAGGACTCGTCGGCGAACACCGCGACCATGTGATTGACCGCTGCGCCTGCGGCGCCCGGGGGCGTCATTTCACGACCTCGATCGCGTCGAGTTCGTCGAGCCAGAGGGTCATCGGCTGGCCCGTGTTGGGATGGCGCGTCTCGATGGCTTCGCGGCGGCCGCGCATCCACAGGCGCATCGGGATCACGACGTAATCCGTCCCGCGGCGCCGCACGTTGATGCGGCGACCATCGCGGATGGCGTTCTCCAGCGCGTCGTAACCGGCGACCGTCAGCTGAGTCATATCATGGAGTCTCCGAGAACCATTCGCTCACGAACTCCGAGAGCACGACCGTTGCGCGCTCGATTTCACCGATCTCCACATACTCCTCGGCGGAGTGCGCGAGTCCGATGTCACCCGGCCCAAAACAGATCGCCGGAATTCCGGCGGCCGAGAGGAGCGCGGCGTCGGTCCAGCAGGGAAGCCCCTCGACGGTCGCGGGCTCCCCCCAGCGCTCGAGGGACGTCGCGAGCGCGCGCACAACGGGGTGCGTCGCCGCGACGTCATTAGGCAGCTGCGCGAACCCGGGGACAATGTCGGCGCGGAAGGCGGAGATGCGCGCTCGGACCCGGTTGCATGCATCCTCCACCTCGCGGGTGAAGTCGGCGGCAGTTTCACCCGGAAGCGTGCGGCGCTCGAGTTGCACGCTGCAGCGGTCGGGATAGGTGGAGAGGCCGAGGCCGCCGCCGATGGTAGACGCATGGAGCGACGGCCGCCCGAGCAGAGGGTGCGACCGGGCGGTGAGGACGTCGCGCTGGTAGGCGTCGAGCTCCGTGAGCACCGCAGCGGCGAGCGTGATGGCGTCGACGCCGATGTCGTACCGGCTGCCGTGCGCCGCCCGTCCATGCACCACCAGCTCGAGCCATGCGAACCCGCGGTGTGCGGGGCAGATCGCGAGGCGAGTGGGCTCGGTGACGATCGCCGCGTCTGCGCGCACGCCCGACGCGACGAAGGCGCGCGTGCCGATGCTTTCGTATTCCTCGTCGGCCACTGCCGCGACGATCACCTCGCCGGGGAGGCCGGCATCTACGGCGCGAAGCGCGGCCGCGCACATCGCGGCGACACCGCCCTTCATGTCCGTCGCGCCGCGCCCGTACACGCGTCCATTGCGCACCGCGGCGTCCCACGGAGGGTGCGCCATCCCCTCGGTGCCGACGGTGTCGAGGTGGCCGTTGAAGAGGAGCGTGCGTCCGCCGCCTTGGCCGATGCGCGCGATCACGTTTGGGCGCGCGCCTGCCGTCTCCTGGATTTCGACGCGAAAGCCCCACTGGTCGAGCACGCCTGCGAGCGCATGGGCGCAAGCGCGCTCGCCAGGACCCTCGCCCACGAGCGACGGATTCCGCGAATCGATCGCGACGAGCGTGCGGGTCAGCGCGACGGCATCGCCGCGAGCGGGAGTTGCGGGCATCGGCGGAACGGACGTGACGGGGAATACCCGCTGTTGCGGGGCACTCTTATTTTTTTGCCGCGACCTTTTTCTTTGCTGCGGGTTTCGCCGGTTTTTTGGCGGCAGGCTTCTTGGGCGCATGCTTTTTCGCCGCGGCTTTCTTCGCGACGACCGGTTTCTTCGCCGCGGGTTTCGCCGCGACCGTCGGCTTCTTGAGCACCGCCGCGCCGGCCTTGTGCGGCAGGATCGGCGGTGGCGCCGCCTTGGGGAGCGAATACGGCACGGGCTTGAGCACGGGCTTCGGCTTCTGCTCGACGCGTGGCGGTGGCTTCTTTCCCTTGTGCTTCTTCGACCACGCCTCCTCAGCCTCGCGAATCAGCTTGTCGGCCTCGTCCTGCGTCATTTGTCCGCGGCGGACCATGTACTGCACCAGGTCACGCGCGCTCTCGAGGGTGAAGATCGAAAGACCCGCGGCGGCGCCGATGACTTCCTTCATCGCGGCGGCCATCTTGCTTCCGGCCTCCATGCTGATCTCGTGCGCCTTGGCGGCCATCTCGGCCACCGTGTCGCGAACGTCCGCGCCCCGATGTCCGGGATGGCGGCGGATTGGCGGAGTTCCTGGGGCTGTTACGGGTTCGGCTGCTGCGGGCTTTGCCGCTGCAGGAGTTTTATCGGGCATTCGGTCTCGCTCCGGGCACGAGCAGGGCGCCGCTCGTGGCGGCGCGTCGGTGGTCGCGCGGATTAGGCCAAAATTCAGGCCGTCATGTGGCTATCACGAGAAACCGCGCGAAGTAACAGGGGGCAAGTATATGGAAAAGGTCTAGCGGGGCAAGTGATGCGATGGCAATGAATTGCCGTCTGACAGCGGATAATTCGCTTCATTTTATGATGATAACTCCAAGATTATTCAATCCGCGTGATTGATATTGGTACACTAGTAGAACACTATAACGACATTATAGGATGAATCAGCCTCTAAATGGCATTCGCGTGCTGGACATGTCACGCGTGCTTGCTGGCCCGCTTGCCACCATGATTTTCGGCGACCTGGGTGCCAATGTCGTCAAAATCGAGCGCCCGGGCGCCGGCGACGAGAGCCGTGGCTGGGGGCCGCCGTTCGATGCACGCGGTGAGAGCGCGTACTACCTCTGCTGCAACCGCAACAAGCTGAGCGTCGCCGCGGATCTCGACGATCCACGCGATCAGGAGCTTCTCCTGCGCCTCATCGCCGATGCAGATGTCGTGGTCGACAACTTCCGCGCGGGCATACTCGCCCGACGTCGCCTCGATGCGGACGAACTGCTTGCGAAACACTCCAATCTTGTCTGGTGCACGATCACCGGCTTCGGCGCCGGCAGCTCGCGTCCGGGGTACGACTTCGTCGTGCAAGCGGAATCGGGATGGATGTCGATCACGGGGGAACGGGATGGCGCACCGATGAAAACCGGCGTTGCGCTCGTCGATGTCATCACGGGGAAAGACGCGGCGATCGCCGTTCTTGCGGCGCTGGCCGGTGCGCGGCGCGGCGCGCCGGCGGAGCGGCGCCTCACGGTCTCGCTGCAGCAGAGCGCCACCGCGGCGCTGATCAACGTCGCGCAGAACGCGCTCGTCACGGGACGCGACGCGGGGCGCTGGGGAAATGCGCACGCGAACCTGGTGCCGTACGAGCTGTTCGAGGCAAGCGACCGCGCGCTCGTGATTGCCGTCGGGAGCGACGCGCAATTTGCGGCGATGGCCCGCGCGCTCGAGTTGCCCGAGCTCGACGACGCGCGTTTTGCCACGAACGCGGGGCGCCTCGCGCACCGCGCCGAGGTGGTTTCGGCCATCCGGGGGCGCGTCGCGACGAAATCCGCCGGACACTGGATCCTCCTGTTGGAGCGCGGTGGCGTGCCCTGCGGTGTCGTGCGCTCGGTGCTCGAAGCGCTCGGCGACGTCACGGCGTCAGCGCTGACCGGCGTCGCGCCGCCGGAAACGGCCTGCGTCAGGCGTGCCCCGCCTCTGCTCAATGAACATGGCGCGCTCGTGCGCGAACACGGCTGGGGCGCGTTCGCGCGGGCGTGAGCGACATCGGTTAATTTTGCGCATGCGTTCGTACTCTCGATTTCGCAGGGCGGTCGTGGCCGCCGCCGCGTGCCTCGCCGTCCTCGGCGGGTGCGAAGGGAGCGATTCGCACGTCGACGGTCCGCGCGGCGCGAGTGCGTTCGGCAGGTACATGGCGATCGGCACCGGCCTTTCGATGGGAGTCCAGTCGGGAGGCGTGATCTACGAGTCGCAGCTGCAGGCATGGCCCGCACTGCTGGCCCATGCCGCGGCGCCCGCAACGAAGTTCGTGGTCCTGGATACCGTCACGAGTGAAGTCACCGCGTTCCGGCTGCCACTCCTGCGCACCCCGGGGTGTCAGCCGCCGCTCGTCGCGCCGCTGAGCTTTGCCGTGGACCTCGCCGGCACGAGCATCAGTGCGTCCGACTCGACCTGTGCGGGCGCGAGCGATACGACCACGCCGCCGACGAGCAACCTGGCGCTTGCCGGCGCCTCCGCATGGACAGCGATCAACCTGACGCCCAGGACCGTGATCAACGCGCTGACCGGGTTCAGCGCCGGCGATCGCGGGCGGTATCCGCTGGTGCTCGGGTCGACGCAGTCGCAGGTCACCGCGATGCGCGTGAGCGCTCCGACGTTCGTCTCGGTGGAGTTCGGCCTGAGCGAGGTGCTCGGGGCTGCGACCAGCGGCCTGCTTGTCGCGGCGACATCGTACGACCAGTCCGCGCCGTACACGTACGTGCCGGCGGAGATCTTCGCGCCGGTGTTCGCGGCGATCGCCGACAGCGTGGCGCTGACGAACGCGAAAGTCGTGCTCCTCTCCGTGCCGAAGGTGAGCGCGCTGTACGCGCTGCGGCCGGCGGCGGAGCTGGCCGGCGACAGCACCGAACTCGCGTCGTTCGGGATCACGGTGAACGCGAACTGCGCGGCGAGTCCGAACTTCGTGTTCACCGGCACCCTCGTGCCGACGCTCGCCGCGCAGTTCGCGGCGACCGGCACAATGCAGGGGCTGTCGTGCGCCGACGTGCCCGGGACGGCGGACGGCGTCGTCACGCCCGCGGACATCACGACGCTCGACGCCGTGGTCGACGCCATGAACGCGCAGATTGGGCAACTCGCGCAGCAGAATGGATGGGCGTTTGCGGATCTCACCGGCGTGTATCCACCGCCCGTGTCGGCGCGTGCGCCGTACGCGGCGGCGGACCAGCTGACCTGCCTCTACCCATACGGCTCGTTTGTGTCGCTCGACGGCATCTTTCCCAGCGCGCAGGGCCAGGCCGCGATTGCATCGGTGGTGGCCAGCGCGATCGACGCGAAATACGGGTTCAACATCGCGATTGGCACCCCGTCACCAATCGGCACCACTGCACCAAAACTGTGCCCGTAGCACCCGAAGGAACGCCAACCGCGCCACGACGTTACGGCGGATTCCGCGCGTCGTCTTACCTGCGTAGGGACACCGGCTCCTCTGGGTTTCCGGCGACGGCAAGGTCTGTTCGCGACGCGCGTGAGAGGTTACACTAGCGTCGTGAAGATCACGCAGGCAGAGCCACCGCAGGAAGACCAGATCGACGCGGACCAGGCGATCATCGACCGGGTTCTCGCGGGTGATCGGGAGTCTTTCGCCACGTTGATCGGCCGCTACAGCGACCCGCTGTACCGGCACGCGGTCGGCATGACGGGGAGTCCCGACGATGCTGCCGATATCCTCCAGAATTCGTTCATCAAGGCGTATCAGCACCTCGGCGAGGTGCGCGGCCGGTTCGATGCGTGGGTGTTCAGGATCGTCGCGAACGGATGCAAGGACTGGCTGAAGAACATCCGTCGCACGCATCTCAGTTACGAAGAGGACGATCAGCCGTCTGGATATGAGACGCCCGAAGAAGAACTGGACCGGGGGGAGCTGCGCGGGGATCTGGACGAAGCCCTGGAAACGCTCCCGCCGTCGCTGAGAGAAGCGTTCGTGATGAAGCACGTCGAAGGACGGTCGTACGAAGAGATGGCCGAGCTGCTCGAAACATCAGTCGGTGCCCTGAAGATGCGCGTTCATCGCGCACGCGAGGCACTGCAGAAACTGCTGGAGGAGCGATATTTGTGACGGACAACCTCGACCCGCGCGACGAAACACACAAAGAGCTGTCTGCGCCGCGCAAGACTCCCGAAGTGGAGTCCAGCGCCGCGGACCGCGAGATGCCGCCGGCACATACGGCTGACGCGATTCATGCGTGGCTCGACGGTGAGAACGTGAATGAGTCGGCGCTGCACGCCGCGGAAAAAGAGTACGAGTTCTGGCGCCGGGTGGAGAAAGAGACGGGGAAGCGTCGGCGGATGAAGACGCCCTCGCCGCTCGCCGGAGAAATCATGAGGGCAATCAAGAAGGACTGAACCGCCAGCGTGCGGATGTGATCGAGGCGGCCCAATTGGGCCGCCTCTTTTGCATCCTGCGCTCCCGATTGGCGAACAGCGCGCAGGTCATCGGTGCTGCGCCGGCGCAACACTTCGCGCCTTTATGATGCAGTCCGATTTCACGCCGCGTACGGAACGCACAAGGTTCCGGACGTGTAACAGACGCGTCGGCGGAGTCCAACGCCAACACAGCGACGGAGGGAATGTGCGACGCATCGGCGTAGTTTTGGGTATCGCATCGTGCGTGGCTCTGCTGGGCGGCACGCGCGTGCGCAGCGCGGTGGCCGCGGCGAAGCTGACGCCGGGTACGTGGTGCTACGACTTCGATGGCACGGCCAAGGCGCAGGTGGTGTGGCTCAAGTCGATGGCGACGGCAACGTCGCCGCGCGACACGACCTTTCGTGGCGAGCTGCGGCTGATGCCGATCGATCCGTCGGCGGTCGCGTTCGTCGCCGACAGCGTGGCGTGCCGCCGGGCCGCGGAGAGCCTGCGGCGCGCGGAGGTCGGCGCAGATACCGGTGAGCTCGCGTCGATTTCGCTGATTCGCTACGGCTCGATGCGGTACGTCGGGGCGTCGCAGAAACCGATGAGCGAGTGGCAAGGCTGGATCGTGTTCGACACGTCATTTGCGCCGCTCGCGAGCGTGGTGCACTGACCGCCGAGCGATCAGATGCAAGACTAACAGAGGATAGACAACAGATTCTGTCATCTTGGATCTGGCGGTCTTGCATCAGACAGCTTGGAGTTCTTGGAACCGCCGAGCGGTCAGAAGCAAGACTGACAGAGGATAGACAACAGATTCTGTCATCTTGGATCTGGCGGTCTTGCATCAGACAGCTATGCGTTTGAGTTGCGAAAAGCTCTGTGATGCAAGACTGTCAGACGAAAGAGACCGGACAAACTACACTGCATCGCTCAGCGAACTGAAGGTGAACTCCCTCACCTTGATTGCGGGCATGATCGTCGATCCGCCCGCGCCGAGAGCCTCCGACGCATTGATCCGGATCGACGGGCCGAGCATCTCGAGATTGTTCAGGAAGAAGATCGGCGACTCGTTGAACCGGAAATTCTTCACCGGATGCGAGATCTTGCCGTTCTCGATCAGATACGTTCCGTCGCGCGTCAAGCCGGTGTTCAGAATCGTCCGCGGATCCACCGTGCGGATGTACCAGAACCGTGTTACGAGAATGCCGCGCTCGGTGCTCTTGATCATGTCGGATATCGACGACGTGCCGCCCATCATGCGCAGCGTGCCGCCGCCGCCAAACCCGCCGCGGCCTCCGCCGCCGCCCGAGTGCGTCGGCTCTTTTCCCATCTTCTGTGCCCAGAAACGGTCGTAGTTCAGGTTCTTCACGATGCCGTTTTCGATCCACACCACCTTCTCCACCGGCATGCCGTCGGCATCGTACCCGCCCGCAGAACGGGACGAGTCGGCCGGATCCGATACCAGCGTCACGCGCTCATCGACGACCTTCATCCCGGTCTTGTTTCCGCCGCCGGGCTTGGAAAAGAACGACCGCCCCTCGTCGGCCGACCGCGCCTGCATTGCGCCTGCGATCAGCTGCACGAGGTTGCCGACCGCGGTATTCTCGAGAATCGTCACGTAGCGGCCCGGCTCAACGGCGACCGGGTTGCGCGACGTTCTCGCCTTGTCGACGGCAGTGACCGCCACGTGCTCCGCATCGATCTGGCCGAAGCTGTCGCCATCGCTGCAGGCCCATCCCGACCCGGTGCCGTCGGGCGTGCGCACCGTGGCCGTCATCGTCACGCTCGAGCTGGAATCGTACGCGAACAGGCCCTTCGAATTCGCGAGCGCGGTTGCTCCCACGCGGCACTCGATGAAGCCGGTCGACACGAATCCGGCCTTCTGCGCCATCTCGGTCACTTTCTTCGCGGCGAGCGCACGCTCGAGCGGGTTCGGCAGTGAGATCTCGCGATCCTTTGCCGGGGGATAGACCTGTGGGCCGAGCTCGGGCATCCGCTCCGGGTTCGGCGGCACGAGCTGGGCAATCTCATACGCCTGCTTCGCGGCCGCGGCGAGCGACGCTTCGTCGAGACGGTTGGTGGTCACGCTCGACGACCGGTTGTCGACGAACGCGGTGATCGTCACCGACGTATCGTGATTCTCGCCCGACGTCGTCACCTGGTTCACGGCGAACCTGGTGTCGGCGCGCGCGGCGCTGTTGATCGACACACGGGTCTCGGGCGCGGTCGATACCGACAGCGCGCGCTTCGTGATCTCTTCCGCCTCGGCGCGGGTGAGAATCCCCGCTGGAGTGAGCAGCGATTTTGGTGCGGTGTACGAGCTCACGCTCTCCTCCCGGTGTTGATGATGTTGACCTGATCGAATCGCGCGGGCACGCATCCGTGACTGATCGCGTTGGACTGGCCCGGCTGTCCCTTGGCGTCGCCGAACGCGCCGCCGAGGTGGTACGAGCGCGGCCCCGCGATGTGGTTCATCGAGCCCCAGAACTCCGGGGTGCGGAACTGGTACGCGACGTCCTTGAGCATGCCGGTGATCTTGCCGCCCTTGATCTCGTAGAAGCACTGGCCGGCGAACTGCCCGTTGTAGCGCTGCTGGTCGATCGAGAACGAGCCGTCGCCGATGATCGCAATGCCCTTGTCCATCTGCGAGACCATGTCCTCCCATACGTAGTCGTTCTTGCCCGGGAGGAGCGAGACGTTCGGCATGCGCTGAAACTGGACGTCGGCCCAGCTCTGCGCGTATGAGCACCCGTACGACCGCACCGGCTTGCCGACTTTCTTGTAGTACCACTCGAGCATCGTCGCCTGCTCGCGCGTGGTCTGGTAGTCGACGAAGATGCCGTCCTTGATGATATCAAAACGGATCGGCTTCACGGCTTCGTCGTCCCAGCCGATTGCAGCGAGCGAACCCGGCTGCTCGCGATCACCCTGAACGTTCATGACGCTCGATCCGAACTTGAGCTTGCCGAGCACCTTCTCCGGTGGCGCGACGAAACTCGTACCTGCATAGTTCGCCTCGTATCCCATGGCACGGTCGAGCTCCGTGGGATGCGCGACGGTTTCATGCAAGGTGAGCCAGAGATTCGACGGGTGGAGCAGGAGATCGTAGCGCCCCGGCTCGACCGGCTTGGCCGAGAGTTTCTCGACCGCGTCGCTTGCCCACCGGGCGGCGTTCTCACCGAGCTTCGCATTGAGGACGTGCTCGTACCCGAGCCCCATCGGCGCGATGTCGTTGGACGCGCGTGACTGGAAGTCGGTGCGGTCCGCGGAGACGGCCGTCACGGTCATCGACGGCTGCGTGCGATAGATCGTCTGCACGACGTAGGAGCCGTCGCTCGTCATCAGCGTCTTTTCCTCGCGCAGGAAAAACATGCTCGAGGTGACGTTGCGGACCTGCTTGACCTTCGCGGCCTCGGCGTTGGCGGCAAGGAGCAGCGCGACCTTGTCGACGATCGGCACGGTGAAGGGATCGGTCGCAATGGGGCTCTTCCATTCGCCGACCTGATTGCCGGGCGTTGCGGCAAGCACCACCGGATGGAGCTGGCTCGCGCGGTTGGCCTTGGACTGGACGATCGCGGCCTTGGTGATCGAGGCGACGGCGTCCTTGGTGAGCGTGCTGGTGGCGGCAAAGCCCCACGCGCCGTCGACGAGCGTGCGGACGCCGATCCCGTAGGTGTCGTTGTCGCTCACGCCCTGCACGATCTTGTCGCGCGTGTTCACGTTCTGCTGGCGGCGTGCCGAGACGCGAACATCGCAGTACGACGCGCCGGAGCTCTTGGCGACGTCGAGCGCAACCTGCATGAGCTCACGGGTCGCGGGGTCGCCGGGCGTCGGTCGGGGTCTGCTGGCGGCGAGTATATCGCCACCGGAGAGGACCGAGGCGCCGATTGCCGTTGTTGCGGCGGCGGCGGCGCTGGTCTTCAGGAATTCGCGGCGTGAATGGGCCACTGGCGGTCCTGGCTGTTGAGGGTGAAAGTATCGTGACAAGATACGCCACCGACACCCTGCTTGTTGAGGTCCTTCCATGCTCAGTCGCCCCGCGTCCGACGAGTTTTTCGAGTACTACAACCCGTACATCTCGCTGGTCCCGGAGGGAGATGTGCGCGACCACCTGCGCGCGCAGCTTTCCGAAACGGTCGCGCTGCTCTCGGGCGTCTCAGACGCGAAGGCGGAGCAGGCCTACGGCGCGGGGAAGTGGACGCTCAAGGAAGTGGTGCTCCACATGGCGGACGCCGAGCGCGTCTTCGGCTACCGCATGGTTCGCATCGCGCGCGGCGACGCGACGCCGCTTGCGGGATTTGAACAGGACGCCTGGGTTCCGCACTCGTGCGCGAACGCGCGTGCGCTGTCGAGCCTGATCATGGAGTTTGCCGCGGTGCGCGCGTCCACGCTCGCGCTGATTGACGGGCTGCCGGCTGAAGCGTGGGTTCGCAAGGGAACAGCGAGCGGCCACACGATCTCGGCCCGCGCGCTGGCGTACATCGCGGCGGGGCACGAGAGACATCATCTCTCTATCATCAGGGAGAGGTACCTCAAGGTTTGACTACAAGAAGAGTACTGAACTTCAAGGTGTGAGTCATTAGGCGCCAGTATTCAGGTCTGAGAAACGTGCTTTGTGTCTCTCAGGCCTGAACACTGGCGCCTAATGACTCACACCTTGAAGTTCGATACTGGTACGCCCCTAGATGTGGATGGCGTGCCCCGCCACAGCCAGCCCCGCTTCCTTCACCGCCTCGCTCAACGTCGGATGCGAGTGCACCGTCATCCCGATATCCTCGCTCGTCCCCCTGAACTCCATCGCGAGCACCACCTCCGGCAGCAAGTCGCTCGCGTTCGCGCCGATGATGTGACAGCCGAGAATCTCGTCCGTCTGCGCGTCGCACACGAACTTCACGAACCCGCTCGTCTCCGCCATAGTGCGCGCACGTCCGTTGGCGGAGAAGGGGAATTTGCCGACCTTGTATGCGCGGCCGCTCGCCTTCACCTCGTGCTCGGCAAGTCCCGCCGTGGCGATCTCGGGCCAGGTGTAGACGATGGCCGGCATGTTGTGGTAGTGCATGTGCACCGGCTTCTTCGCGATCACCTCGACGGCGATCACCCCTTCTTCCTCCGCCTTGTGCGCGAGGAGCTCTCCGCCCGTCACGTCGCCGATCGCGAAGACGTTCGGGAGATTGGTGCGCATTTCGTCGTTGACCTTGATCTCACCGCGTGAACCGAGCGCGAGGCCAAGCGCCGCCGCGTTGATCCCGGCCATCGCCGGCTTGCGGCCGATCGAGACGAGGACGTAGTCGCCCTCGTACGACTGTTGCGCGCCGTTCTCTTCGACGTTCACGGTGACGCGGTTGCCGTCGCGCGTGCCGCCGGTGACTTTCGCGCTGGTGTGAATCTCGAGGCCCTGCTTGCGGAAAATCTTGTCGGCTTCCTTGACGATCTCTTCGTCGTTGCCGGGAAGGATCGTCGGCGCGTACTCGATCACGGTGACCTTCGCGCCGAGTCGCCGCCAGACGGAGCCAAGCTCGAGTCCGATCACGCCGCCGCCGATGACGATCAGATGCCTGGGGACCTCCGGGATTTTCAGCGCGCCGACGTTCGAGAGGATCCGCTCCTCGTCGAACTTGAGGAACGGGAGTTCGGTCGGGACCGATCCGGTCGCGATGATGACGTGCTTTGGCTTGTAGATCGTCGAGCTGCCGTCGCCGGCGGTGACGTGCACGGCGTTCCCGGCTTCGAGCGATCCCCAGCCTTTCGCCCAGGTGATCTTGTTCTTCTTGAAGAGGAACTCGACGCCGCGTGTATTCGCGCCGACGACGTCGTCCTTGCGCTTCATCATCTGCGCGAGGTTCAGCGTCACGCCTCCGACTGAGAAACCGTGCTCCTCAGCGTGCAGCCGGGCGAACTCGAGATGTTCGGATGACTGCAGCAGCGCCTTCGACGGGATGCAGCCCACGTTCACGCATGTTCCGCCGAGCGTCTTGTCGCCCTCGACGCAGACGGTGGAAAAGCCGAGCTGGGCGGAGCGGATGGCGGCAACGTAGCCGCCCGGTCCGCCGCCGATGATAAGGACGTCGGGAGTGAGGGGGGAGGTCATCCGAGAAATCTAGCAGGAGCGGCTGTTGTCTATCATCATGTTAGTCTTGCATCAGACGGCTTGGCTGTTCCAAAACCACGAGCTCCCTGATGCAAGACGGCCAGATGAAAGATGAACAGATCTGCTGTCTATCATCTGCTGGCCTTGCATCCGATCGCTCGGCGGTTCCAAAACCACAAGCTCTCTGATGCAAGACTGTCAGATGAAAGATGAACAGATCTGCTGTCTATCATCTGTTAATCTTGCATCTGACCGATCTGCAGGTCCAAAACCGCGAGCTATCCGCTCGATCGCAACGAACTGATCCGCTCGGCATTCTCACGATGTCGCACCGCCTGGCCCGGCGTGACAATTTCTCCGGGATGCACGACTATCATCGCCTGTTGGTATGGAAGAAAGCACACTCCGTCGCGGTCGCGATTCATCGCCTGACCGGACGGATGGCGCGGCGTTACAACGCCGACTTGATCAACCAGATGCGCCGGGCAGCGCTATCGATTCCCTCGAATATTGCCGACGGAAGCAATCGGCCGACGGATCTCGACTTTGCCCGATTCCTCCAGATCGCGCTCGCGTCGGCGACTGAGCTCGAATACCATCTCGAATTTGCCGCGGACACGGCGCTGATCGACCGCGCGCAGTTCACCGCTCACCAAGCGGAGCTGGTCGAAATCAGGAAGATGCTGGTCGGCTTGATTCGGAGGATGAAATCCACTGATGCGAAACGACAAGCTGTCTGATGCAAGACCGCCAGACGCAAGATGAAAGACTCTGTTGTCTATCATCTGTCTTTCTTGCATCAGACAGCTCGGCCGTTCAGTCGATCAGCATCGAAGCCGGATCTTCCATCAGCTCTTTCACTCTCACGAGATAGAGCACGGCCTGCTGGCCATCGATGACCCGGTGATCGTAGCTCAGCGCGACATACATCATTGGCCTGATCACGACCTGTCCGTTCACGGCGACCGGACGGTCCTGCGTTTTGTGCAGGCCGAGGATTCCGCTCTGCGGATAGTTGATGATCGGCGTCGAGATGAGCGAGCCGAATACGCCGCCGTTCGTGATCGTGAACGTGCCGGCGGTGAGGTCGTCCATCGTGAGCTTGCCGTCGCGCGCGCGTTTTGCGATCGCGACGATCGCCTGCGACAGGCCAAGGATTCCGAGCGAGTCGGCGTCCTTGACGTTCGGTACGACCAGGCCCGCGTCGCTCGCGACGGCGATGCCGAGATTCACGTAGTTCTTGTAGACGAGCGAGTCGCCGTCGATCTGCGCATTCACGACCGGGTAGGTCTTCAGCGCCATGATCGCGGCCTTCGCGAAGAAGGGCATGAAGCTGAGCTTCACGCCGTGCTCTTTCTCCACCTTTTCCTTCATCCGCTCGCGGAGCGCGATGATCGCGCTCATGTCGATTTCGTTGAAGGTGGTGAGGTGGGCGGTGCTGTGCTGCGCCTGCAGCAGGTTCTCCGCGATGCGCTTGCGGCGCGTGGAGAGCTTCTCGCGGACCTCTCTCGGGGAACTGCTGACCGAAGACCGAAGACCGAAGACCGATGGGGGCGTTGGAGGGGGCGCGGCCGCTGGCGCCTTCATCGCTGCCAAAACATCCGGCTTGCTGATCACACCGCCGCGGGCGGTGCCGGCGACACTCGCAATGGCGAGGCCCGACTCGGCGGCAAGACGCGCCGCCGCCGGCATCGCGCGAGCCGCTGGAGCGGCCTCGGTCTTCGGTCCTCGGTCTTCGGTCTTCGGTCCTCGGTCTTCGGTCTTCGGTCCTCGGTCTTCGGTCTTCGGTCCTCGGTCTTCGGTCCTCGCCGTCTCGTCCAACTCGCCGATCACATCGTCCACCCGCACGACATCCCCTTCCGCACGGCCATGCTTGACCAGCACCCCGGCTTTGAGCGCGGGCACTTCGACCGTAATCTTATCTGTCTCGAGTTCGACGAGTGTTTCACCCGCGGCGACGGTGTCGCCTTCGTTCTTGAGCCAGCGTGAAACCGTGGCTTCGGTGATCGACTCGCCGAGCGGCGGAACCTTTATCGAGAGCATGGCCAAATATAATCCGCAGGGCGCGCGCCCGTCGGAGCGGCGGGATTCGCGGTGAAAGCGCTTACGATCTCTGCGCACGGCGGCCTTGAGGAGGTCGTCTACCGCGATGACGTGCCGCCCCCGCCGCTGCTCACGCCTGACGATGTGCGGGTGCGCATTTCCGCGGCCGCGCTCAACCGTCTCGACCTGTTCGTGGTCGGCGGCTTGCCCGGTGTGACGATCGTCCCGCCCTGGGTGCTCGGCGGCGACGGCACGGGGGTCGTCGAGTCCGTCGGGAGCGGCGTGAAGAACGTCGTCGCGGGTGACCGCGTGCTTATCAATCCGGGGATTTCCGACCGGACCTGCGCGTATTGCGCGGCCGGCGAGCAGTCGCTCTGCGTGAAGTTCGCGCTGCTCGGCGAGCATCGGCCGGGGACGTTCGCCGAGCAGGTAGTGGTGCCCGCGTTCAACGTTCGGCGAGTGCCGCCCGGTGTCCCGGACGAGGTCGCGGCTGGATTCACGCTCGCGACGCTCACCGCGTGGCGCATGGTTGTGACGCGTGCGCATGTCCAGGCCGGCGACAACGTGCTGATCCAGGGAATCGGCGGCGGCGTCGCGCTGGCGGCGCTGCAGGTCGCCAAGTTGCGCGGCGCGCGCGTGTGGGTGACGTCGGGCAGCGACGAAAAGCTGGCGAAGGCGGCCGCGCTCGGCGCCGACGAAACGCTCAACTACCGCACGGTGGACGTCGCGCGCGAGGTGCGGGCGCGGACGGGCAAGCGCGGTGTGGATGTCGTTGTCGACAGCGTCGGCGCTGCGACCTGGTCACAGTCGCTGGGCGCGCTGGGAAAGCGAGGCCGGCTCGTGTCGTGCGGGGCCACGTCGGGGCCGGTCGTAGAGACCGACCTGCGGCGGATGTTCTGGAACCAGTGGACGCTCATGGGCTCCACCATGGGGAACGACGCGGAGTTCGACGCGATCGTCGCCGAACTGGCGGCAGGCCGGCTGGTGCCGCCGGTGGACGCCGTTTTTCCGCTGGCCGAAGGTCGGCGCGCGTTCGAGAGACTCTCGGAGCGGGTGCAGTTCGGAAAGGTGGTACTTTCCATCCCATGACGGAGCAGGCGCAGTTCGACGCGGCGGAGCAGGCGCGGATGCGGGAATGCTTTGCGCGAGGCGAGCCGGTAATCTGTCCGCGCTGCACCGTCGTGATGACCGCCCGGGCGATCGGCGGCGGGAGCTTCGGCCTCGGCTACGCGCGCAAGCGGGAGTGGCTGATCTGCCCGAAGTGCCGGCGCAGCGCGCTGTTCGATGTGAAGCGCGGGACTCGAAACTGACGGCGGCGAAGAGAGAGGGGTGAGCGAGGAGATTTCGCGACGGCGCGGAGTGCGGAGGTGGAACTCGGGATGCGGGACTCAACCCCGCGCGGAGTGCGGAAATGGAATCGGGCTGCGGGGCGGAGTGAGAGCGACGAGTTGAGGCGGGTACGAGAACGGGCGCGACTCCGTTCGAGTTCCTCCTCCCGCACTCCTCTTCCGCGCTCCGCAGCGCGCCGACTCGTGGATACGGAACGCACTCCGTAGCGGGCCGAAAAGCTGTTAGATTGAAGGCACTCAAGCACTCCGATTTCCGTGAACTTCACCGATCGTCTCCAAGCCAGTCTTTCGCAACTCTGGGATTTCGTCCCGGGGTTTTTGGGCGCTGCCGCCGTTCTCATCGCGGGCTATCTCCTCGCGAAGGCCGTACAGAAGGGCGCCCTGCGTGCGCTCAAGCGCGTGCACCTGAACGACGTGCTGAGAAAGGGTGGCGTGATGCAGGCGGTGGACCGGCCGGGCGCGCACTTCAATCCCACGCGCGTCCTGGCGAGCCTGCTGTTCTGGCTCGTGATGTTCAGCGTCATGCTGGTCGCGGCAAATGCGCTGGGGCTCGATTCGCTGGCGCAGGTGTTTTCGGAGCTGGTGAGTTACGTCCCGAGCGTCGTGGCGGCGATTGTGATCGTGATCCTGGGCATTGTGCTCGGCGACGTGGTCGGAGGCCTGATCCTCGCGGGCACCGGCTCGCTGCACGGCGGCCCGACGCTCGCGCGGGCGGGCAAGGGCGGCGTGATCATCCTCGCGGTGTTCATGTCGCTGCAGCAGCTCGGCGTGGCGACGGACATTGTGTCGACGGCGTTCGCGATCATTTTTGGCGCGATCGCGCTGGCGCTCGCGCTGTCATTCGGCCTTGGGAATCGCGAACTCGCCGGCGAGATCACGCGGGCGTGGTACGAGCGTTACCGCGCGGAGCGCGACGCGATCGACAAGGAAGTGGAGGAGGAGCAGACGGCAGAGGGGCTGGACGATTACGAACGCGTCACGCCGCGCGCGCCGATTCACACGCCGGTGACCGTGCGTGCAAACGACCCCGCGACGAGGCGGTGAGCGCGCCTCTTTTTCGCCCTGTTTTTCGAGCGAAAAATCGTTGAAAATCGAGGGTACGCACGGTAACTTTCACCGTGCAGATTTCGCGGCCAGCATCCCAATAATCCGCCCCCGATGACCGCTCCGAACAACCGCGAACGGATCCTCCCGCGTCTGATCGACGACGAGATCAAGGAATCGTTCATCAACTACTCGATGAGCGTGATCGTCAGTCGCGCGCTCCCCGATGTGCGCGATGGGCTCAAGCCGGTGCACCGGCGCGTGCTGTTCGCGATGAACGAAGCCGGGCTCATCCCGACGCGCGCGTACAAGAAGTCCGCTACTGTGGTCGGCGACGTGCTCGGCCGCTACCATCCGCACGGCGACCAGAGCGTCTACGACGCGCTGGTCCGCATGGTGCAGGATTTCTCGCTGCGCTACCCGCTGGTGGACGGCCAGGGCAACTTCGGTTCGGTCGACGGCGATCCCGCGGCCGCGTATCGGTACACTGAGTGCCGCCTCACGCGCATCGCCGTCGAGATGCTCGGCGATATCGACAAGAACACCGTCGACTTCGCGCCGAACTTCGACGACCGGCTCACAGAACCGACCGTGTTGCCGAGCGGCGTGCCGAACCTCCTGATCAACGGGTCAAGCGGCATCGCGGTCGGCATGGCGACGAACATCCCGCCGCACAACCTGCGCGAGGTGGCCGCGGCCGTGACGGCGCTGATCGACGATCCGTCGCTCTCGGTCGATGCGATCCGCGGGCACGTCAGCGGCCCCGATTTCCCGACCGGCGCGTACATCTACGGCAAGGCGGGAATCAAGGACTACATCGAGACCGGCCGCGGCAAGATCGTGATGCGCGCGCGCGCCGCGATCGAAGAGAACGAGAAGGGCAACAAGTCGCAGATCGTCGTCAGCGAGCTGCCCTATCAGGTGAACAAGGCGCGGCTCGTCGAGCAGATCGCGGAGCTGGTGCGCGACAAGAAGCTCGAGGGGATCAGCGATCTTCGCGACGAATCGGACCGCGACGGCATGCGGGTGGTGATCGAGCTGAAGCGCGACGCCATTCCGCGCGTGGTGCTGAACCAGCTGTACAAGCACACCACCATGCAGAGCACGTTCGGCGTGATCATGCTCGCGCTCGTGCCGGATCCAATCACCAAGCGGCTCGTGCCGAAGATCATGCCGATGCGCGAAGTGCTCGAGCACTTCGTTGCGCACCGGCATGAGGTGATCGTCCGTCGCACGGAGTTCGACCTCGGCAAGGCGAAGGAGCGCGAGCACATCCTCGAGGGGCTCAAGATCGCCGTCGACAATATCGACGCGGTCATCAAGGTCATCCGTGGTTCAGCGGACACCGAGACGGCGAGCACCGAGCTGCAGAAGCGCTTCAAGCTGTCGGAAAAACAGGCAGAGGCGATCCTCAACATGCGCCTCGCCAGGCTCACCGGCCTGGAAATCGAGAAGCTCGAGGAAGAGCTCAAGGAAGTGCAGGCGCTGATCAAGGAACTGAACTCCATCCTCGCCTCGAAGCCGAAGCGGATGAAGATCATGAAAGAGGAGCTCGCGGCCGTCGTCGACACGTACGGCGACGACCGCCGCACGACGATCACCGCGGACGAAGGCGAGTTCACCGTCGAAGATCTCATTGCCGACGAGGAGATGGTCGTCACCATCTCGCACTCGGGGTACATCAAGCGCACCTCGATCACGACCTATCGCAAGCAGCGGCGCGGCGGCAAGGGCCTGCAGGGATCGGACCTCAAGGCCGAGGATTTCATCGAGCACCTGTTCGTGGCCTCGACGCACGACTACATCCTCGTGTTCACGCAGGACGGGCGCTGCTTCTGGCTGAAGGTGCACGAGGTTCCGCTGCTCGGGCGCGCGACCAAGGGCAAACCGATCGTGAACCTGATCAATGTGTCGCCCGATACGACGATCGCGGCGATGGTGCCCGTGAAAAAGTTCACGGACGATGAATTTCTGCTGTTCTGCACGCGCAACGGCACGGTGAAGAAAACCGCGCTTTCGGAGTACTCGAACGTGCGCGTGACCGGCGTGAAGGGCATCAAGATCGAGGACGGTGATGCGCTGATCAACGTGCAGGTGACGAGCGGCACGAACGACATCGTCATCGCGTCGCGGCACGGACTGTCGGTCCGGTTCCACGAGCAGGATGCGCGGCCGATGGGGCGCGACACGACCGGCGTGAAGGGAATCGAGCTCGCCGACGACGATGCCGTGATCGGGATGGTCGTCATCAAGCGCGAGGCGACGCTGATGGTCGTGACCGAAAAGGCCCTCGGCAAATGCTCGCAGATTGACGAGTACCGCGTGCAGAAGCGCGGCGGCAAGGGCATCAAGACCGTGAATCGCACCGAGAAGACCGGCGATGTCGTCGCGCTGCTCGAAGTGCTGCCCGAAGACGAGATCATGCTGATCACACGCGGCGGGCAGATCATTCGCTCCCCAGTCAAGGATGTCCGCGTCGCCGGGCGCAATACGCAGGGCGTGAAGCTGATGAATCTGGAGATGGGCGATCTCATCACCGCAGTCGCGCGGGTAGTGCCGGACGAAGCCGGCGGCGAGGACGGCGCGGATGATGGCGGGGATGATTCGGCGCCGGATGCACAACTGGAGTTGAGTGAGGAGTAGGCAGCAACTGCAGCAGCAACTGCAACAGGCTTGAACTGCAAGGTGTGAGTAGGCAGGCAACAGTAGCCAGGCATGAAAAACGGACCACGGGTTGTCAGTCACCTGACTACTCATGGTCCGTCTCTCTTGCCTGGCTACTGTTGCCTGCCTACTCACACCTTGATGATCAGTACTGAGAACTCGTCCAATCTCAATGAAGAGTACATTATCAGAATGCCCAACCTCCGCCCATTCGCCCTCGCCGCGGGCCTCCTGGCCGCCCCGCTCGCCGCGCAGAAACCGCCCGTCCCCACGCCGGCTTCGATCCTCGGCTACGCGCCCGGCGCCGACCGTCATCTGCCGACCTGGAAGCAGATCACCACCTACTTCCAGGCGGTCGAGAAAACGAGCCCGCGCGTGCAGGTCCATGTGCTCGGCAAGACGTCGCTTGGCCGGCCGTTTCTCGCCGTGTTCATTTCCGATTCAGCGACGCTGAAACATCTGGACCGCTATCAGATGATCCAGCGCAAGCTCATGAACCCACTGCTGCGCGGAAAAGGTGAGCTCGAGTCGCTGCTCGCCGCAGGGAAGAACATCATCCTGATCACGTCCGCCATCCACTCGACCGAACCGGGCGGCTACACCACGCCGCTCGTGCTCACCGACCGGCTCGCGCGCGCCGACACGCCCGAAGCGCGGGCCATTCTCGCGAACACGATCATCATTCTCGTGCCGTCGCAGAATCCGGACGGCGTGGACATCGTCGGCGACTGGTACCGCTCCACGCTTGGAACGAAAGCCGAGGGCACGGCGCCGCCCGTGATCTACAATCACTACGTCGGTCATGACGACAACCGCGACTGGTACGCGTTCACGCAGCCGGAGACGCGCTACACGGTGGATTCGCTTTACACACCGTGGGACCCGGAGATCGTCAACGACATCCATCAGCAGGGCTCGAACGCGGGGCGGATTTTCATTCCGCCGTATATGGACCCGCTCGACCCGAACATCGATCCGATCCTCACCGCGGGAACGAACTCGATGGGCATGGCGATCGGCTGGCGGATGATCGCCGAGGGCAAGACCGGTGTCGCGTACAACGCGGCGTACGACCAATGGTCGCCCGCGCGTCAGTATTCGCTGTACCACCGCGGCGTGCGGATTCTGACTGAGACGGCGAGCGTACAGCTGGCGACGCCAATCGACATTCCGTTCAGTTCGCTTGGCGCGGCCCGCGGCTACGAAGCGAAGACGGTGAGCTGGAATTTCCCGGCGCTCTGGCCGGGCGGGCACTGGACGTACGGCGACATCGTGGACTATCAGGTGAGCGCGTCGTGGGCGCTGCTCAACCAGGCCGCGCGCGACCGCCGTGCGTGGCTCGAGAGCTACGCCGCGCTCGGCGACCGCGCGATCGCGGCCGATCATCCCTGGACGCACGACAGCGTGCCGGCGGCATACGTGATTCCGCGCTCGCAGCGTGACCCGCAGGCCGTGCAGCGGCTCGTGTGGACGCTGCAGCATGGCCAGGTCGAGGTGCGGTCGAGCACGACTCCGGTCGCCGCGAACGGCACGACCTACCCCGCCGGTTCGTATGTCGTGCTCACGTCGCAGCCGATGGGTGGCTACGCGAACTCGCTGCTGGAACGCCAGAACTATCCGAACCTGCACGAGTATCCTGGCGGGCCGCCGATCAGGCCGTACGACGTCACCGCGCAGACGCTGCCGCTGCTCTTTGGCGTTGATATCGCGGCGCTTGGCACGGCCCCGGTCGCGAGCGCAGCGCCAATCATGCCGATGGATGAGCCAACGTTCACGGTGGCCGGACTCAGTGACCACAGCGCAAAGCGCGTGGGGATCTACCGGAGTTACAACGCGCCCATGGATGAAGGGTGGACGCGCTGGATGTTCGACGTGAACCGCGTACCGTTCACGTCGATCGTCGACAAGGATGTGCGCGCGGGCAATCTCAACGCGCGCTTTGATGTGATCGTGCTGCCCGACCAGAATCCCGCGCAGATGACGCGCGGCGTGCGCGACACTTACCCGGACTCGCTGCAAGGCGGGCTGGGCACGGCGGGCGCCGCCGCGATTGCGTCGTTCGTCGAGAACGGCGGCACGCTGCTCGCCTTCAACCAGGCGAGCAACTACGCGATCGAGACGCTCAAGCTTCCGGTGAAGAATGTGCTCGCGGGCGTGCGCAGCAGCGACTTCTATGCCCCAGGTTCAATCCTCGCCGTGGATATCAAGCGCGACAGTCCGCTCGCGGCGACGATGACGGCGTCAGTGCCCGCGGTCTGGTTCGAGAACGGCCCCGCGTTCGACATCACCGATCCCGCGCGCGCGACGGCCGTAGCGACATACCCCGCGACCGGAAACGTGCTGTTGTCGGGCTGGCTGCTCGGCGGGTCCAAGCTCAACGGCAAGGCGGCGATGGTCGATGTGACGGTCGGGAAAGGGCACGCGGTGCTGTACGGGTTCAGGCCGCAGTATCGCGGGCAGTCCATGGCAACGCAGCCGCTGATCTGGGGCGCCATCCTGCGCTAGTGCGATGCGGGACTGCTAGCAGATGCAGAATGCAAACGAGGAATCCGAAACGGATCCGGGACCGCATTCCTCTTCTGCATTCTGCATCAGCTTGCAGTCCCGCATCGCAGTCACGCGTGACGAAAAATGAAGTACACTGCACCCATCAAGCACAATCCTGCCCATAGATAATCGAGCTTGAGCGGCTGCTTCATGTAGAGAATCGCAAACGGCACGAACACGCTGATGGAAATCACTTCCTGCAGCATCTTCAGCTGCCCGAGCGACATCGCCGTGTAGCCGATCCGGTTCGCTGGCACCTGCAGCATATATTCGAACAGCGCGATCCCCCAGCTCGCGAACGCCGCGACGTACCAGGCGCGCGTGCTCAGGTTCCTGAGGTGCGCGTACCACGCGAACGTCATGAAGAGATTCGAGAGGATCAGCAGTCCGGCGGTGCGAAGAATGATCGGCATTCTGGTGGCGCTCCCGGTGCATTGTCTTTGCGAAAATAACATCTCCTTTCACTCTGTGGGCGCTGGCTGTACGTTACCACGCGCCAAAAAATCGCTTGCGCTCTTATTAGAAGATATGGACCGCCGCACAAGCTCCCCCTCCGCATGACTCAGCCCGCCCCGACGTCTGAACCAAAGCTGGTTTCGCTCGACGATTTCCGCGCTGCGGCCGCGACCCTGCGCGGTGTTGCCGTGCGGACGCCGCTGATCGTGTCGGACGCACTCGAGGCGAAGTTCGGGTTTCCAGTGCATCTCAAGCCGGAGATGCTGCAGCGCGGCGGCGCGTTCAAGTTTCGCGGCGCGTACTGGTTCGTATCGCAGCTGCCCGCCGAACGGCGCGCAAAAGGACTCGTCGCTCCGTCGTCGGGAAATCACGGGCAGGCCGTTGCACTGGCGGCGCGCCTCTACGGCGTCCCCGCGACCGTCGTCATGCCGACGACCGCGACGCGCGCAAAACGTGAAGGCGCCGAACGACTCGGCGCGCGCGTGATTCTCGAAGGGACAACGACGGCCGAGCGCATGGCCAAGGCCATGGAGATCTGCGCGCGTGAAGGGGCGACGCTCGTCCCTCCGTTCGACGACCCGACGATCATCGCGGGTCAGGGGACCATCGGTCTCGAGGTCGCGGAGGACATGCCCGACGTGGAACTCGTCCTCGTCCCCGTGGGCGGCGGAGGATTGAGTGCGGGAGTTGCGGCGGCAGTCAAGCGTGCGGCGCCCGCGGCCCGCGTGATCGGCGTCGAGCCGGCGGGATCACCGAAGCTGACGCGCGCGCGCGAGGCCGGCGGACCGGTGACGATCCCGGCGAATCCCGCCGGGCTCGCCGACGGACTGCTCGCGGTGCGGATCGGCACGCTCAACTACGCACACCATCACGCGTTTATCGACGACGTCGTCACGGTCGGAGACGACGCGCTTCCCGCGGCGATGCGCTTCCTGCTCGAGCGCCACAAACTGGTCGCCGAGCCGAGCGGCGCGATCACGGTCGCGGCGCTGCTGGAAGGCGTCGTGAAGCCCGGACCGCGCACGGTGTGCGTGCTGTCCGGCGGCAACATCGAGTGGGACGGATTGCTCGCGCTGCTTGGGACGACCGCATGACGGTGGCGCGCATCCTCGTGGCGGACGACGATCCGAGCGTGCTGGAGTCGCTCTCGGGCGTGCTGCGCGATTCAGGGTTCGACGTGTCCTCCGCGACCGGGCGGGACACGCTGTTTGCCGAGCTCCACCGGACGGCGCCGGACCTGCTGCTTCTCGACGTGATCATGCCGGGCTCGGATGGCGTGCAGCTGCTGCAGGAGCTCAAGTCGGACGCGCGCTGGTGCGACATACCGGTGCTCATGGTTTCGTCGCTGTCGCCGGATGAGATGACGGAAAAAACGTTCGGGCTTGGCGCAGCGGATTTCATCCGCAAACCGTTCCGGCCGCGCGAGCTGATCGCACGCGTGCACGCGCAGCTCCGCATGCGCCGCGAACTGACGAACGCGCATCTCGCCCTGCGTTCTGTTGAAGAAGAGCTGCAGCGCGCCCGCGACGATGCCGAGAGCCGCCGGAAGGTCGTGGACATCCTGCACGAGGTCACGGGCGATCTCTCGAGCGACGAGATCTACCACATTCTCTCCCGGCGCGTGGCGCGGGCGCTGAGTCTCTCGCGCTGCTCGGTGATCCTCGCGAAGCCTGGCGACACGGTGGGCATCGTCGCGACGGCGTTCGACAATCCCGCGCTGCGGAATTTCGAGATTCACCTCGACCGGTATCCGGAAATCCGGAGCGCGCTGGAGCACGGCCATCCGGTGCTTGTTGAGGACGTCCAGAGTAATCCTCTGTACATCGACATCCGGAAGGAATGGCAGGCGAACGGCACCTTCGTGCCGGTCCGGTCGGTGATTGCGCTCCCGTTCTCGCTCGGCACGGCACAGGCCGGGGTTTTCTTCCTGCGCCGGATGGCGGACGAGCCGCCGCTGACCAACGAAGATGTCGAGTTCGCGGACGCGGTCATCAAGGCGGCGGTCGCGGCGATCCATCGGGCGCAGGTCATCGAGACCACCAAAGCTGACAACGCTCGCCTCGAGGTGCTGGCGCACACGGACCCGCTTACACAGGTTCTGAACCGCCGCGCCCTTACGGTGCGCCTCAGTTCCGAGATGGAGCGTGCCAAGCGTTATGATTCGGTGATAACGCTGCTCATGGTTGACCTGGACCACTTCAAGGGTATCAATGATACGTCGGGCCATCTCGTCGGTGACGACGTACTGCGTGAGGTGGCCGGCTTGCTGAAGGAATCCGTCCGGAGCGTCGATCTCGTCGCGCGTTACGGCGGGGAGGAATTCGTGGTGGTGCTGCCCGAGACCAGCGAGATTGGTGCGGTGAAGTTCGCGGAACGCACGCGCGAGCGGATGGAGAGTGAGCTGTTCACGCCGGCGCATGGCGGCGTGCGGCTCACGGCGAGCATCGGCGTGGCGACCTACCCGGCACCGGACGTGGCGGGCGTCGACGATCTCTTTGCCCGTGCGGACGAGGCGCTGTACCGTGCCAAGGCCGCCGGGCGGAACAAGGTATGCACGTGAGAAAACCATGAGCACTCGCTGCCCGGCCTGTGGCACGGTGTACGGCGACGACGCCAAGTTCTGCACGAAGGACGGTGGACGGCTGATGCCGTTCGATCCCTCGGCCGCCCGCCAGACGTCGCCGCGCCAGAATACACCCGAGATCGCGCTGAAGAAGGTGGTCAGCCACGCGAACCTCGCGGGGCAGGTGCTCGATGGGCGGTACGCGATCGTGAAGAAGGTCGGCGAGGGCGGGATGTCGTACGTCTATCTCGCGCACGACGTCTCCACCAACGAGCGTTACGCGATCAAGATTCTCTCTCCCAATCTCTCGAAGGACGAGAACGCGATGGCGCGCCTGCGCCGCGAGGCGGCGCTCGGTATCCGGCTCGCACACCCGAACGTGTGCCACATCGTGCGGATGGGTGAGACCGAGGATGGTCTCGTGTACGTGGTGATGCCATTCGTCGAGGGGGAAATCCTCGCCGACCGCAACAACCGGATGGGAGTCATTCCGATCCCGATGACGGTCCAGTTCATCTCGGAGATTGCGGCCGGGCTGCACGTGGCGCACGAGCTGAAGATCATCCATCGGGACTTGAAGCCCGAGAACATCATGGTGTGCAAGAATCCTGACGGCAGCGAGTACGCGGTCGTGATGGATTTCGGGCTCGCCAAGGAGCGCAAAGCGGGTGGCGAGCTCGAGAAGCTCACGGCCACGGGAATCATTCTTGGCACGCCGGAGTTCATGAGCCCGGAGCAGTTGCGCGGCAAGCCGCTCGATGCGCGCACCGACGTGTATTCGCTCACGCTCATGGCGTACGAAATGCTCACCGGCAAGCTCCCGTTTGAGGGGCGCACGCAGCAGGAGATGATGATCGCGCGCCTGCGCAACGACCCGATCCCGCTGCGGCAGCGGCGGTCGGGGATGGATTTCCCTGAGGCGATGGAACAGGTCCTGCTCAAGGGAATGGCGCGCGCTGCGGACGAGCGCTACGCGTCGACGCCGGAGTTTGCCGAGGCACTGCGTGCGGCGGCGGCGGGCCTCCTGGGGCCGCAGCAGGGCGGGGGAGTGCTCGGCAAACTGTTCGGGCGATAAAAACAAACGACGAGTTGGATTGTTTCTTGTTGGTTGGTTAACCGAGGTTACCATCTACTTCGGTTAACTAACCAACAAACAACGGCTTCACGCCGTTTCGATTGCGCTTATGTTCTCCTGATGCGACGTTCCCTCATTGTTGCCGCGTTGTTCGCCGCGCCTTTGCTGGCGCAACAGGCCTCGTTTCACGTCAGCAACTACGACCTCACGATCACCCTGCCGGACACAGGCAAGATGATTGAAGGGCGCGCGTTGCTGTCTGTCGTGCGCAAGGCGCCCGCCGACACGCTCGTCCTCGACCTGCTCGACCTCTCCGTGCACCGCGTACTCGTCGCAGGCCGCACCGCGCCGTTCACGCAGGACGCCGGGCACGTCAGGATTCCGGTGCAGAGCTCGCGGTTCGACACGCTGACGGTCCTCGTCGAGTATTCGGGCGCCGTGACGGACGGCCTGATCGTCGGCACTGACAGCGCGGGCCGCTGGATGGCGTTCGGAGACAACTGGCCGAATCGCGCACGGCACTGGATTCCGTCGATCGATCATCCGCACGACAAGGCGACGGTCACATGGACCGTGCGCGCACCGGCGAGCCTGACGGTTGTCGCGAACGGCGCGCTCGTCGAAACGCACGCGATCGCACCGGAGGCCGGCGCGGCCCCGGGCGCTCTGCCGCGGACGCTCACGCGCTGGCGCGAATCGCACTCCATTCCGGTGTATCTCTTCACAATCGCGGCGGCACCGCTCGTGCGCTACGACCTGCCCGGCGCGGCGTGCGGGTTCGCGCGCGATGCGAAGTGCGTCAGCCAGATGGTCTACACCGCGCCCGAGCAGGCCGCGTCGATGCCGGGGGATTTCAAATATTCGCCGGACATCCTGGATTTCTTCTCGCACCTCGTCGCGCCGTTCCCGTACGAAAAGCTGGCGCACCTCCAGAGCAGCACCCGCTTTGGCGGCATGGAAAACGCGAGCGCGATCTTCTACGCCGACGGCGGCTTTCGCCGCCGCGGCACGCGCGCGTCGACCATCGCGCACGAGACCGCACACCAGTGGTTCGGCGACGCGGTCACGGAGCGCGAATGGAGCAACCTCTGGCTCTCGGAGGGGTTCGCGACGTATTTCGAGGAACTCTGGACGCGCCACGCGTTCGGCGACAGCGCGTTCCGGCGCGAGATGGCAGGCACGCGCTCGCAGATCCTGCGCGACGCCGTCGTCGCCGCGCGACCGGTGATCGACAGCACCCAGACCGATCTCATGAAGTTGCTTGACGCCAACAGCTACCAGAAAGGCGGCTGGACGCTCCACATGCTCCGCTCGCTCATCGGCGACAGCGCGTTCTTTCACGGCATTCGCGCGTACTACGCCGCCCACCTGGACGCCAATGCGACGAGCGACGATCTCATGGCCGCCTTGGAGCGCAGCTCCGGCATGAAGCTCCAGTGGTTCTTCGACCAATGGCTCAGGCGTCCGGGCTTCGCGTCGCTCGCGACGAGCTGGCGCTACCGTGCGCAGTCGAAGCACGTGGTGCTCGACGTCGAGCAGGGCGTTCGCTTTGCGCCATACCGCTTTCCGCTGACCGTTGACATCACCGACGCCGCCGGCACCGTGCATCGCGTGCGTGTCGACATCGCCGCCGAGCACTCGGTGCACGCGACGCTCCCGCTCGCGCTCTCCGCCGCCCCGCGCGCCGTCGTGCTCGACCCCGACGTTGAACTGCTCGCGGAGTTCCACTCGCGGTGATCGTTCGATTCACCGCAGCCTGCGGCCTCAGTCTCGCCTTGCTCGGCGCAGTGTCACTCGCCGCACAGGACGTGCGCCCGACCGTGCGGTCCGAGTCGGACGTTGCAATTTCCGACGGACGGCTCGCCGACGCCGAGTCGATCCTGTTCAGCGCAAGCTCGGCGGCTCCACGCGACCCGTCAGCCCGCGGCGCACTCGGAATGTTTCTCGCGTCGCGCGGACGCCTGAAAGTCGGCGCCGTGCTGCTGGAAGAGGCGCGTCAGTTTGGCGGCGACGCTGCGGTCGTGGATGCACGGCTCGCGCGCATCTACGGCTGGCTGGGCGACTGGGCCGGCTTTGCGGCCCTGAAGCACTACGCGACCGCCGGCCCCGAGCACGAGCGTGCGCTGTGGCTCCTGACTCACCCCACCGCGCAGAGCGGCCCTGACACCGTGACCGTCCCGCTTGAGCCCAACGAGATGGCCGGCCTCGGTCGTGTGGTTGTCTCGATCGGCGGCGCGAGCATCACCGCCGACATCGATCCTGCCGTTGACGGCCTGGTGCTCCCGTCGAGCCCCGACGTCACCGCCGAGTCGAAGCAGTTCGGCATGCACGACAGCGCGACGGTGGCCGTCGTGTACGCCGCGGGGATCGGCGAGCTGCGCTTCACGAACATACCGGCCCGCCTCTCGCCGACCGCACGCCCGACCGTTGGTCTCGACGTGCTCGCCGCATTCATGCCGACCTTCGATGCGGCGCAGCAGGTGCTCACGTTGCATCAGCATCCCCTGCCGCCGGACGGCGCGCTGTTGCCGTTCGTGCTCGGATTTCCGGGCGTCAGTTTCGCGGCGCGCGCCGGAGAGCCGCTGGCTCGCATGGAAAGTGCCGCCGGACGCGCGGCCCTGCGGGGGTCACGCTGGTCCTTCGACCTCAGGCGTGGCGCAATAGTGGTGTTGCCATAGGGGACGGGCGCGCACTCGTCTAAATTGGGGAACGTGCAGTGCAGGCCGCTCGATCGAACCGGAGACCCTCAGATGCGAATGCTCGTTCTCGGCGCGGGGCTCCAGGGCTCCGCCTGTGCGTACGACCTGCTCCAGAATACCGCGGTCAGCGAAGTGCGGCTGGCCGATCGCGACGGAACGCCGCTGCCGGCGTTTCTGGTCCCGTATGCGAAGGATCCGCGGCTCGTGCGCGTGCCGCTCGACGCGAAGGATCCCAAGGCGGTTGCGCGTGCGCTGAACGGTGCGAGCGCCGCCATGTGCGCGCTCCCATACTACTTCAACCTCGAGATGACGCGCCTCGCCATCGAGGCCGGCGTCCCCTTCTGCGACCTCGGCGGCAACACCGAGATTGTCTTCCAGCAGAAGGGACTCGACGCCGCGGCTCGCACGAAGGGGATCACGGTGATTCCCGACTGCGGGCTCGCGCCGGGAATGGTCAACATCCTCGCGCAGCTCGGTATCTCGCGCTGCGACAAGGTTTCGCGCGTGAAGATCTTTGTCGGCGGCCTGCCGCAGGCGCCGGAGGGCCCGCTCAAGTATCAAATCGTTTATTCGCTTGAAGGCGTGCTCGACTACTACACGACGCTCTCGTGGGTGCTGCGCGACGGGCGGCGGACGCAGGTCAAGGCGCTCTCGGAGATCGAGCCGGTCGTGTTCAGCGCGCCCGTGGGCGAGCTCGAGGCGTTTCACACCGCTGGCGGGCTTTCGACGATGGCGTCGCGTTACGAGGGGAAGATTCCCGTGATGGAGTACAAGACGCTGCGGTATCCTGGGCACGCCCACATCATGGAAGCCATCCGCGATCTCGGGCTGCTCGATCTCGCGGCGCTCGACGTGAAGGGGACGAAGGTTTCGCCGCGCGACGTCGCTGTCGCGGCGATGGGGCCGCGCCTGCGGAAGCCGGCGGGGCGCGATCTCGTCGCGATGCGCGTGATCGTCGAGGGCACGAAGAGCGGAAAGCCGGTAACGAGCACGTTCGAGATGGTGGATCGCCATGACGAAGCGCACGGCATTACCGCGATGGAACGCACGACGGGCTTTTCGCTCTCAATCACGGGCCAGCTGCAGGCGGAGGGCGCGATCGCGCCGGCGGGCGTGCACACGCCGGACGAGTGCGTGCCGGGCGAGCGCTACGTGGCGGAACTTGCCAAGCGTGGAATTGTGATCCGCGACACCATAAGTTGAATTCTGCGGCCCTGCGGCCGAGGAACAAATCGCCTGTTGCGCGCGTACAACAGGGTGGAGCCGAAGCAGCAATGCGGCTCCAATCACGCTGATGGGAGGCCTGTATGAAACTCTCGATTCGTCTGACTGCAGTCGCACTCGCGGCCGTTGCGTTTGCCGGTGTGTCCGGCGCCCAGCAACGCGGTGGGCACGGTGGCGGGGGCGGCGGCCATGGTGGCGGTGTCTCGCGGTCGTCAGGACGCGCGCCGCAGGTCCGGTCGCAGGCGCCGCGCGGACACTCGCAGAGCTTCGCGCGCCAGGACGTTCGCACACAGCGCTACGCCGCGCCGCGGGCCAATGTTCGCGGGCGGACTCCCGTGCAGGCCCGCAATGACTTCAGGGGCCGCACTCAGGTCGCGGGGCGCAACGAGTTTCGCGGGGGCATTGACGTTCACGATCGTGTCGACGCTCGCGGTCGCGCAGACGTCCGCGGCCGGCCGGTTGCGGTTGCTGGACATGGACGTCCGCTGATCACGAGGGGCGGCTATGTAAGCCCGCGTGGGTACCGCTCTGGCTTCCGTGGCGCCGTGCACTTCGGTCCGGGATACAACCGCTGGGGTGGCCGCATTGGCCTTCCGATCGGCTGGGGCAACCGCGTCGTGTTCGGCGGCTTCTTCCCGGTGGCATACGCGGGCTACTGCGAGGCGGTCCCGTACGACTACGACTACCTCCTGCCGCCGATGGCGCCATCGTATGACCCATGCCTTTTCGGCGACCGCGTGGTGGTGTTCGATCGCTTCTCGCGCTCGATCGTGTTTGTCGCGGCGCTCTGACCTGATTTAGTTCGCCGTCCGGATTGCGCCGGGGCGCCGCTCCCAGCTTTTTTAGCTGGGGCGGCGCTTCGTCTTTTCCGGAGGGACCAGTGACCAGGTCAACAGCAATCTTCGCACGCACACTCGTTGCAGCGGCGCTGTTTGCGCCATTGGCCGGGGCGCAATCGCGCCCGGTGAAGCATACTGTCAACGCCGACGGCCAGCCGCTTGCGCTCTGGGAAAAACGCGCGGCAAATCCGAAGGGGACGATCGTGCTGCTGCACGGCCGCACCTGGAGTTCACTGCCGGACTTCGACCTGCAGGTCCCCGGCGAACACCACTCGCTCATGGACGCACTCGTCGCACGCGGGTACGCGGTCTACGCGCTCGATCTGCGCGGTTACGGCGCCACGCCGCGCGACGCCAGCGGATGGGACACGCCCGACCGCTCCGCCGAGGACCTCTCCGCGGCGCTCGACTGGGTGGCGAAGAACTCTGGAGTCCCGGGAAAGCCCGCGCTGCTCGGATGGTCGAACGGCTCGACTGTCGCCGAGCTCTGCGCCCAGCGGCACCCCGACCAGGTCTCCGCGCTCATCCTCACCGGCTACTGGAAGCACCCGGACTCTACGCGCGTCTCCGATGCGGACACCGTGACGCCCGCCCGCGCAAAGACCACGGCGAAAGACGCCGCGAGCGACTTCATCGCGCCCGGTGCGATATCAAAGGTGGCCGTGGATGCGTATGTGGCCGCCGCGCTCAAGGCTGATCCTGTTCGCACAGACTGGCGCCGCCTCGAACAGTTCAACGCGCTCGAGCCGGCGAGGCTCACCACGCCTACGCTGCTGATTCAGGGCGAGCTCGACCCGATCGCGCCGACGGCGACCGAGGCGGCGTTCTTCTCGCGGATCGGCACGGCGGATCGCGAGTGGATCGTGATGGCGGGCGGCGACCATGCCTCACTCATCGAGAACATGCAGCCGGCGTTTGTGGCGGCAGTGGTGAGTTTTCTCGACCGACCGGTGTGGCGGCGCTAGCTCTGCGCCAGCTCTGAGCTGTTCGGCGCGCCGCGGTCGGTCGCGTGAGCATCGCGACGTCGGGGGCCAACTCGGGGCCCTTGGCTGGGATCGTGTCCTGAGCCCCGACTTACGCGATGCTCGCGCTCCCTCCCTGCACGCTGACCCTTCCCTGAAGGGCTTTCGCGCAACGCGATTGGATCAAGCGCGCTGCGTGCTGTTTTGCGCGCGCGTCTCGAAAATGGATCGTGCGCAAGGGCCGTCGCGAGATCACACCCGACCTATTTAGAGACGCGTGCGCAACGCGCAACGCAGCGCGCACGATGGTTTCGCGTTGCGTGTAGAGCACCCCAGGGGAGAGGTCAGTGTGCAGGGAGGGAGCGCGAGCATCGCCGAAGCCGGGGCTCAGGACGCGATCCCAGCCAAGGGCCCCGAGTCAGAC
>JBOHTH010000494.1:0-3434 GCA_050733535.1 Gemmatimonadaceae bacterium | reverse complement strand
GTGCGCACGGACGCAACGCGGCGCGCGAACGCGAGCTGCGGCTGCGTCGGGTCGAGTGCGCTCAGATCGGTTGGACGTTCTTCATTCATCATGCGAATACTCCCGAAGGAGATTTGGGCCCAGTCGTTCGCGAAGAAGCTTGCGTGCGACGAACAGGTGCTGCCGTGACCGTACTTCGGAAATGTCGAGCGCTTCGGCGATATCCTTGTGCGTCCATCCGTCCATGTCATGCAGCAGGACGATCTCCCGCTGCACCTCGCTCAGCGTCGCGAGCGCCCCCTGTAAAGTATCGGCCAACTCGGACCTTGCCGCATCCACGAACGGGGAATCGTCGGCTTCCGCGATCTCCGGCACCAGCTCCGACGTTTCCCGGATCTTTTGGTACGTGCGATGGCTCAGCGCCCGGTTCCGCACGATCATCATCAACCACTGCACGAACTTCGACGGCTCACGACAATCTTCCAGCCGGTCCACTGCCTTCACGAATGCGTCCTGCACCACATCTTCGGCGTCGTGACGATTCCCGAGCACCCCAAGCGCCACCGCGAACGCCGTCCGATAGTGCCTCCGAACCAGTACGTCGAACGCGTCCGCATCGCCGCGTAAACATTGCGCGACCAGGTCAGCGTCGGGAGGGGTGGGTGAAGCGCTCGACACGAACAGTTTAATGACGGATGGAGGCTGGGAAGTGTTAGAGCTTTAACGACGGCACATCTGGGGCAGTCACAAGGTATGAGGTGCGGCGCGGTTTTTGGACCGAGGACCGACGACCGGAGCCCGAAGCCCGAAGCCCGAAGCCCGAAGCCCGAAGCCTCGACATCGAGTTTCACCGGTGGGTTATAGACCGGGGGGCTCGCGGGAAGTAAAATGGTGCACCGCGCGGGGTGACCGTTCCTCGCCCGCCTCTCCCCATCCGACCCGCTGTGCCGGAAGACTCGCAACCGAACACGATCCTCGCCGCGACAGAGCCCGCGACCTCGCGCTGGATCAGCGAGGCTACCGCGCGGCATTCTGGCACACTGCTCGTCTACCTCGCCATCCTCGGGGTTGGCAGGCTCGTCGGGGCGCGGATCGACGCCCGCGCGTACCTCGTGCTCGTCGTCTGGATCGGTGTCAACCTGATCGTCGCGCCCTGGGCGGCGCGGCCCCATGAGTACGTCACACGACTTCGCCGCTACGCGCTCACGCTCGCAATCGACGTCGTCTTTCTGGGCGCCGTTTACTATTTCATCGACGCGGCGCAGTGGCTTGGTGCCGTGTTTTTCATCCACAGCGCGATCGTCGCGTCGGCGACGCTGCCGCGCCGGTGGGCAACGGCGATCGCCGCGCTGATCGTCGTTGTGTTCGGCCTCCTCGTATGGGTAGCCGTGGCGGGCAGCGCGCCGGTGCATTCGCCGGTTGGGCTGCCGCCGGTCACGGGGAATTACGCGTGGGCCTTTGGCTCGATGGCCGCGGCGATCGGCCTGATCGTCGTCCTCATGATGCTGCAGCTCCGCCTGGTCGAGACGATCCGCGACGCGGAGCAGCGATACCTCCTGCTCGTGCAGTCGGCGCCCGACATGGTCATGACGTTCGACCAGCGCGGGCACTTTCTCGAGGTGAACCCCGCCACGCTCACGCAGGCTGGCTACACGTGGGAGGAGATCAAGCAGCTTCCCAACACGTCGTTTTTCCCGCCGGAAGACTGGCCGAAAATCATGGACGCCAGGGCTCGCACTCTCGCGGGGGAAATCGTTGAAATGGACGTGCGCTTCGTGCGCCGCAGCGGCGAGGTGCGCTGGGCACAGACACGCAGCGCGTCGTTCCGCCGCTCCGGAGAGAGCACCGCGCTCCTCGTGCTCGCGCGCGACATCACCGAAGTCAAGCGCCAGACGGACGCGTGTCAGACGGACGCGTTGCGCGACAACGACGAGCGGTTTCGTCTCATCGTCAGCGCGCTCGACCTTGGGTTCTACACGATCGACACTGAAGGACGCCTCACCGCGATCTACGGAGGCTGGGCCGACCAGCAACGCGCGGCCGGAAAGGCGCTGATCGGGTCGGCTGCGATCGAACTGGTGCCGCCCGAATCCGCCGAGCAGCACCGCGACGCCAATCTGCGCGCGCTCGCCGGAGAAGACGTCACCTTCCACTGGAGCGTGATCCCCCCCGAGGGTGCGCCCGAGCAGTTCTACCGCGCGCACCTCGCGCCGATGCGCGACGCGGGCGGCGCGATCGTCGGCGTGGCCGGCGTGTGGACCGACGAGACCGCGTCGACGCTCGCCGCGCTTGAACGCGAAACGCTGCGCAGCCGCCTCGCGGACGCCGAGCGCATCGAATCGCTCGGCAAGCTCGTCTCGGGCGTGGCGCACGAACTGAACAATCCGCTCGCCGCAATCTTGAATTTTACGGAGGATCTCCTCGCCGACCAGCGCGCGGGCGATGAGCGAATGGCGCTCGAGGTCATCCAGGCACAGGCGCTGCGCTCGCGGACGATCGTGCGCGATCTGCTGACGTTTGTGCGCAAGGGCGACCGCCGCCTCCGCAAGCCGGAGACACCGGGCCCGATCATCGAGACGCTGGTGCGCGCGGTGCGCCCCGGCCTCGCGACGCAGGGCGTTTCGTTCAGTGCGACCGTCGAGGATCCCGAAACGCCGCTCGTCCTCGATCGCGCGGGATTTGAGCAGGTCATCACGAACCTTCTGACGAACGCGGCGCAGTCGGCCGGGGCGGGCGGCGCCGTGCGCCTCGTCGCGCGGCGATCGGGCGACTCGTACGACGTGATCATCGAAGACAACGGCGCGGGTATCCCCGACGATCACGTCGCGCGGATCTTCGAGCCATTTTTCACGACGAAGGCCACAGGGCAGGGCGTGGGGCTGGGACTATCGGTTTCGCTCGGGATAGTGCAAGCTCACGATGGTGTCCTGCTCGCGGAAAATCGTGGCGCTGCCGCCGGTGGCGGAGCGCGGTTCACGATGAGGCTTCCGTTTTCATCCACTCACGAGGCGCGCCCGCCGCTCCCCAAGGTCCTGATTCCCATGCCGCCGCGAAGCGCAAGCCTCCTGATTATCGACGACGAAGAACCGATCCGCCGCGCGCTGCGCCGCTACTTCGAGCGCAGAGGATGGGTCGTCGAGGAAGCCACCGATGGCGCCGATGGCGTCGTGAAACTCGAGCGGCCGGATGCGGAGGCGGTGTTTGACGTCGTGCTCTGCGATCTCAAGATGCCCGGGATTTCGGGGCAGGAGCTGTACAACAGGCTGCTCAAGGACCGGCAGGGGCTTGCCAGGAAATTCATTTTCGCCACCGGGGATGCGGGAGCGCCGGACGTCGCGGACTTCCTGCGCGAGTGTGGAGTGCCAGTACTCGAGAAACCATTCGAGTTGAGGGCGCTGGAAGAAGTGGCGATTCGAGTGCGGGAGGGGACCGCTACGGCATGAATTTCGGCCCGG
>JBOHTH010000493.1:0-15385 GCA_050733535.1 Gemmatimonadaceae bacterium | reverse complement strand
TCTGGCGGAGCCGGCGCACCGGGCATCATCCACGGCGACGGCGGAACGAGCGCCGGCGCGGCGTACACGGTGCGGCGGAGCACCGTGCCCACGCTGTCCCGGTCCGAGAGCAGCGGGTCCATCGAGAAATGCAGTTCGCCATCGACCGATGGCTGGTCGCGCGTGGCGAGCACCTGAGCGACGATCTCTCCACTGCGCCAGTCGGTGGCGTCGCCCGTCCGGACGCCCGACGTGTAGAGCCCGGGCCAGAGGTGGCGGTGCAGTGCGTTTTGCGCGACCCACCAGCGCAGGAGCACGCCGTAGCTGCGCTCTTCGTCGACGCGGCGATAGAGTTGCGGAGAGAGGTAGTCCACCCAGCCGTTCATGAACCATTTTCGCGAGTCGGCATAGAGCGTGGCGTACGCGTCGAGCCCGGTGGTGATCGATTCGGGGTAGCCGGGACGCCAGAGCTGGAAGGGCGAGATGCCGAACTTCACCCACGGCTTCAGCTTTGCGATCTGCTCGTGCAGTGTGCGGACCAGATCGTCGACGTTCGAGCGCCGCCAGTCGTCGCGCGACAGCTTCCCGCCGCCCTTCTTGTACTTTTTCCAGCTCCGGTCGTCGGGAAAATCGGTGGAGCCGTTGGGGCGGCGTTCGGGGTACGGATAGAAGTAGTCGTCGAGGTGCACGCCGTCGATGTCGTAGCGCTTCACCACGTCGAGGATTACCCGCAGCGTCTGCGCGCGCACCGCGGGCTCGCCGGGATCCATCCAGAGCTGCGTGCCGTACTTCTTCACGAGCTCGGGATGCCGGCGGGCGATGTGCGACGGCGCGAGCCTGCCCTTGGCCGACGGGTCCTTGGCACGGTACGGATTGAACCATGCGTGCAGCTCGAGCCCTCGCGCGTGCGCCTGCTCCACCGCGAACTGGAGCGGATCCCAGAACGGCACGGGCGCGAGGCCTTGTGTTCCGGTGAGGTACGCGGACCACGGTTCGATTTTCGACGCATAGAGTGCGTCGCCCGCTGGGCGCACCTGCAGCACGACGGCGTTCAGCCCCAGTGCGACGGCGCGATCGAGCAGAGCTATGAGCTCCGCCTTCGCGAGCGCAGGCGGCAGTCCCGGCTTCGAGGGCCAGTCGATGTTGCGGACACTCGCCACCCATACGCCGCGGAACTCGCGCATCACGGGCGGCGGCACGCAGGTGGAGTCCGTTTGCGGACACGGGTCGGCGCCGGCGACCGGCACAGGCGGCGGCGCGCCCTGCGGCGCGAGTGGCGCCCATGATGCCCCGGCGAGGCACAGCAGCGCCCACCACGCCGGCGCCGTTCGGCGCCGCATCACATCAGGCGCTTCAGGTCCGACGCGATCTCTTCCGGTTTCGATCCCGGAGCGAACACGAACGGCATTCGCCCGTCGCCATCTATGAAATACACGCCGGCGGGATGCGCGACGCCGTATTCGTCCGGTTTCATGCCCGGCATCTCCTCGCGTTCAACCGCGAAGTTCCACGCCGCCTTGATGCTGTCGAGCTGCGCGCCCGACGCCACGAGCCCCGTGAACGTCGAGTCGAACTGGCGGGCGTAGTGCGCCGCAATCTCCGGCGTGTCGCGCGCCGGATCGACGCTGACAAACACGAAGTGCACGCCAGCGCCCTTCGGCCCGAGCAGCGCGCGCGCCCGCGCCCAATCGGTGAGCGTGGTCGGGCACGCGTCCGGGCAGTGCGTGTAGCCGAAGTAAACAAACATCAGGCGCCCGTGCTGGGCGGCAAGATCGAACGGCTGGCCACCCGCGTCCGTGAGGTGCAGCAGCGGCGCCGGGTCGGGGTTCTCGATGAGCGTGCCATGCTCAGGCGGCTTGCCGCCGCAGGCGACGATCGTCGCCGCGGCGAGAGCCACGAATACACGAACGAGCGATGACCGAGTGATCATATCCCGGAATCTAAGTTGGGAGAGAGCAACGGCGTAGCGTTCGGACGCGGCTCTTCAGAACACCTGCACCATCAGACAGCTGCAGTTTCTGAGGTGAACGGGTTTGGAAAATTTTCCACGGATTTCACGGACCAGCCACGGATAAGCAACCACCTCTCTGTTGTCGTTCCCCGGAAGGGCCGTTGCCGATCCGTGCAATTCGTGTAATCCGTGGTAAAGGCCTTTTTATATGCTTTCCACGGATTTCACGGAACCAGCCACGGATGAGCAGCCACTCTTTTGTTGTCGTTCCCCCAGAAGGGCTGCTGTCGATCCTGCAATCAGCGGTTGGTTCTGGGAGGTCCCGTCTGATAGGTATGCCGTTTGGTCTTCGGACATCGTACCTTGCCAGCTGCACCGTCACGTAAACCCCCACGCCAAACCATGTCCATCGCGCGATTCCATCTCTCCGTACAGACGACGCTGTCTGTCGTGGCGCTCGCTGCCTGCTCACGCACGGCGAGGCTCGCGGGCGGCGAGGGCGCAGCGACGCCGAGCGATCGCGGATCCACGCGGTGGGAACGCGAGACCGTTCCGTCCACGGCAAGCTGCCGAAGTATCTCGGCGGCCAGCGCGCTCGTCGCGTGGGCCGGCTGCACCGGCGGGCGTGTATTCAGGACCGTCGACGGCGGCGCGACCTGGATGGTCGACACGGTCCCCGGCGCAGCGCGCCTCGACTTTCGCGGGATCAAGGCGTTCGACGCGAACACGGCCGTCATCGCGAGCGCGGGACCCGCCGAACAGGGACAGGCGCACATCTATCGAACCGCTGACGGCGGGCACCACTGGGCGCTCACATGGAGCGGCACCACCAAGGGCGTCTTCCTCGACGGCCTCGCATTCTGGGACGCGCGCCATGGGTTCACATTCAGTGATCCAGTCGACGGCCGCCTCGTGATCCTCACCACGGACGACGGCGGCCAAAACTGGCAGCGCACGCCGCCCACAAACATCCCGCCGGTCCTCCCGGGCGAAGCGGCCTTCGCCGCGAGCAACACGCAGCTCGCGGTCCAGGGATCGTCGAACGCGTGGATCGCGACGGGCGGCGCGGCCGAGGCTCGTGTGTTTCGCTCGACGGACCGCGGACGAACCTGGCGCGTGTCAGCCACAGGACTTCCCGGCGGCAAGAGCGCAGGACTGTTCGGCATCGCGTTCGCCGATGCGCGGCACGGCTTGGCGGTCGGCGGCGACTACGCGATCGCGCGCGGACCGACCGACCGGGCCATCCGCACGGACGACGGCGGCATCACCTGGACCGCAGCGGGGCTGGCCGCACCGGATGGCGTCACGACCGGCCTCGCGTTCGTGCCAAAGAGTGCACCACCTTCGTTCGCCGCCGCCGGCGCGCACGGGACGGCGGTCACGCGTGATTTCGGCGCGACATGGATCTACGGAGACACCCTCACCTATTGGAGCGTGAGTTTCGCGGGCCGCACGGGATGGGCTGCCGGTCCCCGCGGCCGCGTCGCGAAGTTCGCCGCACCTCCAAACGGAGGTGCGCCATGATGACGATCGGCCTGGTGCTCGCACTGGTCATCGGGCTGGCGCTCGGACTTTTCGGTGGCGGCGGGTCGACGCTCACAGTGCCGATCTTCGTCTACGTACTGGGATTCGACGCCAAGCTCGCGGTCGCGATGAGTTTTCCGGTCGTCGGCGCCACGAGCCTGATCGGTGCGGTCGGCCACTGGCGCGCCGGAAATATCCGCCTCACAAACGCGCTCATCTTTGGCCTCGTCACGATGACCGGCGCGTACGGCGGCGCGCGCGCCTCACGTCTGCTCGACGGCCGGACGCAACTGGTGATCCTCGGCGCGGCCATGGCGGTGGCCGCGGTGATGATGATGCGTTCCGCGCACCGCGATGCGACTGAAGCAGCAACCCCCGAGGCACCTTCCATTGTGCTGTACGTCGTCGGACTTGCCGTGGGCGCGCTCACCGGCGTGATCGGGATCGGCGGCGGATTTCTGCTCGTGCCGGCGCTCGTCGGCTTCGGCAAGGTGCCCATGCGCGAAGCGGTGGGAACGTCGCTGCTCGTCATCTCGATGAACTGCGTCTCGGGGTTTGCCGGCCAGCGAGCAGCGCTCGCCATTCCCTGGTTGTTCGTGTGTACCTTCAGTGCGGTCGCGATCGTGGGAATACTCACGGGCACACGCCTCGTGCGCTTTGTGCCGCAGCGCACGCTCAAGCGCGGATTCGCGGTGCTCCTGCTCGTGATCGGCGTGCTCGTCCTCTGGCAAAACCACGCGAAACTGTAGGCGGGAGCGATCGACGGATGTTCTTCAGGCGCTTTTACGACGAAGGCCTCGCGCAGGCGAGCTACCTGATCGGCTGCGACAGAAGCGGCGAGGCCGTTGTGGTCGACGCAAACCGCGATATCGCGCAGTACCTGTCCGCAGCCGCCGCGGAGCGGCTCCGCATCACGAAAGTCGCCGAAACGCACATCCACGCGGATTTCGTCTCCGGAAGCCGCGAGCTCGCCAAACGCACCGGCGCGACGTTGCTCCTCTCCGCCGAGGGTGGCCGCGACTGGCAGTATGCGTTCGCAACGTCGGACCACGCGACGCTCCTCCACGACGGCGACGTGTTCCACGCCGACCGCGTCCGATTCGACGTCGTACATACGCCAGGCCACACTCCCGAGCACCTCGCGTTTCTCGTGACCGACCTGGCCGCCTCCGATCGTCCTGTCGGGCTGCTCTCGGGTGACTGCGTGTTCGTGGGCGATGTCGGCCGCCCTGACCTCCTCGAGCGCGCCGCGAAGATCGTCGGCACCATGGAGGATTCTGCGCGCGCACTGTTCGCGTCGCTCAAGCGTCTTCGCGAGTTGCCCGATTTCGTCCAGCTGTGGCCGGGGCACGGCGCCGGATCCGCGTGCGGCAAGTCACTGGGCGCGCTTCCGCAATCCACCATCGGTTACGAACGGATCGCCAATTGGGGCTTCGCCGTAACCGACGAAGACGCGTTCGTCCGCGAAGTGCTCGCCGGACAGCCTGAGCCGCCGGCGTATTTCGCGGAGATGAAGCGCATCAATCGCGAAGGACCGCCGTTCCTGGCGGAGTGGCCGCAGCCGGAGCGTCTCGAAGGGCACCGCCTCGATGCCGCGCTGAGCGAGCGCGCGGTGATCGTGGATCTCCGCTCCGCCGACTCGTTCGCCGACGGTCACGCACCCGGCACGCTGAACATTCCGCTCAGCAAGTCATTCACGACATGGGCGGGGACGCTGCTCCCATATGGACGCGATCTGTACCTGATCGCAGCGACCCAGAGCGAAGCGGCGCGTGCCGCGGGCGAGATGGCGAAGATCGGCCTCGACCGCGTGGCGGGCTGGTTCGGCGCTGAGGCACTTGCCGAATGGTCCAGCGGCGGAGGGTCGGTCGAGCAGGTGACGCAGGCTTCGGCATCGGGGATCGCCGCGCGCGTGACGAACGGCGAGGTGACGGTGGTGGATGTTCGGAGCGCAGCTGAGTGGGCACACGGCCACCTGCCTGGCGCGCTGCACATTCCGCTCGGCGTGCTTTCGGAACGCGTGGCGACAATTCCACGACGCAAGCCCGTGATCGTGCAATGTCAGGGCGGCGCGCGTTCGGCGATGGCCGCGAGCGTGCTGCAGAGGCATGGTGTGCCCGACGTGATCAACCTGCGCGGGGGCTACGACGAGTGGCGGCGCGAAGCGCTGCCGATCGTCCACGACTGACGCAGCGTTGAGCCCTCACCGCAAGTCCGGCTCGACTTTCCGGCGAGCAACGCCGTATTTTTACCGTCGGTGTGGACGGCTTGGTCACCATCAGGGAATCCCGCAATGACTGACGGACCGGTCGGGCAGGACGCGGCGGCGAAATTCGATGTGGCATCGCTCAAGGTTCTGATCGTCGATGATCAGAGCCATGTTCGGAATTGGGTCCGCACGGTACTGAAGGGCGCCGGCGTCACCGAGATCGTCGAGGCGGCTGACGGCGGCCAGGCGCTCACCGCCGTGACGGTCCCCGGTGCGTGGTTCGACCTGGTGCTCTGCGACCTGCGCATGCCGGAGCGCGATGGCATCGAGACGATCCGCGCCTTCGCGGCGCTCGGCCTCGAGTCCGCGATCGCCATCATGAGCGTTGAGGAAGAGCGCATCATCGAGACGGCCGGAATGCTGGCCGAGGTGCAGGGTCTGCGCCTGTTGGGAACGGTGGCGAAACCGCTCACGCGGGAGAAGCTCGAGGCACTCTTCCGCAAGATGAAGGACGGCGCGCCGAGCGAATCGCCGGACGCGAAGATGGCGCCGGAAGGCGACCTCGCAAACGCATTCATGCGCCAGGAACTCCAGCTGGTTTATCAGCCGAAGATCTGGATGCGCACCGGGAAGTTCGCTGGCGTCGAGTCGCTCGTGCGGTGGAAGCATCCGGCGCTCGGGCTGTTCCAGCCGGGCTCGTTCATTCCGCAGATCGAGGGCTCCGAAGCGCTGAGCGCGTCGCTCACCGATTTCTCGCTCAGGGAGTCGATCGCCTGTGTGGGCAGGTGGCGCGAGGCCGGTCGCGAACTTCGCATGGCGATCAATCTCTCCGCGCGCGCGTTCGAGGCGCTCGATCTTCCCGAGCGCGCGAACGCCATCTGCCTCGAGAATCGCGTCGAGCCCGAGTGGGTCACGCTCGAGCTCACGGAGACGTACGTGGCGCGCGACGCAGTGCGGCTGATCGACGTGGCGACGCGGCTGCGCCTCAAGGGGTTCACGCTTTCGATCGACGACTTCGGAACCGGGCAGTCCGGCCTCTCGAAGCTGCAGAAGCTGCCGTTCAACGAGCTGAAGATTGACCGCCAATTCGTGAACGGGTGCTCGCAGTCCACCACCCAGCGGTCGGTGGTGGAGGCGAGCCTCGCGCTCGCGCGCAGCCTCAAGATGGTGTCGGTCGCGGAAGGCGTGCAGTATCGCCCCGACTGGGATCTGCTCAATCAGCTCGGCTGCGACGTGATGCAGGGATATTTCATCGCGCGCCCGATGAGCGAGGAAGGACTCGAGGCGTGGGCGATGCAGTGGACTATGCGCGAGAACTGACCAAAATCTCTCCGTTCCGCGAACCCGGAAAAAAAGCAGAAGGCCGGAAACTCGAATGAGTTTCCGGCATTCTGTCCTTCCGTCGTCCCGGTGCGCCCGGACGCGTCTCCAGGCCGACGGCAATACACTACCACCACTGGGCACCATCATGCAATACTTTTTTTCACGAGGCGCCGGTCGGAATCGAACCGACGAATGGGAGATTTGCAGTCTCCTGCCTTACCACTTGGCTACGGCGCCGCTTTGTCGGCCGCGAGAAAGTTACTATACTCCGCGCGCATGCGCACTCTCACCCGCTGGCTTGCGGTCATTGCATCCGCCCTGATCGTACTCTGGTTTCCGGTGCCGCCGGGAATCTCGGCGGACTCTTGGCGGCTGCTCGCGATCTTCACCGCGACGATCGTCGGGTCGATCGTCCAGCCGGTGCCGGCGGGCGCGATCGTCTTCCTCGGCGTCACGACTATCGCGCTGACGAACACGCTCCCCGCGGCGAAGGCGCTGAGCGGCTACTCCGATCCGATCGTCTGGCTCGTGCTGTGCGCGTTTTTTCTCGCGCGGGGCGTGCTGAAAACGGGACTCGGCCGCCGCATCGCATTTTTTTTCATCCGCCTGCTCGGCCGCAGCTCGCTCGGCCTCGCCTACGCGCTCGTGTCCACCGACACGCTCCTCGCGGCGTTCCTGCCGTCGAACAGCGCGCGCGCCGGCGGCGTGGTGTTCCCCGTCGCGCAGAGTCTCGCGGAGGCATACGACTCGCAGCCCGGACCGACTGCGCGACGGCTCGGCGCGTATCTGCTCTTCACGATCTATCAGTGCGACGTCATCGCGTGCGCGACGTTCCTCACGGGTCAGGCGTCCAACGTGCTCGCCGCAAAGTTCGCGAAGGACACGGTCGCGGTCGACCTGACCTATTCGAAATGGCTGCTCGGTGCAGCGGTCCCGGCGCTGATATCGCTCGCGTTCGTGCCGTGGCTGATCTTCAAGCTGTATCCACCGGGCATTACGCACACGCCGGACGCGTCGCGCCTCGCGAAAGACGAACTCCAGCGCATCGGCCCGATGCGGCGGGAAGAGCGGATCATGCTGTGCGTGTTCGCGCTCGTCGCGGGTTTATGGATGACGACGGCGCTGCATCACATCAACTACGCCGTGGTCGCGCTGGTCGGCATCTGCGTGCTGTTCCTGAGCGGGGTGCTGTCGTGGGAGGAGATCACCGGCTACCGGCCGGCGTGGGACGTCTTCATATGGTACGGCGGCCTGCTCGGGATGGCGGAAGCGCTGAGCCAGAGCGGCGTGACGTCGAAGTTCGCACAGGCGTCTGCGGCGATGACGACGGGATGGGCGTGGGGCGTCGCGCTCACGGTCCTTCTGCTCATTTATTTTTACGCGCACTACGGGTTCGCGAGCATCACGGCACACGTAACCGCCATGTTCACACCGTTCCTGCTGGTCGTGGTCGCCGCGGGAGCACCACCGCTGGTCGCCGTACTTTTCCTGGCCTACTTCTCGAATCTCAGCGCGTCGCTTACGCACTACGGCACGACGACGGGGCCGATCTATTTCGGCGCCGGCTACATCACCCAGCGTGACTGGTGGCGCCTGGGACTCCTCGTGTCGCTCGCGACGATCACGATATGGGGAGTAACCGGTTTGGCATGGTGGAAATTGCTCGGATGGTGGTGATGTAACGCACCCGTGAACGCGGCGGTCGCTTCATGAGTCTTATTCGGCATGAAACGACTATTACTTGCCGTCGCCCTCACTGCAGTGGCGATCGGCGTGCCGGTCCTTGCCAGCGCTCAGGTTGGATCCACCACGGACATCCTCACGGGCACCGTCGTCGGTCCGAACAAGGAACCCATCGCCGGCGCGCGCGTCGAAGTGATGTCGATCGAGACTCAGGTCTCGCGCTTCAGGACCACGAACGAGAAGGGTCAGTGGACCCTGCTCTATCCGGACGGCGGCGGCCAGTACCGCGTGACCGTGAAAGCGATCGGTCTCGCGCCGTACGTGACGAACATCAACCGGCAGGCTGATGAGGATCGTCTCGAGGTCCCGACCGTGCAGATGTCGGCGACGTCGCAGCGCCTCGGCCAGATCGTTGTACGCGCGAATCCGAATCCGAACGGCAACGAGCGGCCCACGGCCGGCAGCACGGAAAAGACGATGACCGGCGAGCAGCTCTACCGCCTGCCGGTTGACGCGTCCGATCCGGCGCTCGTCGCCTCGCTGGCGCCGGGCGTGATTCTGCTCGGCGGATCGGATTCGACGGCGAACTCCTTTTCGATCGCCGGCCAGCGTCCAGACCAGAACCAGATCACACTCGACGGCCTGTCGTTTGGCGCGGGGAGCGTCCCGGCCGAGGCGGTGCGCAGCACGCGCGTGATCACGAATACATATGATGTCGCCCGCGGGCAGTTCACCGGCGGCCAGGTAGCGAGCACGACCCGGAGCGGCACGAATGTCCTGCAGGGGTCGGTGGGGTACGTCGCGAACCAGCCGGACCTCGAGTTCCCCGACACGTCGTCGGAGAACACGGCGCGCTACACGTCGAACCAGCTCAGCTTCGGCCTCGGCGGACCGTTCTCGCAGGACCAGTCGTTCTGGTTCCTGTCGGCGCAGGCGAACGCTCAGGTGAACGACATCAACACGCTGCTCAACGCAAACGACCTCCTGCTCGAGCGTTCCAACGCGTCGCCAGACTCCGTGCAGCACTTTCTCGGCACGATGGGACACTACGGCATCCCGACGTCGGCGGTCGGCGTGCCGGCGGATGCGCTCCGCCACCGGTCGAGCGCGCTGACGCGCATGGATTTCGCGCTCGGCGACCAGAACACCCTCACGATCCGCGGCGACTGGAACTGGTCGACGCAGGATGCGACGCGCCTCAGCACACTCTCGGTGCCGGCGCACGGCGGCGACACGAGGTCGCTCGGTGGTGGCCTGATGGCATCGCTGAGTTCGCAGTTCGACGTCGGCGTCATCAACGAACTCCGCCTGTACGCGAGCGAAGCCAACAACAACTCGGATCCATTTCTCCTGATGCCGCAGGGCGCCGTTCGCGTGACCTCGGCGCTGCCGGACAGCCTGACGGGCATCAGCAATCTCGTATTCGGCGGCAACGCCGGACTGCCGACGTCGACCGAGAGCCGCCAGCTCGAACTCACGAACGAAGCCAGCTACTTCAAGGCCGGCAGCGCGCACCGCTGGAAGCTCGGGTTGTTCAGCAACATCACGACGTTCCACAACGACAACAACACGAACCAGCTCGGCTCCTGGAGCTACAACTCGCTCACGGATTTCGACAACAACACTCCGAGCGAGTTTACCCGGACGCTGACGCCGAACGTGAACACCGGTGACACGGAGAACGGCGCCGTGTACCTCGGCGACGCGTGGCGCGTGTCGCGTGCGTTCCAGCTGACGTATGGCGTGCGCGGCGAGGGAACCCGCTTCGACGGACGCCCGGCGTACAACGCGCAGATCGACTCGATGTTTGGGCGCCGCACGGACAATTTCCCGTCGGAGACGCACATCAGTCCGCGCTTCGGCTTTACCTGGACTTCGGGACTCCCGGCCGTGCAGCCGCGCGACACGTCGGCCGCGGCCCGCGCCCTGGCAGCGGCCAACGCCGGGGGCGGCGGAGGATTCGGTGGCGGCGGCGGCGGATTCGGTGGCGGTCGCGGCGGCGGTGGCGGCGGCGGCGGACGCGGTGGGCGGGGCGGCGGTGGGCCCAACATGTTCCAGGGCCTCTCGACGACCGTCATCCGCGGCGGGTTCGGTGAGTTCCGCGGCAAGGCGCCGACCGGACTGTTCACGAACGCGCTCGACGCAAACGGATTGCCGGGCTCGGAGTCGCAGCTCGTCTGCATCGGCTCGGCAACGCCGATCCCGGATTGGTCGACGATGATCGACAATCCGGGCGCGATTCCGAATCAGTGCGTCAGCGGCCAGCCGAATCTGCTCTCCGCATCGAAGCCGAACGTCACGACCTTCGCCCCGGACTTCGAGGCGCCGCGCGCCTGGAAGGGCTCGCTCGGCATCCAGCACCGCATCCTCCAGCGCTATACCGTGAATGTCGATGCCGTGTACTCGCGTGGAACCGCACTGTACGGCGTCACGGACATGAACCTCAACACGTCGGCACCGCAGTTCGGCCTGTCGAGCGAAGGGAATCGCCCGGTGTACGTCGCGCCCGGCGCGATCGTGTCGACGACGGGCGCGCTCAACTCGCTCGATTCGCGCATGCAGGATGCGTACGGCGACGTCTACAGCGTCAACTCGAACCTGGGCTCCGAAACGAAGCAAGTCACCGCGTCGATCAACGGGTTCACGCCGCAGGGCATCAACATGTCGCTGTCGTACACGTATCAGCGCTCGCGTGACCAGATCTCGTCCACCGGCGGCAGCGCGGGGGCGCTGTTCCGGTCCGGCACGACCGCGGGCAACCCGAACATCACGCCATGGGGCACATCGGACCTCGAGCGTCGCCACAACCTCCAGGCCACGGCGACCTGGCCGATCCATCCATCGCTCGAGCTGACCGCGGTGTTCAGCTACACGTCGGGCCAGCCGTACTCGCCGCTCGTCGGCGGCGACATCAACGGCGACGGTTCTTCCAACGACCGCGCGTTCATCTACAACCCGGCAACGACCGGCGACACGGCGCTCGCCAACGGGATGCATCGTCTGCTCACGTCGGCACCCTCGCGCATCAAGCAGTGCCTCGAGTCGCAGCTTGGCCAGATCGCCGGCCGCAACTCCTGCAACGCCGCGTGGTATCCGAACGTCAGCCTGCAGGTGAACTACCGGCCGGACCGGCTCGGGCTCAAGCGCAACCTGATGATCTCATTCGCGCTGAACAATCCGGTCGCGGGTGTCGACCTGCTGCTGCATGGGCAGAACAACCTGGAAGGCTGGGGCCAGCCGGCGCGCATCAACAGCCAGCTGCTCTACGTGACGGGTTTCAACACCAGCACCAACAACTTCACATACTCGGTCAATGAGAAGTTCGGCGACCAGCGCTCGAACCAGCTGATCATCACGAACCCGTTCCGCGTGCAGCTCACTGCGCGGTATACGATCGGACCGGACCGCCAGCGCGACGCGCTGATCGCCGCGCAGGCACTCGCTCGCGGGCGCAACGGCGCCAATCCCAACGCGCCGGTGGACACGATGGCGCAGTACCGCCGCATGGTTCAGCGCTACGTCCCGAACATTTTCAAGACGGTTCTCGACCGCGCGGACACGCTGAAGCTCGACCTCACGGCAACACAGATCACGCTGCTGACAGTGCTGGCGGACTCGCTGGTGCACCAGATCGACACGCTCGGCATCAAGGTGTCCGCGAAGATGCACAGCCTCGGCAACAACGCCGACCAGGCGGCGATCCAGGTTCAGCTGCGCGGCATCCTCGCGGGAGCGCAGCAGATCGGCGCGCGTTCGATCGCGGAAGCACAGATCATCCTGACGAAGGAGCAGTGGGCGAAGCTTCCCGAGAACGTCAAGCATCCGTTGTCGGTGTTCGGCCCGATTCAGGGCGGTGGAGGACGCGGTGGGCGTCCGGGACGTCCGCAGCAGTAGTTCCGGCGAGGTGGGGGCCGGGGCAAACACGAAGGGGCAGCGCAAGGTGCGCTGCCCCTTTGTGTTGCGACCATTTGTGTCAGGTGTGATTCAGCTCACGTCGAAAATGCTCATTCCATGTTGAATTATGCAAAATGTCGCCATATATTTGCTGAATCAGCACGAAACATCGAACAGCGTGCAGTCCGCCGCCTTCCTCGCCTTCCGCCTCCGACCGCAAAAACATGCCCTCCCAGTCCTCTCCGCGCTCCGCAGCCATGCGTGCGATCGCCACGCGCGTCGTCACGCCACCCGACATCCCGGCTTCGCACGAAACGCCGACACCGACGTCCCAATACTTCGGGATGAACACCCTCGGCGCGAAGCAAATGCGCGACAAGCTGCCGAAGGAGATCTACGCGAAGCTCGTCGCCGCGATCCGCCTCGGCAAGAAACTCGATCTCGACATCGCGCCCGCGGTCGCACACGTGATCAGGGAATGGGCGCTCTCGCGTGGCGTCACACACTTCTGCCACTGGTTCCAGCCGCAGACCGGTCTCACCGCAGAGAAGCACGATTCCTTCCTCAACTTCGACGAGAACAAGCTCCCGATCGAACAGTTCACGGGCGACCAGCTCATTCAGAGCGAGCCCGACGCGTCGAGCTTTCCCTCGGGCGGTCTCCGCGCAACGTGGGAAGCGCGCGGCTACACGGCGTGGAATCCCGCGTCGCCGGTGTTCATCTTCGAGTCGCCGGGCTCCAAGACCCTGTGCGTCCCGTCCGCGTTCATCGGATACCACGGTGAGGCGCTCGACGAGCTCACCCCCCTGCTCCGCTCGAGCGACATCCTTTCGCAGAAGACCATCGAACTCCTGGATCTCATCGGCGACAAGGGCGCGCTGCGCGTGTTCACGACGCTCGGACCCGAGCAGGAGTACTTCCTGATCGACCGCACGCTCTTCGCCATGCGGCCGGACCTGGTGATGGGTGGCCGCACGCTTGTTGGTGCACCGCCGCCGCGCGGCCAGCAGCTCGAGGACCACTACTTCGGCGGAATTCCCGAGCGCGTGCTCGCATGCATCGCCGAAGTCGAGTTCGAACTCTACAAGCTCGGCGTGCCGATCATGACGCGCCACAACGAAGTTGCGCCGTGCCAGTTCGAGATGGCCCCGGTGTTCGAGGAAACCGATATCGCGGTGGATCACAACCAGCTGGTGATGTCGATCCTCCGGAAGGTCGCGCTGCGGCACGGCCTGCAGGCGCTGCTCGCGGAGAAGCCGTTTGCCGGCATCAACGGGTCGGGGAAGCATTGCAATTGGTCGCTGGCGATCACGTCGGACAACGATCTCGACGGCGTGAACCTCCTGAAGCCCGGCAAGACACCGCACCAGAACATCCGCTTCCTTCTGATTCTCGCCGCCGTGCTCAAGGCGGTGCACAAGCACGCGGGGCTGATCCGCGCGGGAATCGCGACGTCCGGCAACGAACACCGGCTCGGCGCAAACGAAGCACCGCCCGCGATCATCTCCGTTTTCATGGGCGACATGCTGACCCGCGTGATCGACGACATCGCCGCCGGCAAGACGGGCAAGCAGGGTGCTGCGCAGGCGATGATCCAGCTCGGCGTCGCGAAGCTCCCGGACGTCGCCAAGGACAACACGGACCGCAACCGCACGTCGCCATTCGCATTCACGGGCGCCAAGTTCGAGTTCCGCGCCGTGGGCTCGAGTCAGTCGATCGCGTTTCCGGTGATGCTGCTCAATGCCACCGTCGCCGAGGCCATCGGCGAGCTGACCGATGCGATCCGCAAGGAACTCAAGACGACCGAATCGCGCGACGACGCCGTGCTGAAGGTGATTCGCGACGCATTCAAGAAGACAACCGCGGTCCGTTTCGAGGGGAACAACTACTCCGATGCGTGGGTGAAGGAGGCGAAGAAGCGCGGGCTGCCGAACTTCCGCCGCACACCGGAGGCGCTCGGCCAGATCATCACCAAGCCGTCGCGCGATTTGTTCATGAACCTCGGCATCCTCACGAAGGAGGAGATCGACTCTCGTTACTCCATCCGTCTCGAGCGTTACATCAAGGACATGCTCATCGAGATGCACACGCTCGCGGAGATCGCGAACACGATGGTGCTGCCCGCGGGGTACGGATACGCGGGATCACTCGCGACCGCGGCGGCAGCCGCGAAATCCGCGGGCGTGACGCCCGTGCCGCAGCGTCAAGCCGCGAACGAGGCAGGCGCGCTGGTCACAGCAGTACAGAAAAGCACGGCGGCACTGGTGAAGGCGATCGCGAAGGCCGAGTCGATGCACCACGACGCCGAGAAGCAAGCGCAGTTCCTGACCGCGGACGGCGCCGATGCAATGGAGGCAGTGCGTGCGGCGAGCGACGCACTCGAGATCAACATCGGGGATGGGTACTGGCCTCTTCCTCGGTACCGCGAGATGCTCTTTCCCGTCTAAACAGCAAAAGCGAGTTAAGCCGTTACTTGTTGGTTGGTTAACAGAAGTCGTTCGCCAACGACTTTGGTTAACTAACCAACAAGTGACGATTTAACTCGCCGTTCGCCGTGCCTCGTCAGTATTTCGCCAGGTAGTGCTCAAGCTCCCACGCAGATACCTGCGTGATGTACTCGCGCCATTCCTGCCGCTTCGCCGCGAGATAGTTCACACTGATGTGCTCGCCGAGCGCGGCCGCGATCACCTCGTCCTTCTCCAGCTCGTCGCACGCCTCGTTCAGGTCGTGCGGCAGGTCGTCGATGCGCAGCCGGCGTTTTTCACGGTGCGACATCTCCCAGATGTTCGTCTCGACGGGCTCACGCGACGTCGCCTTCGTGG
>JBOHTH010000492.1:0-17826 GCA_050733535.1 Gemmatimonadaceae bacterium | reverse complement strand
ATCGGTTCCGCGGCCTCCTCGTCCGGTGGGAACGCCGCGGCGAGAACTACCTCGCCATGCTCCAACTGGTCTGTGGGCTCATCGCCTTTCAGCAAGCTGGTGGGTTTTAGGACGTGCTCTTAGTGTTAGCGTCGGCTTGGGCGCGACCCAGCGCGTGAGCGCAATAGAACTCCCCCGCGAGAGAGCGATGCAGCTCCACGCACTTCTGCCTGACGATAGCCATCGACGTCTCGTGGCCGCCGTGGCACTCAGGCACAGAGTTGTCCGTCTGAATTCAACTGCGGACTTTGTTCAAGCGGCAACGGCTGGCGAAGTAGCTGCTTGCGTCATCGATCCGATTCGCGGACGGCACGGTATGATCGACGTACTCGCCTCCTGCGTTGAGGCCGGAGATTTCTCGGTTCTTTTGTACACGGCTCTGGACGTAGGAAGAATACGCGAGATTCTCGATCTCCAGCGGCGTAGCGGCGCACACGTCTTGTTCTGCGTCCACGACGAACAACCCGAGTTTCTTCGACACGCGGTTGATCTCATGGGCATCGCAAGCGCCGCGGCCATGGTGCTGCAGGAACTCGCGCCCGAGCTTGCGCGCCTTCCGACAGGCCTCGGTGCGCGATGTGTCGGCCTTTTTGGAGGAGATTCGGTCCCGGAGACTGTCTCGGACTTCTTCGCGCGGAGCGGCATGACGGAGCGGACTGGAAGTCGCTGGATGAGTCGAGCGCTGTTGGGTGGCGCTGAACGCGTCCTCGGATGTGCTCGCTTAGTGTCGACGTGGAGCGAGGTTTGCGATTCAGCGTCGACTCTCGCGGATATCGCCGCGCGAGCAGGGATTGGAACTGAGCGCGCACTCTCAGATGGATACCGCGACTACTGTGGCCTTCCCCCGCGGCGCGCGGCGCGCGAGTTGTCTACCGCTCAGTTCGCTGTTCGAGCGGCGTCTGCAACGCGCATTTCGAGGGCAGCGCGCGTTTCCACCAGCGACCTAGTGTGGGTACGCGGGACTCGCTGACGGGTTCCCTTCGCGTGTGATTCGCGGCCTCGATAGTTGAGCCTTCTCCGCGCTCGCGTTTCAATTGTCTTTTCCTAGTTACCGCGGACGCGAAGAATGAGAGCGCAGGTCCCAATTTGCATCGAGCACGTGCTAAGCAACGCTGACCGCGATGACTACGGGCTTCCGCCGCCGAGCCGGACATGACTCGTCGCAACGAGTAAATTCGGCCGCCGCTTGCTTCCCCCGAAGCGTACGGGCGACAGGAAGGTGTCGAAAGGCGCGTCTCAATCAGACGACGACCCATCTGGCCGATTGCTTCCGTGTCTGTCGCTTGGCGGCATTGCCGCGAATCGTCCGCCGTGCAAAGATCCGTGCGCGTACAGGCGCGGCATTAACGTCGCATCATACCGAGCCGGACCGGTAGGGGCGGATGCGGTCTGCGACGGGCGAGTCGACCAGTAAATAGGAGGCGGGAGATGCGAGACACGATTGCGCGGCGAATGTTGGGAGACCATTCCAGGTTGCTCGTACTCGCTGGCGTTGGCGCGATGTTGGCCGCAGGAGCGTGTGCGCAAGACAAGCTTGTTCCATCAGCGCCTGGCCTCCGAGGTGCGATTGCTCGCTCGCAGGCGATGCAAAGGGTTCGCGGCTCCAGTCACAGACGCCCCGCCGAAGATCAGATTGTGAAATTAGCCAATGAAATTCCAGGTTTCGCCGGCTACTACATTGATGGCGCGAGCAAGCAACTAGTCGCATATGTTAAGGACTCCGTCCAGAGACTTCCCGCTGCTGCGGCTGCGCTCACGGCGCACCTTGCGAAGGACGGATTCGGGATTCCGTCGCGTCAACGGCAGCGCACCGTCTCAGTGAGACGTGCTGACTACGATTTCCAAGCGCTCTCGGACCACCGCGACTTCGTTGCGGACAGCCTTCTTGGGGCACCCGGTGTCATATCCGACGGCATCGATCATATGGCGAATCGCGTTACCGTTGGAGTCAAAGACGCGAAGGCACAGGCATTCGTGCTCGAGCAGTTACGGCTGCGCGGTATTCCTGCGGCGGCGGTCAAATTCCAAGTAAGCCATGCCGTGTCATTTTTGGATGCGCCGCATCGAAGGAAGAACATGTCGAGCGGGCGGCGGTCGGCGCTATCCATGACTGCGTTGCGATCCGTTGGCTCAACTCGGTGGCGGACGACTCTCCTGCTTGAGGATACGCTTCCGGCGCTACTGGCCGGCGGTTTGGCATTCTATGACGCGGAATCCGGTAGGGACTGCACGATCGGAGCGGTGGTCGATCAGGGCTCAACCAGAAGGTTCATGAGTGCGTCGCACTGCACATCTACCCTTTGGGAACAGGATAGCGATGTAGTGGGCACGGTAGGGCCGAATCATCGCCATATCGGGTATGAGGTTGCAGACCCACCTCACACGGGTAGCGCGTGTGGGTGGGGGGGGTGTTGGACAGATCGCAGCTCAGACGCGGCCTTGTTCTCAATTGACTCCGGGTTTGGCTGGCGCTCGCAGAAGGGCCTCATTGCCCGGCCGAATACGAGAAGCCAAATCACTTCGGCTGGAGCGTCGCGTGACACGACCATCAACAGCAGCAAGCCATGGCTTTTCATCGGCGGTACCCTGACCAGCGCTAGCATCTTGGCCGGGACGCGACCCTGACAGGTGTCGTTGCGCAGTATGGGACCGCGACATATTCGATCGGGTCCGACGTGAGCAAGTACCCGGTTCTCTTTTACAATCCGGAGTCTGGCGCAGTCACCATCACGGCCCAGGGTTACGCGACGTGGAGCAAGACTCTCAGCGTTCCGGCCTATTCCGGCGATTGCAAGCCTATCAATGTCGCGTCGGTTACCGCACTGATGGTGAGATCACCGTAGGTCGTTGCGCGCAGTGTTGGAGGGGCGGGCTCTCGCCGCCGCGGCGCCACCCCGCACTCTCAGTTCCTTCTCCGCACTTCGCACCGGAGAGAAGGCCCGCTTCCCGCGTTCCATTTCCGCACTTCGGACCGGGTCGAAATCCCCATCCCGCATCGGAAGAGCGCCTAACTTGAACATTACGGCGGCTGGTGCGGTATTGGTGCGATCCCCCGCCCGCGAGGCCGCCGGTGAAGGCCGAGTCCCGCCCCGATTCGTCGAGCGCTTGTGCCTCGCGGCGCTGTTCGCCGTACACGATCGCGATCGTCGTGTTGCTCGCCGCGCTGATCGCCTGCGGCGACCCGTACCTCCGGACCAACCCCTACGATCCGGCGTACCCCGTCCAAGCGACGATCACCGGACCCGACACGCTCTTCAGCTTTGGCGAGATCGGACAGTACTCGCTGCAAACGAATCCCGCCTGGCCCGACACGGGGGTCATCTGGGCGATCGACACGTTTACCGACTACTTCGTGGTTGTCGGGCCGCCGCCAGCGTCGCCATGCGCCACGCAGGTCGTCCTCGGTGACACGGTTCTCCAAGGCAGCGGCAACGGCTCATACCAATCGATCCGGCCCCCGCTGGAGCCCTACTCGTTCAAGATCGCGATCGAGGTCTGGCTGGGCACGATCGACACGACCATAGCGGTTTTTCCCAGGGGTTGCCCCGGCCCCAGCGGGACGCTTCATATCCCCCTGCCTCGGCACGTTGCCTACAAGACCGTCGTCGTTACGCAGCGGCTCACCCGCATCCAGCTCCGCTGCCCCGACACGCATGCGTGCGCGCCGCTGTCCGTAGGCGCCATCGCGTCTATCTGGGTCGACGGCTTCGACGCGCTCGGCCGGCAGATCGCGGCGATTCCGAATGCCGCAGCGAATCCGGCGACCGGCAACCCGCCCCTGCCGTACGCCACCAAAGACACGGCGATCCTGCGCGTGCAGAAGGGAAACAATCCCGTTGCGACGTATGTGTCGCGCGACTCGACGATCGCGCGCATGACGCCGGTCGGCGTTCGCGTCGCACGAGTGACCGCGGTAAGTCCCGGTTCAACGTGGATCGTTGCCACGCGCGGCGCACTCGCGGATTCGCTTCAGGTGGTTGTGCACTAGCCGCATCGTGGTGAAGCGGTTGGGGCGTCGTATATTTCATCCTTACGATGGCCGACTCCATGGACCGCCGATCATTCTTCACCGCGGGCTTCCGCCGCGCACTCGGCCATGCAGTCGACGCGGTCTCGACCAAGTTCTCGCCAGGCCAGTACACCAGGCCGCCCGGCTCACTCCCCGAGGCCGCGTTTCTCGCCGCCTGCACTCGTTGCGGCGAGTGCACAGCGGTCTGCCCCGCGCACGCCATCCGGCCACTCGGCAGCGAAGCCGGGTTCGCCGCAGGAACTCCGGCGCTCGACGTCAACATGAACGCGTGCCTCATGTGCGCCGACATGCCATGCGCCGCAGCGTGTCCCACGGCAGCGCTCGAGGTCCCGGCTGATTTCTGGAAGCAGGTGAAAATCTCGGCGATCGCAATCGACACCGAGCGGTGCATTACTTATCGTGACGTGGAGTGCGGCGTGTGCGCGCACGCATGTCCGGCCGGAGAGAACGCACTCAGGATCAACGCCCAGCGCCATCCCGTACTCGGCCCCGACTGCACCGGGTGCGGAACTTGCATTCAAGCGTGCGTGACCACGCCAAGCTCCATCAAATCGCAAACCATTGGGAGGCCGTCGTGAGCGGCAAGACAGAAGTTCGTACTGTACCAAAACCGTGGGGACACGAAACTATTTGGGCTGCCAATGAGCTTTATGTTGGCAAAGTGCTGCACATCAAGGCGGGGCAGTCGCTGTCGGTGCAGTATCACAATCTCAAAGATGAGACGATACATCTGCTGAGTGGGAAGATGATCTACCGCATTGGGACCGAGGACCGAGGACCGAAGACGGCAGACCGAGGACCGAAGACCGAAGACCGCCCGCCGGAACTCAAAGTCGTCGAACTCAACGCGGGCGAGTCGTACCGAAATCAACCGGGGCTCATTCATCAGATGGAAGCGGTCACGGATTGCGTGTTGCTCGAAGCATCCACGCCGCACCTCGACGACGTCGTGCGGCTCACCGATCGCTACGGACGTCAGGGGACGAGCGCGCCATGAAAGTCATCATTCCGCTCGCGGGCAAGGGGACGCGTCTCCGCCCGCACACGCTGACCACACCGAAGCCGATGCTGCGCGTCGCGGGGAAGCCCGTGATGGACTACGTGCTCGACGATGTCCGCAAGCTCGGCGATGTGGACGAAGTCATCTATATCACCGGCCACTTGAAAGAGGCTGTCGAGTTGCACGCGAAGAGTGCGTATCCAGATATGAAGGCGTCGTTCATCGAGCAGCAGGTGCAGGACGGCACCGCTGGCGCCGTGGGTCTCGCGCGCTCGCGCGTGGACCAGCCGGTGCTGATCATTTTCGTCGATACGATTTTCGACGCCGACCTCTCGGTGATCAAGACGAGCAAGGATGACGGCATTCTCTGGACCAAGGTGGTCGAGGATTGGCACCGCTACGGCGTGATCGTCGCCGATGACAGCGGGCACATGACGAAGATCGTCGAGAAGCCGTCGACGCCGATCTCCAAGCGGGCGAACATCGGCCTTCAGTATGTCAGGAACTGGAAACTGCTGTTCGAGTGGATCGACCACGTGATGCGCCAGCCGAAGAACAAGAACGAGTGGTATCTCACCGACGCGTTCCAGTACATGGTGGACAAGGGCGCGAAGCTGAAGGTCGCCGAGGCGGCGGGGTGGTACGATGCCGGCCAGGTGGACACGATCATTTCGACGAATCGCGTGATGCTGGAGAAGGGCCGCGCGCGGAAACCCGCGCCGGTCGCGGGCGTTACGATCATTGACCCCGTGTACATCGAGGACGGCGTCACCCTTACCGGATCGACGGTTGGCCCCAATGTTTCCGTCTGTGAAGGGAGCATTCTGACGAACTCGACGGTGCGCGATTCGATCATCGAGCGCAACGCAAAGATCGACAACTGCACGCTGGCCGGATCGCTCATTGGCAGCAATACAGTCATTTCGGGCGTGAAGGGAACGGTGTCCATGGGTGACTACTCCGAGGCCAAGGAGGGCGGATGAGCGAGATTTCGCGGCGCGATCTTCTCAAGGGCGCAGCGGCGGCGGGTGCCGCAATCGCCGCAGGCGGAGCGTTTCAGCCGGCCCGCGCCGCAGGCGGCGCGTCATGGGCTATAGCGGAGAACGTGGACGTGATCGCTCATACCGATCTCGCGCCGCCCGCGCCTGCGCGCCGCCAGACGATGCGCGGCGTGCCGTTCGAGCGGCACGAGACGGTCCGCGTCGGCATGGTCGGCACCGGGCTCCGCGGCCGTTCCGTGCTCGGCGAGTTTCTCTCGCTGGAGAATGTGAAGGTTGTCGCGATCAGCGATGTCGTCGCCGACAAAATGGCGAAGGCCACCAAGATGATCACCGACGCCGGCCATCCGGCGCCCGTGGCGTACGGTGGCGGCGACCACGCCTTTGAAGCGCTGGTGAAGCGCGATGATATCGACTTCGTGTACACGGCCACGCCGTGGGAATGGCATGTGCCGGTGATGCTTGCCGCGCTCGGCGCCGGCAAACATTGTGGCAGCGAATGCCCGATCGGCACGACGCTCAAGGATCTCTGGGCGCTTGTGGATGCCTCGGAGAAAGCCCGCAAGCACTGCCTGCATCTCGAGAACTGCTGCTACGGCGAGACCGAGATGATGGTGAACAAGATGGTGCACGACGGCATCTTCGGCGATGTGCTGCACGTAGAGGCTGCGTACCTGCACGACCTGCGCGAGATTCTTTTCGAGAATCGCGACGAAGGTCTCTGGCGCCGTGCGTGGCACACGCGCGTGAACGCCAACCTGTATCCGACGCACGGGCTCGGACCGGTGGCGTGGTACCTCGATGTCAACTACGGTGACCGGTTCGACTACATCGCGTCGGTCGGTGGCCCGGAGCGCGGGTTGGATGTCTACCGCGAGGCGACCGTTCCGGATCACACGGATCCCAAGTGGCAAGAGAAATACATCACGGGCGACCACAACACGTCGATTATCCGCACGGTGAAGGGGCGTACGATCATGCTCCAGCACGATGTCTGTAATCCGCGCCCGTACACGCGGCACAATCGCGTGCAGGGCACGAAGGGCGCGTTCGAGGATTATCCGCCGCGCGTCTATATAGAAGGGCAGAAAGGTGGCGAACGCTGGGGTCCGATCGACTCGTGGAAGGCGACGCACACCGATCCGCTCTGGACCAAGCTCGGCGACCTCGCCAAGAAGTCCGGCGGCGAAGGCGGCATGGACACGATCATGGCGTACCGCCTGGTTCAGTGCCTGCACGAGGGACTCGTGCCCGATTACGACGTGTACGACGCGGCGTCGTGGAGTTCGCCGTTTCCGCTGACCGAGATGTCGGTGGCGAAGGGGAGCATGCCGATGAAGTTTCCAGATTTTACGCGCGGTGAATGGAACAGGGCTCGGGCTTGAGTTGAAGGACTGCACGGATCAAACAACAGAGAAAATACAACTGCATCCACGGATTTCGCGGACTGCACGGATCAAACAAAGAAATTTTCAATTGTTGTTATCCGCGGAATCTGTGTAATCCGCGGTAAAAGCCGTTTGTGTTCTTTGGAGTCGGCCGAGCGCTCCCTGAAGCGACGACTACTGCAACTGTGGTAAAGCTGTTCACCGTCCCCCACCCGGAAATAGCTCATGAACAGCGGTTTTCACTTCGCCACCGCCGACTGGGTGGTCATCTCGCTCAGTATCGTCATCTCGTTCCTGCCCGCAATTTTTTTCTGGCGGCGAGCAGGCCAGAGCACCGCCGAGTTCTTCACGTCCGGACGCGCGGCGCCGTGGTGGCTGATCGGGATCTCGATGGTCGCGACGACCTTCAGCACCGACACGCCCAACCTCATCACCGACATGGTGCGCGACAAGGGCGTCGCGGAGAACTGGCTCTGGTGGTCGTTCCTGCTCACCGGCATGCTCACGGTGTTCGTCTACGCGCGCCTCTGGCGGCGGTCAGGCGTGCTCACCGACCTCGAGTTCTACGAGATCCGCTACTCGGGCCAGCCGGCGAGGATCCTGCGCGGATTCCGCGCGATTTATCTCGGACTCTTCTTCAACTGCATGATCATCGCCACGGTTAACCTCGCCGCGGCCAAGATCGCCAGCGTCGTGCTCGGCTGGCCGATGGATCGCACGCTGATTGTCTGCGGCATCATGACGATTTTCTTTGCATCCGTGAGCGGACTGTGGGGCGTGCTCGTCACCGACTCGCTGCAGTTCATCTTCACGATGAGCGGGACTTTTGCGGTCACGTGGTTTGCGCTCAAGCAGCCCGCGGTCGGCGGCCTCTCGGGCCTCCTCGCGAAGGTGCCGGTGAAAACGCTCGCGATCCTTCCCGATTTCAGTGATTGGTCCGTGGCGCTCGCGGTGTTTGTCATACCGCTCACGGTTCAATGGTGGTCGGTCTGGTATCCCGGGGCCGAGCCGGGCGGCGGTAGTTACATCGCGCAGCGCATGCTCGCCTCGCGCTCCGAGAAGGACGCCGTCACGGGCACGCTCCTGTTCAACGTGATGCACTACGCGATGCGCCCATGGCCGTGGATTCTCACGGCGCTCGCGTCCACGCTCGTCTTTCCATCGCTCCACGACATCTCGGCGACGTTTCCATACGTCGACAAAGCGCTGATCGGCAACGACCTCGCATATCCGGCGATGATGCGCTTTCTGCCGGCCGGATTTCTGGGCCTGGTGGTCGCCGGAACTCTCGCCGCATACCGCTCAACGGTGGAGACCCATCTCAACTGGGGCACGTCGTATCTGGTGCACGATTTTTACCGGCGCTTCATGAGGCCCGGCAAGAGCGAGAAGCATTACGTGCTGATCGGACGGCTCACGACCGCGGCGCTCATGGTCTGCGCCGGACTGCTCACGTACGCGCTTGGCACGGCGAAGGACGCGTTCGATCTCATTCTCTCAGTTGGCGCCGGCACGGGACTGATCTATCTGCTGCGCTGGTTCTGGTGGCGCGTGAGCGCGTGGAGCGAGATCGCGGCGATGGCGAGTTCGTTCATCGTTGCGCTCGGATTTTTCATTGCGCACAAGAGCGGCCACGATGTCCCGTCGCACATTTCGCTGCTCGTGACCGTAGGCGTCACGACGGTCGTATGGGTCGGCACCACGTTCCTTGCGCCGACAACCGACCGGGCGACCCTCATCAAGTTTTATGAGCTCGTGCGCCCGTCCGGATCCGGCTGGACCGAAATCCGCGCGGCGTCAGGCAAGCAGCCGGCGCCGGACTCGCTCGCGCAGGGAATGCTCGGCTGGCTCTGCGGCTGCTGCTTTGTGTACTCGGGGCTGTTCGGCACAGGTTCGTTTCTGTATGGGCGATATCCGCAGTTCGGCGCATGGCTCGTCGTGTTCGTGATCAGCGGCGTTGGCGTGTGGCAGGTCCTGCGCGGGTTCTGGCCGGCGACTGAATGACCGCGGGGCGTGCCGAGACGCGCGAGTATTTCGTTCCGGGGCGGATAGAACTCGTCGGAAAGCACGTCGACTACGCGGGCGGGCGCTCGCTCACCGTCGCGACGGAACTCGCGATCCGCGCGCGTGCGACGACGATTCCCGAGCCTGTGATCCGCCTGCGGCGCGGCGCGAAGGAGATGGCGATGGACGTCCAGCTTTCGCCGAACGCGAAGGCGACGTCGCTCAGGTCGAGTGCGTACGTGACCGCAGTCGCGCGGCGCTTTGCGCGCGATTTTCCGCACGCGCGGAACGGCGTCTCCATTGAGCTGCAGAGCAACCTGCCGACCTCCGCGGGGCTGAGCAGCTCCACGGCGCTCGTTGTGACGCTCGCGCTGGCGTTCGTGGACGCCAATGATCTCACGACCGACGAGCGCTGGCGCGCGGCGATTCCAACGCCGATGGCGTTCGCCGAGTACGTCGCGGCGATCGAGACGGGTGAGGCGTATGCGGATTTTCCGCGCGACGGCGGCGTCGGCGTGCGTGGCGGTGCGCAGGATCATGTCGCGATTGTCTGCGCCGAGGAGGGACGTGTGGGTCAGTTTCGCTATCTGCCCGCGCAGCTGGAGCGCAGGATCGCGTGGCCGGACGATATGGCGATCGCGATTGCCGTGAGCGGCGTGCATGCGACGAAGACGGGCAATGCAAAGGCGGCTTATAATCGGCTGGCGGATGCTATGAGGACCGAAGACCGAGGACCGAAGACCGAGGACCGAAGACCGAGGACCGAAGACGGCACGCGGGACGTTGCGGAGCGGCGTGCGCAGTTTCGTGAGGAGGTCGACGTAATCGTTCCCGGCGTGGGCGATGCGATCCGGGATCGGGATTGGGCGCGACTCGGTGTGCTCGTGGACCGGTCGCAGGCGCTTGCGGAGAGTGTGCTGGGGAACCAGGTGCCGGAGACTGTTCACCTCGCGCGCGTGGCACGGGCGCAAGGCGCCGTCGCGGCGTCGGCGTTCGGGGCGGGTTTCGGAGGGGCGGTGTGGGCGATGGTCCCTCGCGCCTATGCAGATGGCTTTCTCGCGTCGTGGCGGGCAGATTATGAGCGTGCGTTTCCGGCGAAGCGCTCGCGCGCGAAGTGGTCGGTCACGCGGCCGGCAGGTCCTGCCAGGAGGGTGCGATGAATCGCCATCGGGTTCTCTCGCTGATCGGCGCAGGCGTTCTCATCGTGGCGTGCGGCGATCTGTACCTGCACACGAATCCGTACGACCCGGCATTTCCCGTGGAGATCGATATCACCGGTCCCGATTCGATCTTCAGTTATGCCGAGTTTGCGAATTACAGCGCGCAGACGACGCCGGTGTTTTCCGACACGGCCGTGTCGTGGTTAGTCGATACGTTCACGCTTCACCGGCCCGGTTTGACCGACACGACCATCGATGCCGTCACGTACCCGATCCCCAACCGCGGCGACACAATCGTCGATGGCACGCCATACTTCATGCCGCGCGGGCCCGGAACATTTCAGTCGCTCAAACCGCCGCTCGAGCCGACGACCGTGACCGTCACCATAGAAGCGTTGCTCGGCGCCGTGGACACGACCATTGCGCGCTACGGAGGAGGTCCGGCCCAAACCAAAACGTACCGGCACACCGGGTACAAGAAGGTCGTGCTGGTGCAACGGGTCACCCGGGTGCAGCTCCGTTGCCCGGACACTCACGCGTGTGACACGCTTGCGGTCGGCGGCATATGGTCGGTGTGGGTGGACGGATTCGATGCGCTGAATCATGGGATCACCGCGCTCCTCGATCCGACGGTGAACCCTCCGGGCGATACGCCAATCGCGACATTCACGTCACGCGATACGAGCGTGGCGAGCGTCTCGCCGGTGAACATCCGCGCCGCCAATGTCACCGCACTCAAGGCGGGATCGACGTGGATAGTGGCGACGCGGGGTCTACTGAGCGATTCAGTCCTCGTCGTGGCGAAGTAGCGGAGGAGCTACGGCCGCGGGTCGAGCTGAATCGGCACGATCGACGTCTTGCTCTCGATCTCGCTCGTGACGCTGTGCGGCAACGCGCCCTCGCTCTCCACACGGACCTGCAGCGTGCCGCCGGGATTGAGCGTCGTCCCGCACGACGCAAAGACGCCGTCGGCATCAGTTCGCAATGTCTCCTTGTCCCATGTCCACGCGCCTTCGCCGTGGCGAACGGCGAAGGTCACGCTCGCGTCGGCGACGGGATTGTCCTGGGCATCCACCACGCGACCCAGCAGGTACGTGGAGTCGGTCGCCGTCCATTTTCCGTTCGCCCGGCACTGGCTCATGACAAAACCTTCCACCGTTGGAAGTTCGAGCGACAGCCGAACGGTCGAGTCGCGCACGGCGGTGAACTTCGCGGACGTCGGAAGCAGAATGCCGAGTCCATCCAATCGCGGGTCGCCCACTTTGAGCGCATACGGGCCCGGCACCAAGTCAGCGATTGTGACCGTGCCGCTCGCGTCGGCTGTTCCGTGATAGGGTGAGCTCGCGAGCTGCATCACTGTGCCGGTGGCGGCGGGCTGCCGTCGTGTCGTGGCGCGGATGGTCACCGTTCCGAGCTGCGCGTCCCACCGAAGTCCGCTGTGCCAGACCGCGTGTGAAACCTCCGCCCCGTTTTCTGCCGGATAGAACCTGTCACGCATCCTGCAGTTCGTGCGGCAGGCTGGTGACAACTGAACCGGGTCGTTGCCAATGAGGTGCAGCGACCATCGGTCGATGAAGACGACGCCGTTTGCGGCCGTCGCAAAAGACATCGTTCCGCCGGGGTGAAACTGCACGGCGGCGCGCGGCACACCAACGTACTGGAACTCGGCGTCGCGCAATGCGTGCGCAACGGTATCGATCCAGATGGTTCCCTCGATGTCCACTCGTCCCCTGCGAACATCCGCCGCTCCAAAGCGAACGCCGACTTGACCGGGCCGGGTCTTGTCGGCCGGCGCGAGCCGGAAGCAGTAGCCCTGCGCGAAGGCGTCGGCACCCAGGATGTCCTCGTCGGGGCCGAACATGTATCCGACGACGCCCGTGTCCCCGGCGAAGCCCTTGCTCACCAGTTCGCTCGTCGAGCGCGCGGATGTGAATGAAGTCTCGGTACTTGACGTGGAGTCTTCGTTCACGATGAAGCTCTTGATGCTCCCGGTCTCTACGTCCAGCACGCGCGAGAAATACAATCGATGCAGTGACATCGGGTTGGCCTTGGCCGCGACGACCGAGTTGAGCAGTCCGGCGCGAGCTTGGTCCCAGAACGCGAAGGCCACATTCCGGGCGCTGCTTCGCGGACAGCCCGACTTCTCCGTGACGCGAACCGTCGCGAGCCTCGTCGTGAACGGAGCCATCGTGACCTCGATCGAACGTCCGGGATCCGTCGCGTTGTCGACCGGAAAGTCGCGAGGCTGAAAGCCGATGCGCACTACGTGGATGGACTTTGCCCCACGACGCGAGGTGACTCCAAACTCTCCGCGTTCGTTCGTGATGCTCCGACCGAGTATGGCGTCGCTCCCATCGACGAGCGTGACCACCGCCCCTGAGATCGGCCGACGGCTGGCGCTGTCGGTGACCGTGCCGCGAACGACCTGGGCGCAGAGCGACCGAGGGAGCGCCGCGGCAGCGCACACCGCGATCATGGCAAGCAGGGCGGCGCGCCCGCCGTCCTTCATGTCAGCAGCAGCGTGAGCCGGGCGTGGAGTACCGGGCCGTCAACCGCTCATCGAGAAACTCGGTCTCGCTGAGCAGCGTGCAGTCCGGGTGATGCTCGCTCATGTGTTTCACATACGCGGAGTAATCCGGCGCGCCAATCACGCGCCGGACTACCGCGGTGACTCTCGCGATCACGCCTTCATCTTCGGTCTTCGGTCTTCGGTCTTCGGTCGTCTTCATTCTTTCGCCTTGCTCCCCTTCGGACCGATCGTCGTTTCGAACAGGTTGAAGATACGTCCATATTCGTCCGTCCAGCTCGCCGGCCGCACGAACCCATGGCTCTCCACCGGATACGACGCCAGCCACCAATTCGTCTTGCCGAGCTCGATCAAGCGCTCCTCGAGCCGCACGATGTCCTGATAGTTCACGTTGGTGTCCACCATGCCGTGCAGCATCAGGAGCGGATCTTCGAGACCTTCCGCGTGGAAGATCGGTGACGACCGCTGGTACGCGATGCTGTCGTTCTGCGGCAGGTTGAGAATCTGCCCGGTGTAGCCGTTGTTGTAGTGCGCCCAGTCGGTGACGCTGCGGATCGCGGCGCCAGCGCCGAAATACTTTGGTGCGGTGAACATCGCCATCAAGGTCATGAACCCGCCGTAGCTCCCGCCGTACATGCCAATACGCTCGGGGTGAATGCCGAACTCCTTCGTGAGATACTTCGACCCGTCCACCTGGTCCTGGAGATCGCGCCCGCCCATGAACCGGTAGATCGCCGTGCGCCAGTCGCGCCCGTACCCCGCGCTCGCGCGGTAGTCGATGTCGAGCACGTAATAGCCCTTCGACGCGAGGTAGTGGTTGAACATGTACTCACGCGGATAGCCGTCCTTCCAGAAGTGCCCCACATTGTGCAGATACCCCGCGCCGTGCACGAAGATCACAGCCGCGCCATTTGGCTTGGCTCCCATGTCCTTCGGCCTGTAAATATGTGCCGGCACCTTTACGCCGTCGGACGCCGTGATCCAGACGATCTCCGGGTTCAGCCAGTGGAACGAAAGCCATGCGGCGGTTGGCGACACCGTCATCTCCACGCCCTTCGCGCCGGGCTTCGCCAGATAAATTTCCGGCGGATGGTTCACGAACGAGAGCTCATCGGCCATCGACTGCTCGTCGGGCGAAAGGACCACCTCATGCCCGCCCTCACCGACCGTAAGCTTCGTCCGCGCGCCGCCGGCGATCGGCATCTTCCAGAAATCACGATCGAACGGCGACGTCTCACTCGAGTGGAAATAGAAGCTCTGCTTGTCGTTCGAGAGCTTTACGTCGTAGACCTCCCACTTTCCGCTCGTGAGCTCTTTGCGGTCGCTGCCGTCCGCGGCCGTTGACCAGAGCTGCGCCCACCCCGTCGCCTCGGAGCCATAATAAATCCGGCGATCGTTGTCGTAGAAGCCGACGCAGCCGCGCTCGCACGGACCGCCGACCCACGCCGTGTCGCGGAGTGTCTCGACGATTTTCATCGTGCCCGTTGCCGCGTCCACGACGGAAATTTCACGCGTCTTGAAGTTGTCCGCGTTGCCGATGACCAGCGCTTCCGTGCCCGCGTCGTTCCAGCCGACGACGTTCGCGTTCGCGGCGTTGGCCGCCTCGCTCGCGATCGGCTTGAGCCACTTCACGTCGCCACGCGGGAGAAGCTGGTACCCGAGTCGCGTGGTGTTCTGCGCGTCGCCAACTTTTGTGCGATTGGGAATGTCTTCGGTGTAGCCGCTCGCCGTCACGTAGTTCGGGACATTCGCCGTGCGCGCGTCGGCGGGCGCCGTGGACGTCGTAAAGAGCACCGCGCTCCCGTTGGGACTCACGGCGACGTTCGTGACGCGCTCGTTCGGGAGAAGGTTCACGGTCTTCGGACCGTTCGCGGGACGCTCGGCGTTCTCCGCACGGCGCACGGAATCCGCGCGGGCAATGTCGCGCACCGCGTCGAGCAGTTCGAGCTGATCCGCCTCGAGGCGCCCTCTCTGCGTGTTGAGCGCCGGCTTGCGAGCCTGCGGTGCGGCCTCGCCCGCTCCTCCGCCACCACCGCGCCCACCGCGTCCTCCACCACCCGCGCCGCGGCCGCCACCCCCGGCGGCGCCTGCGCCAGCCACAGCGGCGGTGCGAATGTCCGTGAGCTGCGTCGTGGTTCCGTTCGTGACGTCAACCGAGAACGCGTTGCCGTCGCGAACGTAAATCACCTTCGAGCCGTCGGACGAAAAGCGCGGGTTCGACTCGCCCGCCGCGGTCTGCGTGAGGTGGCGCGCCGTGGAGCGCTTCATGTCCACCAAATACAGGTCGCCGCCGTACGCGACGACTTTCATCGAATGGTCTTTCGAAAACTCACCGTCCGCGATCAGCGGCCCGACGGAATCCGCCTGCGCGGGCGACACGGCCTCGGGCTTCGCGCCCGCCTGTGCCCGTATGCGATACGGACGCAGATTGTCGCGAAAATCGGAGCCGGGCGGCAGCCACTGGAAGTAGATCCATTGGCCGTCGGGCGTCCAGTGGATCTGCGCAGGTGTGCGCCCGTAGATCTCCGGGCCGCGCATCATGTTCTTGATGGTGAACTCGAATTTTTCGGGCTGCTGACTGAGCAGCGCGGCCGGGGCGAGGGCGAGCGCGAGACCGAAGACCGAGGACCGAAGACCGAAGACCGAGGACGTGTTCATATTGGCGTGTTGGTGGGAGTCAGGACTCGGCGGGCGCGACGCGGGCCGTGAACGGCACTTCGCTGCTGACAGGTACCTCGGTTTTGTTGATCACGCGGACCCAGACGCGGGTGGAATCAATCAGGATGACGAGCACCGAGATCATGAAAACCGCGACCACGGCGGCGTCGAGGCGGTCGTTGAACATCATCCGCGTCGCGTCGCCGGCGCTCGCAACGCCGGCCGGGAGCGCGCCCGTCGCAAGTTTTTCGCCGACCCACGTCGCGTGGGACAGAAATCCGACCTTGATGTCGTCCGAGAAAATCTTTTCCCAGCCGCCGGTGAGTGCCACGATAGTGAGCCAGCAGAGCGGCAGGATCGTCATGAACGAGTACTTCGCCTTTCCCATCTTGATGATGACGGTCGTACCGACGCACAGTGCTATCGCGGCGAGCAGCTGGTTTGAGATGCCGAAGATCGGCCAGAGGAGGTTCACGCCGCCGAGCGGATCGGTCACGCCTTGGTACAGGAAGTAGCCCCAGGATCCGACCACGAGCGCACTCGAGATCAGCACGGCGGGATACCAGCTCACGCGACCAAACGGCGCCCAGATGTGTTTGCCGAGATCCTGGAGCATGAAGCGGCCGACGCGCGTGCCGGCGTCGAGTGTGGTAAGGATGAACAGTGCCTCGAACATGATCGCGAAGTGATACCAGAGCGCCATCGAACTGTCGCTGTGCAGCACGGTCGCGAAGATGCTGGCCATCCCGACCGCGAGCGACGGCGCGCCGCCGGTGCGTGAAAGCAGCGTGGTCTCGTGCACTCGGGCGGCGAGCGCGGTGAGATCCGTTGGGGATACGACAAATCCCCAGCCATTTATAACGTGCGCCGCGCCTTCGACGGTCGTGCCGATGAGTCCTGCCGGTGCGTTGATCGCGAAGAACGTGCCGGGCGTCAGGATGCATGCCGCAATCAGCGCGAGCACTGCGACGAGCGACTCGCTGAGCATCGCGCCGTAGCCGACCATTCGGGCGTCGACTTCGTTCTCGAGCATCTTGGGCGTGGTGCCCGACGAGATCAGCGCGTGGAAGCCGCTGATCGCGCCACACGCAACGGTGATGAATACGAACGGAAAGACCTTCCCGGCGAAGAGCGGGCCGGTGCCGTCTATGAACCGCGTCGTAGGCGGCATCTGCAGCGGCGGGAGCAGAATAAAAATTCCGCCGGCTAGCGCGATCACGACACCTACTTTCACAAACGCCGACAGATACCCGCGCGGTGCAAGCAGCAGCCACACCGGCAGGACCGACGCGGTGAAGCCGTAGATCACGATCGCGATCGCGAGCTGCATCGCGGTCAGCGTGAACATCGGGGCGAGCGTCGCGCTGTCGGCGACCCAGCGGCCCGCGAACAGCGCCACGCCGAGCAGGATCAAGCCGATGGCGGAAGTTTCAAGGATGCGGCCCGGCCGCACGTACTGCAGCCAGAGGCCCATGATGATCGCGATTGGGATCGTCAGGCCGATCGTCACCGTTCCCCACGGGCTCGCGCGCAGTGCGTTGACGACGATCAGCGCGAGCACGGCGATCAGCACGATCATAATCCCGAATGTCGCGACGAGCGCCGTGAATCCGGCAATCGGCCCGATTTCTTCCTTGGCCATCTGGCCGAGCGACTTGCCGTCGCGCCGCGTGGAGGCGCAGAGGATCACGCAGTCCTGCACGGCGCCGCCGAGCGCGACGCCGACCACGATCCAGATGAAGCCTGGGAGAAATCCGAACTGTGCGGCGAGCGTCGGCCCGACGAGCGGACCCGGGCCCGCGATGGCCGCGAAGTGCTGGCCGTAGACGACCCATTTGTTGGTCGGCACGAAATCGCGCCCGTCAGCCAATCGTTCGGCGGGCGTCGCGCGGTCCTTGTTCAGCATGAAGATCTTCGTCTCGATGATCTTGCTGTAGAACCGGTAGGCGATGGCGTATGTACAGATCGCGGCGGTGAGGAGCCAGCCCGCCGAGACGTGCTCACCATGCTGAAGCGCGAGGA
>JBOHTH010000491.1:0-15079 GCA_050733535.1 Gemmatimonadaceae bacterium | reverse complement strand
CTTCCACACGATCGGCAACGGCGTGCACGGCGACCATCAGGCGCTGTGGATCGATCCGCTGAATCCAAAAAGAATTCTCAGCGGTTCCGACGGCGGTTGGCAGGTCAGCTACGACGGCGGAAAGACGTTCGAGGTCGTGAACACATTCGCGTTCACTCAGTTCTACCATATCAACTACGACATGCAGAAGCCGTACATGGTGTGCGGCGGCCTGCAGGACAACGGCAACTGGTGCGGGCCGAGCCTCGGCCTCACCGGCGCAATCCGCAAGGCCGATTGGTTCACCGTCTCTGGCGGCGACGGTTTCTTCACCGTGCCGGACATCGCAGAGCCCTGGATGATCTACTCCGACGCGCAGGGCGGGATGATCAACATCACCGACACGCGCACGGGGACGCAGGCGACGATTTATCCCTACCCGAATCGTGTGGGATCGGTCGGCGACAAGATGCTGAACCACAAGTACCGCTTCAATTGGAATTCGCCAATCGCGCTCTCGCCGCAGAACCCGGGCGTCGTATACTTCGGCGGCAACGTGCTGTTCAAGTCGAGCAATCACGGCATGAGCTGGACCGCGATCTCACCCGATCTCTCCACGAACGATCCCGCGAAGCTCGGCGACTCCGGTGGCCCGATTGTCGTGGACAACACGGCGGCCGAGTTTCACTGCACGATTATCACCATCGCGCCGAGCCCGCTCGACTCCAACGTGATTTGGGTCGGCACCGACGACGGCAACGTACAGGTGACGCGCGACGGCGGAAAGACGTGGACGAACGTCATCAGAAACATCCAGGGGTTGAAGCCCAACGCCTGGATTCCTACCATCGACGCCTCCCACGTCGACGTCGGCACCGCGTACGTCGCCGCTGACCACCATGAGGACGACGACTACTCGCCGTACGCGTACGTGACCACGGACTTCGGCAAGACGTGGAGGTCGGTGATCGGCGATCTCCCCGCCAAGGCCGCGTGGATGCATGTGATACGCGAGGATCCGCGTAACCGGAACCTGCTGTACATCGGCACTGAGATGGGGATCTGGGCCTCGTGGGACCGCGGCACGCACTGGACCTCGCTACGCGGTGATCTCCCGATCGTGCCAGTGCGAGACATCCAGGTGCAGCCGCGCGACAACGATCTTCTCGTCGCGACCCATGGCCGCGGGCTGTACATCCTCGATGACATCACCGCGCTCCAGCAGTACTCGTCGGTGAGGGGTGAGGAGGCTGTCTTATTCGACATCCGCCCCGCGATCCGCTGGAACATGTGGAACAAGGATGGCAGCCCCGGACAGAAGCAGTGGACCGGCGCGAACCCGCCGGAGGGTGCGCTCATCACGTATTACCTCAAGACTCAGCCGCCCCACGCGGTGAACGTGACGATTGCGGACAAGGATGGCCGCACGGTACGCCGCATGAACCGCGTGCTGGACGACGCCGGCATGAATCGCATCGCGTGGAACCTCCAGTACGACCCACCCGCTGGTGGCGGCGGGCGTGGTGGGCGCGGTGGTGGCGGTCGAGGCGGACGCGGCGGTGGTGGTGCGCCGGCCGATAGTGCTGCTGGCGGCGCGGCAGCGGATTCGTCGCTCGCCGCGTTCCGTGCTCAACGCCGCGCGGCGGCCGAAGACCAAACGCCCCAGCAGGGCGGGCGCGGCGGCGGGTTCGGCGGCGGCGGTGCGATCAACGTATTGCCGGGAACCTACACGGTCACGCTCATCGTGGAGGGCAAGCGCTATACGAAGAACGTTGATGTCTCGCTCGATCCGCGCTCGACGATGACGTCCGCACAACTCGCCACGCAGTACACGGCGGCCGAGCGCATGCAAGCGCTGGCTGCTCGGGTGAACGTGGTCATCAACGGCGTGGACGACGTGACGGGACAGCTTACGGCTCTTCAGGCAGCGCTGCGTTCCGCGCCGCGCGACAGCGCGTCAGCCAACACGCGCCAGGCGCTGAGCGAAATCAGCATCTCGCTCGCCCAACTCAAGCAGTTCAAGGATTCGGTGCTGGCGCGCCCGCTCCCGGGCCTCGGCTACCGCCAGTATCCGCGCCTCCGCGAGGAAGTGCAGACCGTCTCCGGCATGATCTCGCGGCCGATGATGCCGCCGACCGCCGGCGAGGTGTTGCGCTCAGGCGAGCTCAACACGGAGGCGAATCAGGCGCAGGTGCGCTTTGACGCGATCATGCAGGATCATGTCGCAAAGATCAACGACTTGCTGAAGGGGACGCCGCATGTGCTGATCGCGGCGCCGGTGAGGTTTGTGCCGTAACAGCGACCGAAGACCGAGAACCGAAGACCGAGGACCGAAGACCGAGGACCGAAGACCGAGGACCGAAGACCGAGGACCGAAGTGCGTCGTTTCGGTCTTCGGTCTTCGGTCTATTTTTTCCAGCTTCCCCCGAGCGCCTTGTACAACTGCACGGCCGCGGTCAGTTGCTCGAGCTGCGCTTGGCTCAGCGCCAGCTCGGCGGAGAACAGGTTCCGCTGCGCGTCGAGGACGTCGAGATAGCTTGCGACGCCGGACGAATATCTCAGCTGGGCCAGTTCGAGCGCATGCCGCAGCGCGTCGGCCTGCGTCGCTTGCGCCGCGACCTCGTCACGCGACGTGCGGACGCCCACCAGCGCATCGTTCGCGTCGCGCAGCGCGCTGAGCGCCGCGTTCTCGTATGCGGCCTTGGCCTGATCGGCGCGCGCGCGCGCGGCCGCGGTTTCGTCCCGCCCGCGCGTGAGCGATGAAAGCGGAAACGAGAATCCCGCGGACAGCTGGTACACGGTCGTCCCGCCGGCGAATAGCGTCGGCGGGCCCGCGCTCTGGCTGCCGTACGATCCGGTGATCGAAATCACCGGAAGATTCGACGCTATCGTCGCCCCGATGCGGGCGGTCGCGGCGGCGAACGCACGTTCGGCTTGCTGCACGTCGGGCCGGCGGACGAGGAGCGCGGCGCTCAGCGTGTCGGGTACGCGCAGCGCACTTACGGCGGCGTTGAGCGATCCGTGGCGTGTGATGGTCGTTGGTGCTTCGCCGAGCAATACGCTCAGGTAGTGCTCCGCCACCGCGGTCTGGCGGTCGACCTGCGCGAGCGTGACCGCCGGTGCCGCGACCTGCGCCTCGAACTGCCGCACATCCAGCTCCGAAATCACGCCGCGTGCATAGCGATCGCGCGCGAGGTCGAGCGTCGCGCGCCGCGAGGCCAGCGTGCGCTCCGCGATCGCGCGCTCCTGGTCCAGCTCGAGCAGCTGCAGATAGCTCGTCGCGACGTCGCTCACCAGCGAGAGCACCACGGCGCGCTCGGCCGCGTCCTGCGCGCCGAGATCGGCGTTCGCCGCCTCGGCACCGCGCCGGAACTTCCCCCAGAAATCCAGTTCCCACGACACGTCGCCCGTGAGGCGTGCCGCGCGATAGCCGAACACCGTCGACCCGAACGCGACCTGATTGGTGCTCTCGTTGCCGTTCACCGAAATGTTCGGCGCGTAGAGCGTCTTGGCACTCGCGGCCTCGGCACGGTACTCGTTGATCCGCGCGATCGCCGACTGCACCGTGCGGTTCTGCTTCAGCGCGACCTGTACGAGGCGGTCGAGCGTTGTGTCATGCAGGATGTCGAGCCATGCCACGCCGGCCGTCGTGTCGAACCGAAGCTCGTGCTCGGCGGCTGGAGGATGCGCCATCGCGGCGCTGTCGTGGGCACGCGCCGTCGCGAGTGAATCGAAGAAGACGCGGTTGGAATCGGTCACTGCGGCGCCGCGCAACTGCGTGCGAGGCGCGACCGCCGGCGATGGCCGGTAGGACGGTCCCGCGGCGCACGCGGCGACGGTCGCGAGTCCGGTCGCGACGGCCAGGAGGCGAATGCGTGCCGGCATCATGATTTCACCGTCGGCGACGCGAGACCCACTTCCGCCCGCTTTGCGTTTGCGCGATCAGCAGCGCCTCGAATCATCTGGAAGAACAGTGGAATGAAGAAGATCCCGATGCTCGTTGCGAACAGCATGCCCGCAAAGACGCCGGTGCCGATCGAATGACGGCTCGCCGCGCCCGCGCCACTGGCGAGCATCAATGGGAGCACGCCAAGAATGAAAGCAAACGACGTCATGAGAATCGGGCGGAGCCGTTCGCGGGCGGCTTCCACGGCCGCCTCGTGCAGCGGCATGCCGTGCCCGCGCAGTTCATTGGCGAACTCTACGATCAGAATTGCGTTCTTCGCCGCGAGTCCGACCACCGCGATCATCCCGACCTGGAAGTACACGTCATTGGGCTGGCCGCGAATGAAAATGCCGAGCAGCGCGCCGAGCACGCCGAACGGCACTCCGAGGAGCACCGCGAACGGCACGGACCAGCTCTCGTACTGCGCGGCGAGCACGAGGAATACGATGATCAGGCCGAGCACGAACACGAGCGCCGCGTCGCCGCTCGAGACGCGCTCCTGGTACGACTGGCCGGAGTACGACACGCCGATTCCGGACGATGCGAACTGCCCTTGGATGAGCGAGTCCACTTCGCTGAGCAGCTCGCCCGTGCTGCGACCGGGCTTTGGAGCGCCGGTGAACTGCGCGGACGTGAAGCCGTTGAAGCGCTGCAGCACCGTCGGGGCGCTGCGGTATGCGGTGGTGGTGAGCGCGGAGAGCGGGATCATCGCGCCGCCGGTGCCGCGCACGTACAGCTGGCCGATGTCCGCCGGTGTCTGGCGGAACTGTTGCTGGGCCTCGATCTGCACCCGATACGTCTTGCCGTACAGGTTGAAGTCGTTGACATAGAGATCGGAGAGAAACGCCTGCATCGTGCCGAACAGATCCGCGAGGCTCACGCCGCGCGCCTTGGCGGCCTCGCGGTTGACCGTGACATACAGCTGCGGCACGCTCGAACGGAAGCTCGAGTTCAATCCGGCGGACGCCGGGAGCTGCGCCGTGGCCTGACGGAAATCCTGCACGCGCTGTGCGAACGCGCGAATGTCCATCCCGCTGCGGTTCTGGAGATTGATTTCAACACCCGCCGTCGCGCCGAGCCCGGGCACTTCGGGAAGGTTGAAGCCGAACGCCGTCGCCTCGCGAATGCCGAAGAGCTTGCCGTTGACGCGTGCGGCGAGTGCGTCGAGCTGATCTGGTCCCTTGCGCTCGCTCCAGTCTTTGAGGTTCACGAAGATCGTCGCGCCGTTCGTTGCACTTGCGCGCCCGCTGAGAATATCGAGGCCCACGAGCGCGACGATGTTCACCACCGCAGGCTCACCGCGGAGGATCTTCTCCACCTGCTGCACGACGACCTTGGTGCGCTGGAGGCTCGCCGCGTCGGGGAGCTGCACGGAGAGCGCCATGTAGCCCTTGTCTTCCGTCGGGATGAACGCCGTCGGAATGCGTATCCAGAGGAAGCCGGCGAGCGCGACCACCACGAGGAACACCGCAAACCAGCGATTGGGGCGGCGCAGCACACCGTCCACGGAGTTCGCATAGCGTCCTGTGATCTTGGCGAAGCTGCGATTGAACCAGCCGAAGAACCCGTGCGTGTTCGCCTCGGTGGATTCCTTCAGCAGCAGTCCGCAGAGGGCCGGCGTGAGCGTGAGCGCGACCATGCCGGAGAGCAGCACCGCGATCACGATTGTCACGGCGAACTGCTTGAAGAGCTGGCCCTTTACCCCTGCGATGAACGCCACGGGGACGAACACCGCGCAGAGCACGAGCACGATCGCCACCAGCGCGCTCGCCACCTGCCGGATTGCGCGGTCGGCCGCGAGCCGCGCAGGAATATTCTCCGCGGCCATGATGCGTTCGACGTTCTCGATCACGACAATCGCGTCGTCAACCACGATGCCGATCGCGAGCACCAGGCCAAACAGCGTGAGCACGTTGATCGACATTCCGAGGATGTACAGTCCAAGGAACGTGCCGATGACGCTGACCGGCACGGCGAGCATCGGGATCAGCGTTGCGCGCCAGCTCTGCAGGAAGATGAACACCACCAGCGTCACGAGGATCATCGCCTCTACGAGCGTGACGATCACTTCCTTGATGGACGCCGTAACGAACGGCGTCGTGTCGAATGGAATCGCGTATGTGATGCCCTTGGGGAACGTTTTCTGCAGCTGGTCCATGCGCGCGGCGACGGCGTCCCGCACCGCCAGCGCGTTGGCGCCGGGCCGCGTGTAGAGCAGGCTGAGCGCTGATGGCGTTCCGTTCAGGCGGCCTTCGAGGTCGTAGCTCTGCGCGCCGAGCACGACGTTGCCGATGTCACGGATGCGCACCACGCCGCCATTGGGGCGAGCGCGGACGATGATGTCCTTGAACTGATCGGGCGTCTCGAGGCGGCCGAGCGTCGTGATCGGGAGCGTGAGCTGGGTGCCGGCGGGCGACGGCTCGCGGCCGAGGCGGCCGGCCGGATTGGTCGCGTTCTGCTCCTGCACTGCGGCGGAGACATCGCCGACAGTCACGCCGAGCTGCGCCATCTTCGACGGGTCGAGCTGGATCAGCATCGAGAAGTCGAGATTGGGGAATGGCGTGACGTCGCCCATTCCCGGCACCCGCTTGAGTTCATCCACCACGTACAGCTTGAGATAGTTGGAGAGGTACGTCGCGTCGTAGCGCGGATCGCTCGACTTGAGCGCGACCACGCCGAGAATATCGGTGTTGGCCTTGATGATCGTGACGCCGTTCGTGCGCACGGCCGCGGGCAGCTGCGGCTCGGCGAGCTTCTCTGCGTTCTGCACGTCGACGGCGGCAAGATCCTGATCGCGCGAGATGTCGAACGTGATGGTGATCGAGACGCTGCCGTCGCTCGCGCTGGTCGAGGAGTAGTACAGCATCCCCTGCAGGCTGCCGAGCTGTTCCTCGATCGGAGCGGCCACGGCCTGCGCGGCGTCCTCGGCGGACGCGCCGGGGTAGACGGCGGAGATCGTCACCGCGGGCGGCGTGATCTGCGGGTAGCGCGCGATCGGGAGGAGCTTGATCGCGAAAATGCCGAGCAGGACGACGACGATCGAGATCACCGACGCCATGACCGGGCGCCGGATGAAGAAGTACTTCGCTTCGTCGAGTGATGCCGCCGCCGTTTCGGTCTTCGGTCCTCGGTCCTCGGTCACTTCTTCGCCCTCGCGGTCGAATCCGCGCCACCGACCGGCGACGGTTTCACGACTCGACCGGGTGCCGCTTTTTGAATGCCGTCGACGATCACGCGGTCGCCGGTCTTGAGCCCGTCATCGATGATCCAGAGCGGGCCGCTCCATGGGCCGGTCTTCACATCGCGCGCAACGACGGTGTCGCCGGCGCTCACGACGTAGACGAACTGACGTCCGAGTCCCTGTTGCACGGCGCGCTGCGGCACGGCGAGCGCGTTCGCGCGTGAGAACCCGGAGAGACGCACGTTCACGAACTGACCGGGCAGGAGCAGGCGATCGTGATTTGAGAACGTCGCCCGGAATTCCTGAGTGCCCGTGGCGGAGTCGAGCGACGGCGCGACGAACGTGAGACGGCCGACGCGCGGCAGCATCGTGCCGTTCGCGAGCACGACGTGCACCTGAAGTTTCCCGCCCGGCTCGAGCAGCGGAGCGGAGCGCCGGTCAGCTTTCCAGTCGAGCACCTGTTGCGACGACGGGCGGAACACGACGTACGCCGGATCGAGGTCATCGATCGTTGTGAGCAGGTCTGCCGGTCCTGTGACGCGCCCGCCCACCTGGAACAGTGCGCGTCCCACGCGCCCGGACGCTTCTGCACGGACGACGGAGTCGTCGAGGTCTTTCTTGGCCTGATCCACCGCGGCCTTGGCTGCATCGAGTTCAGCCTTGGCGTTATCCACGTCCTGCTGGGCCACGGCGTGCTTGGACAGCAACGGCTCGAGGCGCCCGAGCGTGCTCTTGGCGTTGTCGTAGCGGGCGACCGCGCTGGTGTACGCCGCCTCGGTCTTGACGCGATCGAGCCGGAACAGCACCTGACCGACCGTTACCGCGGAGCCTTCGACGAATGGCCGCTCGAGGATCACGCCTTCGACGCGCGCGCGCACTTCGGTGCGGCGCGATGGTTCGACGTCGCCGACAAAGTCGTACGTCTGCGCAAGTGTTTGCGGCTCGACCGTTACGACGCCGACGTCAGCCGGAGGGAAGCCGCCATGTCGTTGCGCGGGGCCGCCCGCGCCGCAGGCCGCGCCCGCCAGCAACGCCGCGCCCACGTATGCCACCGAAATCCACTTTGAGTAGGTCATGTCCGTCGTGTACACCAGATCCCCCGTCGATGGCTGAATGCCGCGTATTGCCGACTGAACGTCACGATCGTGAAACGACTGCTTCGGTTACTTCGGTGGCGCTTGCTCCGCGACGAGCCGCGCGATCTCTCGCACCTGCCTGGCCAGCGCCTTTTTTCGCGCGGCAGAAAGACCCGCGAGCCGCGCGTCGATCTGCTTGAACGCGCGCTTGTGCACCGCGTTGATGCTTGCGGTCGCGCGCCGCGTGAGGCGCAGGCGGATCTGCCGCCGGTCTTCGGGGAGGGGAACCTTGCTGATCAGTCCGTCCTTCACCATTGCGTCGACCATGAGCGACGCGGCGGGCTGACTGATGCCGAAGACTTCCGAGAGCTTTCCCACGTGACAGACGCCGCCCTTGATGACCGCGAGCATCTTGCACTGGGTGAACGTCGGGGCGGCATCGCCGGGCGCGAGCTTGAACTCCTGCTTGATGATGTCCATCAAGGCGAAGGAGAGGTCGACCAGCTCGCGCGAAAGACTGCGTTCCGTTCCCATGCAAGTGAACGGAAATTACATAGGTGCGCTTATGTAAGTCAATACGGCCAACTACAAGCTGTGAGACCGATGCTGTGGGACTGACGCTGTGAGATGAGCGGACGCCCGAGGTTGCCCGCTCATCTCACAGCATCAGTCCCACAGCATCCCTCCCACAGCTTGTAGTTGGTCGTGTTATGTCGCGCTTACGCCGCGCTCGGACGCCGCGCGAACCGCAGCGTGAGCGCCGCGAGGATCGTGAGGGCGACCAGCGTCAGGATTGCCGAGGTCGGCGTAGGCAACGGTCCTATATGGTATGGCCCCGAGATCGCCACCACGCGCCGGTGGACCCACGCGGCGAGCGGTTCGCCCGTAGCGTCGAGGTACGCCTCGTCGAGCGCTCGCGGGGACTGCCACACGCGCTGGAAACGGTCCGGCCCGATGTCGCGAACCATCGCTTCAAGCAGGCCGTTCCGGAATCCGCGCGCGGGCTGTGTAATCTCCTGCGCGCCTGCCGGCTCAGGCACGCTCGCGTCGGGCCAGTAGAACCAGCGGTAATCAGTAGCCGGCGCGTGCAGGGCGGCCAGGCAGCTGGCCGCGTCGTCCGCTGCGCAGCGGGTGAAGTTCTCGCCGGTGAACACGAAATCCTCGTATTGCCACTCCCATCGGGAGGCCTTGAGCTCCGCGCTGTCTGGAGGCGCAAACGAGAGCGCTCGCGCGTACGAGAAACGCTCGGCCGCGAGCCACGCGGCAACTTGCGGGCCCGGCGTTCCGAACGCGTCGTAAAACGCGCATGCGTCGAGCAGGTTGCGATCGGCGGGAAGCGCCGTGGCACCGGACAGCAACAGGTGGCCGACGCGGACGACAGCCACGCAACGCCCTCCTGTCTCCGGCCCGACGGGCAGCACGCTCGTGGAGACGGTCAGGCCGCTGTTGAATCCCCACGGCATGGCGACGCCATCTACTCTCGTCGCGGTGTCGGTCAGTACGAGCACGCCCACGCGCCCTTTCCCGCGCCAGCTTCCACGCGCCGAATCTTCCGCGGCAACGCGACGGCTCACCTCGAGGCGCACGGCCTGCGGGACATCCGTGTCGTACCAGACAGACACGGACGCGCTCGCCGGCTTGTGCGCCGATGCCGAGCCGAACTCGCGTCGCGCAATCTCGTCTGTTCGCGCGCTCCGATACGCCGTCCAGAGCTTGAGGCTGTGGAGTCGCGCGGCAGCGGCGCGCGCTTGAAGGCCGCGTTCCTGGACGGTCCACTCGGGTCTCCATCGGTAGAACGGGTCGTCGTCGACCTGCGGCGGGAGAAGCGCAGCGCCGAGCAGCAGACAGCCGAGGATGCACGCGACAGACCAGCGCAGCGCGTTCATCGCCACACGCGCCTGCGCGTCGCCGCAAATCCGAAGAGGGCCGTCCATGCGATGAGCGCGGTGGTTTCACGTCCCGAGGGCAACACGGAGTGCGGAGCCGCGGCGATCGCGTGCGTCCTCCAGTCATCCACGAGCGCCTCGATCGGGACGCCGGCAATCGACGCCAGTACTTCGCGCGGCGTTCCCGTGGCGCTTCGGAGCCTGGTGTAGGCCGAGCGTCCACCGCGCGCGATCGCGAGGTTGAACAGCGTGGAGCGCGTCATCATGTTGAGCGGCACAGGAACGTTCCGCGTACGCGCGAGGCGTTTGCAGGTCTCGAACACTTTCCGTGTGACGCACTCTGCATGCGCCGCGGCAAGCGCGGCATCGTTTGCCGGCGAGTCCCACGTGCTGACCAGCGCGCGCCATCCCTCGGGCGTGTACCAGTCGACGAGCGGATCGCTCACCGGCGTGAGGCCAAGTGCGATCTCGCACGCGGCCTCGGAGCCGGTGAAGCATGTCCGTGTCACGGATGAGTTCGACGTCATGAGATCGAGCGACGCGCCGAGCCAGTCGTCGGATGTCAGCGGGCGCGAAGGCGCCCAGTACCCGACCCACTTCGTCACGTTGACGGGAACGCCCTGCGTCGCGAGCGACCCGAGCATGTCGAGCAGTTCGTCGGAGAGTTTCGATTCGGTCAGCGGTGACCGCACGATCGCGATCCGGCCGTTGGCCCCCGGCAGCTCGACGCGGAGAACATTGAGGGTGAGTGCCGTCCAGCTGGGAGCTTCCACGCGCTCCACGAGGATCACCGATCCGGGGCCGTCGAGTTTCGCGTCGCCGAACTGGACGTCTGCTATCGCTCCGGCGCGCGCGACGGCGGCGGCCAGCGACGCCTGGAGATCAGTGCCAAGGTTCTGTTTCGAAAAGCGCACGTGGACAACGCCGCTGCTCAGCGAATCCGGCGGCAGGTCACGTGCCCGGTTCGCGCGCAGCGCATCGGACGAGTCGATCATTGTTTTGCGGTCGCGCAAGGCTGCCACGAGGCGCGTGCGGAGCCGCGGCGAATCCTGCGCGCGGACAGCAAGCGGAACAGATGCTGCCAACGTGAACGCCATCCAGGCGCCTACGGTCGCACGGCACGCGAGGCGCGAGCGGTCAAACATCGATGATCATCCACCGCGCCGCGAAGACGGAAAACGGACCGGGCCAGTTGGTGAGCGCATTCCACGCACTGCCGAGGAGGCTGCCGTAGCCGAGCAACTGCGCCACGACTTCCCCCGCGGTTAGGACGAAGAAGACGATGATCGCGACCCGCACGGCGTGCTTGCCCGCCACGTACTGAAGGAGAAACGCCGCGGCGTACCCGGTGAGCGACGCGAGGTAGAATCGCACCGCAAGGCCGCCGGGGTACGCGTGCAGCGTCGGGGGTACAGTGACCGACGCCGTGGCGAGCAGTCCGCCAAACCAAATGGCAATCGCCGGGATCGTGAGCAGCATTGCACCGGCGAAAAAGCGCAGCCGCACAAAGTGCGCCCAGGAGATCGGCAGCGAGAGCGGCCCGACGTGCTTGAGTCCGGCGTCGAGAATGTATGGCCGCCACGCGAGGCCGAATGCGCAGAGCAAGGCCAGCGCGATGAAGAACACGGCGGCGTAGGAGCTGACGCTCAGCACCGACCTGATCGCGTACGTATCGACATACGAAAACCCAATACGGATTATGATCACCGGGACGAGAAACGCCGCGAGCACGTAGAGCAGCAGCTCAGTCCTCGCCCACTTCCATTGGGTGTACAGGATCTGCGCGAACATCAGCTGGCCTCCCCGGTTGTGCCCGCGGGCGTTCGCGCGGAACGCAGCAGTTCCACGAAACTCTCCTCGAGATCGAGGTCGATCACCTCGCGCAGCTCGCTTTCCGCCGCGCTGAAGTATTCGCGCATCGCTGGCTGCCAGCCGCGGACGACCCACTCTTCTTCTCGCCCGGCCGTCGTGCCGCGAGAGAGCAGCGTGAACGGCAGGATCCCGCGGTCTATAGGAGCCTTGGCCACGCGCAGCCGCTTGATGCCGCCACGGAATGTCGCCATCGGCATTTCTGCCAAGAGACGTCCGCCGTCCATCACGCCGACGTGATCGCAAATGCGCTCCTGCTCGTGAATCAGATGACTCGAGATCAGCACCGTTGCGCCGCGCGCGGAGACGTATTCCAGCAATGCGGAGAGCACGTCGCGCCGCACGACGGGGTCGAGTCCGTCCGTCGGTTCGTCGAGCACGAGCAAATCAGGGTTGTGCGCCAGCGCGACGAGCATCATCAGCTTGCCACTCTCACCCTTTGAGAGCCTGTCCACCAGCTGCTCGGCGCGCAGCGCAAACTCGCGGCGCAGGGTTTCGGCGCGCGCGTGATCCCAGTCTGGATAGAACGCCGAGTGGTAGCGCAGTGTCTCCTCGACGGTGAGCTGCGGATACAGGTGCAGGCGTTCGGGCACGTAGCCGATCTTCGCCAGCGCTTTGTGCACGCCGCGCGGCACATCGTGGCCGAGCAGGTCGATCGTGCCGTCGTCGAGCGGGAGCATCCCGAGGAGCAGGCGGAGCGTCGTGGTCTTGCCCGAGCCGTTCGGTCCGAGAAAGCCATACACTGAGCCCGTCGGCACGGTCATCGCGAGATCGCGAATCGCGAACTCGCGGCCGGCGCGGTAGGTCACGTTGCGCGCGATGATTGCGTCGGTCATCGTCCGCCCTCGCTGAGTTCGCCGTTGAGTGCCTTCTTGATGTCGTCTTTCTGGATGCCGAGTCGCGCGGCGTCTTCCATGAGTGAGCGCACGAGGCGCTTGGCCGCGGCCTGACGCTCGCGCGCCCGGGTGTCCGTGGACATTTCGAGGATGAACGTTCCGGCGCCCTGGCGCATTTCCACGAGTTTCTCCCGTTCGAGTTCGCGGTACGCCTGCACAACCGTCGCCGGGTTCACGCGCAGCCGGCTGGCCAGCGCGCGGACGGAGGGCAGGCCGTCGCCAGTGGTGAGTTCACCGGCGGCGACTGCCACGCGGACGCGCTCGGCGATCTGCGCGTAGATGGGGGTCGGGCTTCTGGGGTCGATGCGTTCGAACATGAGTTATGAGTGTATCAGTGTAGCGGTACAGTGTCAACAGGTGATTCGAATGTCAAGCTCCGTGCTCACGGGTCAAGCACAATGCTCATTGCTCGGGAGTGTCATAGCTCGCTTTTCGAGGCTTTGTCGCTAAAATCTCTGGTCATGCCACAGGCCAAGAGCGCCCGCCAGTCAACGCTCCGGCGCGTATTCGCCTCGCTCGGCCCTGGCGTCATCACCGGCGCCGCGGACGATGATCCATCCGGAATTGCCACCTACTCGATCACCGGCGCGCAATTCGGCTTCCAGTTCCTCTGGACCGCTCCGCTCCTATGGCCATTGATGGCCGCGGTGCAGTCGATGTGTGCGAGGATCGGCCTGGTCACCGGGCGCGGGATCACCGGTGCGCTGCGACAAAAATATCCGCGCTGGGTGCTCGCCTCAGCGGCCGGTGCGCTGTTCATCGCCAACACGATCAACGTCGGTGCGGATTTGGGCGGGATGGCCGACGCCGCACACTTGCTCACCGGCGTGCCCGCGGTTGTGTGGGTCGTGCTCCTCGGCGTCGGGATCACGATCGCGACCATCCGTCTGCGCTACGCGAGAATTGCGAACGTGCTCAAGTGGCTCGCGGTCGTTCTGTTGGTGTACGTCGTCACCGCGTTTGACGTTGATCCGGACTGGCGACGCGTGCTGCACGCGACCGTCGTGCCGAGCATGCCGCGCGGCCGCGACGGCTGGGCGACGCTCGTCGCGCTGATCGGTACCACGATCAGTCCGTATCTCTTTTTCTGGCAGGCTTCGCAGGAAGTCGAAGTGGAAAAGGCGGCGGGCAGGCTCAGCCTCAAGGCGCGCCGGGGTGCGACGCCGACGGAGATCGTGGACAGAAAGATCGACATCGGATTCGGTACGTTTTTCTCGAACGTGGCGATGTTCTTCATCATCGTGACGACGGCGAGCACGCTGCATGCGCACGGCGAAACGCAGCTCTCCACGTCGGCCGACGTTGCGGCAGCGCTCCGCCCGCTGGCCGGCCGGTTTGCGATGCTGCTGTACACGATCGGCATCGTCGGCACCGGGTTGCTCGCCATTCCGACGCTGGCCGGGTCGGCCGCGTACGCATTTGCGGAGACGTTCAATTGGCGGCAGGGAATCGACGAGACGTTCACACGCGCGCGGGCGTTTTATGCGGTGATCGCGTTGTCGATTGCGCTCGGTGCGCTGATGGGCTTCGTTGGAATGAGCCCGGTGAAGGCACTCTACTGGACGGCCGTGATCAACGGACTGCTCGCGCCGTTCCTGATGGTGGGAATTCTGCACGCGGCGTCGGACAAGAAACTCATGCTGGGGCAGCCGAGCTCGGTGCTGGGGCGCGTGACCGTCGGCGTGACGACGGTGGCGATGTTCGCGGCGGGTGTGGCGATGTTCGTGGTTTAGGCAGCGCGCAAGACGTCCACGGGATTCGCTTTTGTCGCGCGCAGGGCGGGGAGGAGGCAGGCGAACATCGTCACGAGGAGCAGTGTCGTTTCACCGAGGATCAGCGCCTGAGCGTCCACGGGGTACACGCCCCACATCTTGTTCCATAGAAGGAACCCGGCCCACATACCGAGGCCGGCTCCGACCGCGGTGCCGCCGAGCGCCATGATCAGCGCTTCCTTCATGACGAGGTTGAGCACGTTGCTCTTGGTGGCGCCGAGTGCGATGCGCACCGCGAACTCGCGGTTGCGCTGGCCGGCCACATAAGAGATCACGCTGAACAGGCCAGCGGCGCCGAGGAGGAGTGAGGCGAGGCCGAGCAGGGTGAACAGGAGCGAGAGGAACTGCTCGCTGCGGACGCCGGTTTGATAGCTCTCCACCAACGGAGAGACGCGCCATATGCTGTGCGGCGGAAGCGTCGTGCGCAGCGTCTTCCAGAGTGCGAGCTCGACCCCCTTGGCGCGTGGCTCGGGG
>JBOHTH010000490.1:0-1734 GCA_050733535.1 Gemmatimonadaceae bacterium | reverse complement strand
GCCGTGCAGGCAGTCGAGGACGGCAAGTGGGGCCATATGGTTGCCCTCCAGTCGCCCAATATCGTGACAGTGCCGATCGAGGAGGCCCTCCGCCACCCCAAACGGGTCGATTTGAACCACGATCTGGTTCACACTGCGCGAAGACTGGGCATCAGCTTCGGTGACTGACGGCTTTCCGCAGCCCGCAGTGCCGTAAGACCATCCTATGAACCCGAATGCGGAAAAGGGGGTATGACGTTCCGAGGCTCCGGCGCGTATGATTTGTGGCGGAGCCCGAGGGCGCGTCGTCACATTGGCGGCACCCACTGAAGCGTTGGAGGTTGCGGTGTTCAGCTCGTCCGTTCGCGTTCTCTGCGTCGCCGCACTGGGTTCTCTCGCCGCACTGTCTTTGGGTGCGCAAGAGAGAGGCGGTAAGGAGACCAGGCCAGCCAGCAACGTGCCGGAGTCGGCCCAGCCGCCTGCCGGGCTTTGCCGCGTGTGGCTGGAGAACGTGCCGGCGAGTCAGCAGCCTGCGCCCACGGACTGCGCGACGGCCATCAAGAACCGCCCGAACAATGCGCGGGTCGTCTTTGGCAACCTGAAGGACGAGGCGGCCAAGCCGCCGCAGCGGGGCACGTCGGCGCCGCAGGGCAACCGCACCAACGGATGGCCCAGTCGCCAGGTCGAGCAACCGCACCGTTTTGACACCGGGCCGGGGATTCCCCCGCGCCCGAGTGAGGTTCGCGACACGCGCCAGAACGAGGGCGCCCGCGGTGTGCGTCCGGTGACCTCCACGATGCCGGCCGTCCGGCCGTCCGCGGACAGCGGCCGCAAGCGTCGCCCGTAGGGTACGCGGTAATCGACGCTCCCCTCCGCCGCGTTCGCGACCCGTACCTCCCGCCAGACCACGACGCGTTCGTCGGGTCAGGCCCGTCGCGCCGCCTGATCGTCATCGCGCCCACGCGCGCCGCGTGCGAAACGATCGAACTCGCGTTCGGTCTCGACATCGAAACGACCCTTTGGCGTTCGCACGGCAGCGAGCTCACCGCGCTTGCCGAGCAGTTCCGCGCGGAAGAGGTGGCGAAGCCGGCAGCGGGCGGCGCGGTTCGCCGCGGGTTCGGGATCGTGGCGGGGACCGGAACGGGCAAGACGCTTTCCATCCGCCCGATCGCGCGCGTCCTGCTCGGCGTCGACGAACTCCGCGTGGGAGTGATCAACCGAGAGCGCGAGGCTACGCCGGAATCGCCGTCGTGGAACGTCGTGATCGTCACGACCGGAATCGCGCGCCGCTGGTTTCAGGACGGCGACATCCGCGCGCAGGACACGCTCGTGGTGGACGAGATCCACCAGACGAGCGCGGAACTCGAACTCTGCCTCGCGCTCGGCAAGCGCGTCGGATGCCGTTTCATCTGGCTCTCGGCGACGGTCGACCCGTCGTTCTACGCGCGGTATCTCAACGCGGCCAGCGTGGTCGAGAGCAGTGCGTTTGATCCGGCGAAAGCCGCGAAGGTCGAGGTCGTGCGATCCGACCCGCTGCGATTTCTCGACGACAAGTTCCTTACGCACGTCGTGAAGGAGAAGCGCGGCGTCGGTGTGTTCCTGCCCACGCGCGCGGGCGTCGAGCAAGCCGCCGCGACCGTCAGCGCGCGCTTTCGTAAAATCACCGCGCAGTTTTATCACGGCGGGGAGCCGATCCGGGTGATCCGGCCATTCCTCGAGGGAACGGTGGAGAAACCGTATCTCCTTGCGATGACC
>JBOHTH010000489.1:0-2026 GCA_050733535.1 Gemmatimonadaceae bacterium | reverse complement strand
GCCCCGTCTACCCACCCCTGCTCGGCCAGCTGATCGGCGTCGGCGAGGATGCGGGGCAGCTGCGCACGTTCCTCATGAAGGCAGCGGAGATTTTCGAGGAGCGTACGGAGCGCGCGACGCAGCGGCTGGCCGCGCTCGCCGAGCCCGCGATGATCGTGATGTTCGGTGCGATCGTCGCCTTTGTTGCGCTTTCGCTCCTGCAGGCGATTTATGGCATCAACGCGAACTCGTTCAAATGATCGGGCTTCGGCACGGCAGCTTCGGTCTTCGGTCTTCGGTCTTCGGTCCGGCCGTCAGCCGCCACGGCTTCACCCTGCTCGAGATGGCCATCGTGCTCGCCGTGATGGCGGTCAGCGCGATGCTCGTCGCGCCGGCGCTCTCGCGCATGGGACAGGGAAAGCCGCCGGCCGTCGGTGACGACGTGATCAAACTGCTCGGGGATGCGCGCCGGATCGCAATTGACCGTAACGAGACGGTCACACTGCGCCTCGACCCGCTGTCGGGGCGATATCGCGCAGACACCGTCGGCGTTTCGGGGAGCGGTGAGCTTGGCGAGGGCACGATGACGCTCGGTGCGCAGGAGGCGCTCGTCACCGATCTCCCGCGCCTCGAGTATGTCTTTCATCCGACGGGCGCGACGCTCGCGGACTCGGTCCTGGTGCGCGGGGCGGGCGCGGCCGCGCTCGTGTGGGTGGATCCATGGAGCGGAGTGGCAAGTGCTGCCGCGCGCTAGGAAGGGCGTCACGCTGTTCGAGGCGGTCGCTGCGCTCGCGATCGTCGGAGTAACTGCAGTATCCGCGCTGTCCGCAGTCGGCGGCGAAATGCGCACGGCAACGCGGGCAAAGAAAGCGATCGAGGTCGAAGCGCTGGCGACGTCGCGTCTCGACTTCCTCGGGCTCATGAATGACCAGCAGCTGCAGAACCTGCCCGACTCCGTTGCGAAAGGCACGTTCGATCCGCCGGTCGACTCCTACAAGTGGGTCACGACCACGACGCCACTCGCCACGCAGGCAGGCATCTACGATGTGCGCATTGATGTATCGTGGAAAGACGGCCCGAAGGACGCAACGTACGGACTCCACTCATACATCTATCGCCGCCCCCCACTGGCGACGAGCGGGCGCGGACAATGACTGCGCGCCGCGGGATGACGCTCATGGAACTCGTGGTCGCGCTCGTGATCACGGGATTGATGGCGGTGATGGGAACGGCGACCCTCGGCTCGATCATCGACCATCGGCGCACAATCGTGTCTGGAACTGCGGAAACGGAGCGCGCGAGCGCCCTGCGAGATCAGCTGCGGACCTGGCTTCTTGCCGGAACCGTGCAGATTGTGAGCGGAGGCGCGAGCGCCGGCCTCGGTCGTCGCGCCTCGCCGATCGCCGCGCCGCCGATTGCGTCCGGTCCTGCGGCAACCGGAGCGGCAACCGGGATGCCGGGGAGCAGTTCGATGACACCGGCGATCACCGCCGCGGTCGCTGGGGGCGACGAGATCACGTTCGTCACCACGGCCGACAATCCCGCGCACGCGCCAAGTGCTCGCATGCGCCTTTTCGTCGATGCCGACGCGAGCACGCCGGAGACCGGCCTCACGCTGGAATACCAGGCGAGCACCGCGACTCCGCTTCAGCGCATCCAGCTCGAGCCGACCGTCGGCGTGCTGACCGTCCAGTTCCTCGATCAGCGCACCAATCAGTGGTTCGAGTCGACACAGGCCGCGGCGATCACGCCGATCGCGGTAAAGATCTCCATGCAGGCGTATGACGGCGGCCGGATCCCCGGAATCCTCCAGCTTCCGCTGATCTTTCCGATGGGCTCGCTGCTGGTGGGCCGATGAGCGCGCGGCGCGGCGTGGCGATGATCACCGCCATCTGGCTCGTCGTGGCGATCGCCGTCGTGGCCACGAGCTTCAGCGTGGACGCGCACCAGCGCCGAACGCTCGGCATCAACGCGGCGGACCGCGGCGTGCAGCGCGCGCTTGCCGGCGGCGCGCTCAAGCTCGTCGAAGCCAAGCTCGACTACGCAC
>JBOHTH010000488.1:0-4110 GCA_050733535.1 Gemmatimonadaceae bacterium | reverse complement strand
GTCGAACGCCGCGCCGGGCGCGGTCGAGAAAATATTGTGGCTGAAGGGATCCTGATTTGCGTACTCCACAGTTGATCCCGTGGTGACCACGCGGATATGCGGCGCGAACTGCCGGCCGTTCATCGCCATGTGCGATTGGGTCGCGGAGAAATGCGCGGGTCTGCCTTTCGGCATCAGGTAGATGACCGTGCCGGCGAAATCTTTAGTGATTTCGCCCGGTTTTTCCTGCATTGCGACGCGGCCGCTCACGGACCCCTGCGCGAACGCAGGGCGGCCGGCCGCGAGTACCATGACGAAGGCAGCAAGTCTCCAGCGGGTGGAAGGATTCACAATCGCAACAATAGAGCGGCGGCAATACAACGGTCAAGCACTCGGCGATCGTCGTCCTCTCACAGCCCCGCGGCGGAACGCCAAGTGAGCAACTGGCCCAGATGGTGGCCGAAGTGGCCGGTCATCAGATACGCTGCGAAATCGCCAGACGTGGGAAGGGCGTGCCGCGCTGGCACGAACGGATTCTGCGCGTGCAGTGCGGCCGCGTCGGCGCGGAGTGCGGCATCGCTCAGCCCTGAATACACGGATACGAGCGCGTCCGTGAGTTCACGCATCGGTGGATAATCGCCGGAGTCGAACGACGGGTGCGTTCCCGGATTGAACAGCGCGCGCCACTCTTTTGGACAAAGCGTATCCGCGCCGCAGAGGCGGCGGGCGAAATCGCCGGTGACCGCAAGATGGCCAACCAGCCAGCCGGCGGTTTTTGTGCCCGGCGACGGCTCGAGCGCGCGGTGGGCGTCGGTGAGATCGGCCACCACCGGCGCGGCGAGCGTCGTGAGATAGCGGCATTGCCGCGCGATCGTTTCCATTCCGCCTCGTGGTGCGAGTGGTGTGGCCGAGCGGGGGCTGTCGAGCGTATTCTATCGGGACATGGGTCAGTTTGGACGCAAGGTGCGTGTTCTGCGATCCGGGTTTTGAGTGAGATGCTGTGGGATTGGGGTTATTGGTTCTTGGCTGTGGGGCGCCCCGTCCCAGAGCAAATGACCACTAACTCCAATCACAAAGCATCTCACGCAAAGCCGTATCACTCAGCCGGTTGTCCACACTACTTTCTATCGCATCAACGCGCTGACCAGCGCACGCTCGCACTCTTGCAAGGAGGCCGCGATGTGGCGGAAGGGGCATATACTGGCCGCGGCGGCGCTCGCCGCAACCCTCGCAACAGCGAGCCGCGCAGCGGCGCAGGACTCGACCAAGGTCAAACAAGATTCGATCGCCGCGCGGCTCGACCGCGCCGAAGAACAGATCAAGCTGCTCCAGCAGGAGCTTGCGGACGAATCGCAGACGAGTGTCAAGACGCGATCGCGCATCGCGCTCGAGTTGACCGGCCGCATACTCGTAACGGGATTCTCGAACTCGCGCCGCGTGAACAACGTGGACGACCCGCAGTTCGTGCGGCCGGACACGGCGAGCGGGCTTCCGCAGGGCGGCGCGGGGATGGCGATCCGCCAGACATCGCTGGGCCTCGCGGTGAACGCGCCGGAAGTGTTCGGCGGAAATTTTCACGGCGATCTCGATGTGGATTTCTACGGTGGGCAGCAGCCGAGCACCGGCGGGCGCACCTTTCCGCTGCTGCGGTTGCGCACGGCGCGCGCGATGGTGAAGTGGACGCACGGCGAGCTGATGATCGGCCAGGACGCGCCGCTGATCGCGAGCGGAAATCCGACGAGTCTCGCCGCGCTTGGCACGCCCGATTTTGCGGGAGCCGGAAACCTCTGGCTCTGGCTGCCGCAGGTTCGCGCAGGGCTCGAGACGGGCGGCGCGGTCAGCCTCGGGATTCAGGGCGCGGTGCTCGCGCCGACGAGCGGCGATCCAGCAAACGTGTTCGACACGGACGATGACATCGCCGAGCACTCGAGCCGGCCGTATCTGCAAGGGCGAGTGCATGTGCGCTGGGGGAGCGACGAGATGGAGCGCGACATTGGCATCGGCGTGCACCAGGGATGGCTGGCGACGAAAGGCGATTCGCTGCTGACGAGCTCGGCGTTTGCGGTGGACGTGAAGCTCCCGATTGCGAGGTGGCTGGACGTGAGAGGAGAGGCATACACCGGCCAGGCGCTGAAGGGGCTCGGCGGCGGCGGAATCGGTCAGGGCACCGGCCTGAACGGGGTCCCGGTGCACGACCAGGGCGGCTGGGCGCAGGTGAACTTCAAGCCATCGTTGCGGCTGCTATTCGGCGCTGGGTACGGGATGGACGATCCGCGCGATTCGGATCTCGGGCCGGGATCACGACTGAAGAACGTCGTGCGCGAGGCGCACATTCAGGTGAGGCCGGGGGGGCCGTTTGTGGTCGGGGTCGAGTACCGCAGGCTGGAGACTTCGTATTCGACCAGCGTGCTGGCGAACGACCATCTGAACTTGTCTCTGGGGATTGAGTTCTAACTTCGCTGCGGACTGCGGAACTCGATTCGCTGCGCACTGCGGGAGGAATGCGGGACCGCAGTCCGGAGCGGGTCGAGTTCCGCAGCGCGCAGCGGGCCGAGACTCAAGCCTCTTTCTCAACGAAGCGATAGCTCGCGTGGGTGTCGTACTCGATCCCGTGCTTCTTCTTGAGCTCCTGAATGAACGCCACTTCGCCCGGCGTATGTGGCGTGACGCCGTCGTTCGTGTGCAGCAGAATCTCCTCGAGGCAACCGCCGACGCTCATGCGTTTCCGGGACGCGAGATCGACGAGGAGCGCGGCGAGGCGTTTCTCCAGTCGCACCGGCACGTCAACGCGCTCGATTGCGATCGGCTCGCCATCGGTGAACGTGCGGTGCCCGAAGCTGATGTTGTACCCATGCAGATCGCTGACGCGATAGTCGCGAAGTCCGTATTCGCGATCGTCCGGCTCAACCAGGATCTTGACGCCGTTCGCGCGCTGAAACTCGCAGAGCTCGTCGGCGTTTCCGACGACGAAGTAGAGTGAGCACCCCTTCGGATCTGGCGTCCCCCGCTCGAGAAACATCTGCATCTTCCCGAGGTTCACGCCGGCCATGCTGGGTGGTTCTCCCCAGATGAACCCGAGGCTGAACCCGAGTTTCTGCGTGTAGAACTCGACGGCCTTCGGAACGTCGTGAACAAAAAGCGACGGGTGCTGCTGTTCACATTCAACCGTCGGCCGGCGTGGAGTCGTCATGTTGCTCTAGCGAGTCGAGAGAGGTGAGTATGAGTGGGAGGGATGAGTTGGCGCACGTTCAGTGGGAGTCGGAGCTGGGAGAGTGAGCCGGAGTGGGAGTTAGGTGAGAGTGGGAGTTGAGGGGGAGTGGGAGTTGAGGGGGAGTGGGAGGAATAGACACGTCCGATGCGGGAGGTCTCGAACTCATACTCAACTCGCACTCCCGCTCACTCTCGCCGCTCCAACTCCCACTGAGCGTGCGCCAACTCATCCCTCCGACTCATACTCACCTCTCCCTCTAGCCAGCGGCCTTCACGAACTTCAACGCCGCCGAATCAATGCAGTAGCGCAGCCCAGTCGGCCGCGGCCCATCATCGAACAGATCGCCAAGGTGCGCGTCGCAGCGCTGGCACGTGACTTCGGTGTTCGTCGGGCCGGCTTTCGTCCCGTTGCGCCCGCCCACATTCTCCGGCGCAATCGGCTGCCAGAAACTCGGCCAGCCTGTGCCCGAATCGAATTTGTTCTTCGACGTGAACAGCGCCGTGTCGCAGCAGATGCAGCGGAAAATCCCCTGCTCGTGGAGATTCCAGAACGCGCCGCTGAACGCGTACTCCGTGTCGCCTTTGCGCGTGACGGAGAAGCCCAGCGGTGAGAGCTGCTTTCGCCATTCGGCGTCGGACTTCACCACTTTCGGAACGCGCGACACGCGGAGCTTGACACCAGCGTCGGAGAATTCGGCGATGAGAACGTCGCCTGATGCGACCCCCGGGATCACTCCGCCAAGCGCGCGATGCGCGCGCAGCACGAAGGGCGCCGCGACGAGAGCTGCCATCGTGGCGGTGAAATCGCGCCGGGTCATTCGATGCTCCACCACGCCGCGCATCACGCGCACGGGGATCCCGCCGTTCCGAAACTTCAGCACTTCTTCAAGCCGCAGCTTCACTTGTGCGTCCATGGTCCGC
>JBOHTH010000487.1:0-3892 GCA_050733535.1 Gemmatimonadaceae bacterium | reverse complement strand
ACCTCGAGTCGTGGATGCGCCCATGAAAGAAACGATGAGCACGCCATACGAAATGCCCGCGACGCGTGACGATTTTCCGGTGATCGTCCGCTGGGCGCGGATCATTCTCACGCTCGTGCTCATTCCGGTCTCGTGGCATGCTTTTCACGACGAGTACGGCTTCATCCCGCTGCTCGGGGACATCGACACCGCCGTCCACGAGTTCGGCCACATGCTGTTCATGCCCTTCGGGATCCAGTTCCTTGGTCACACGATGATGATCCTCGGCGGATCGCTCACACAAGTGGTGTTTCCGCTGATCTTCATGGCGTACTTCATGCGGCAGCACGAGGACAGCCGGCGCGATATGCACGCGGCGATGCTCTGCCTCTGGTGGTCGTCGATGAACCTGCTCGGCGTCGCGATCTACTGTGCCGACGCAGGGCCGATGAAACTGATGCTGATCAGCGGCGGTACGGGGCAAGAGGTGGAGGGACACGACTGGAACAACTTGCTGCGTATTTGGGGCGTGCTGCATCACTATGTCGGTATTGCGCGCGCGATGCGTGGCGTCGCGTGGCTGTGCTGTGTGACGAGCATCGCGCTCGGCCTGATCGTGGCGTGGAATTCGGGGCGGGTGCGCGCGGAAAACCAAACCTCAATCGGATAACCACATGCGTTATGTGATGAAGCAGAAGCTGTTCACGCTCACCGACGACTACGGCATCGCCGACGAAGCCGGCAGCGACGTCTACTTCGTGAAGGGCAAACTGCTGAGCATGGGCAAGAACCTTTCCTTTCAGGACATGGAAGGGAACGAGCTGACGCACATTCAGCAGAAGGTCTTCAACTGGGCGCCGACGTACGAGATCTGGCATGGAGGTGAACTGGAGGCGGTGGTGAAGAAGGAATTGTTCACCCTCTTTCATTGCGTGTTCCACGTGGATGAGCCGGGCCATGACTCGCTGACGGCGGAAGGAAACTTCAACGATCACGAGTACACGTTCACGCGCGCCGGACGGCAGGTGGGGACGGTCTCGAAGCAGTGGTTCACGTTTGCGGATACGTACGGTGTGGAGGTCGACGAGAGTGAGGACGCCGTGCTGATGCTTGCGTGCACGGTGGTGATCGACGAAGCCTGTCACGACCGACGCCGGCAATGACCGTGGTGCACGTGGTCTCGCATACACACTGGGACCGCGAGTGGTACCAACCGGCCGTACGCTTCCGTCAGCGGCTGGTTGCGCTGGTGGATGAGTTGATCGACGCGCCGTCGGTTGCGCACGCTGGCGCGAGTTTTTTGCTCGACGGGCAGACGGCGGTGTTGGAGGATTATCTCTCCGTGCGGCGCGAGCGTGCCGCCGAGTTGGCGATGCTGCTCAAGAGCGGTGTGATCGAGGCTGGACCGTGGTTCGTACTGGCGGACGAGCTGATTCCAGCCGGCGAAGCGCTCGTGCGGAATCTGCTCGCGGGGCGGCGCACGCTGCGGCTGCTGCGTGCTGCCGATCAAACACCGCCCGTGCTCTATTGCCCCGATTCGTTCGGGCATCCGGCTGCGTTGCCAACACTGGCACGCGGGTTCGGGTTCGGAATGATCATCGCGTGGCGTGGCTTTGGCAGCGCGCGGTGGCCGCAGGCGGATACGTGCATGTGGCGCGCGCCGAGCGGGGAGGAGGTCGTGCTCTATCATCTCTCGCGCAGCGGATACGAACTCGGCGCAAACTTGCCCGTGGAGCCCGCGGCATCACGCGCGCGCTGGGACGAGATTCGCGGTGAGCTGCTCTCGCGGAACTCAACCGGCGAGGCGTTGCTGTTGAATGGTGCTGACCATCATGCGCGCCAGCGGAATCTCGATGAGGCGATCGCGACGCTTGCGGCGGCGGCAGCGCCGGACGAGGTCAGGCCGAGTTCACTCGGCGGGTTCGCCGCGGCGGTGGAGCAGAGCGTCGCGCGTGGAGCACAGCTCCCGCGGGTGGAAGGTGAACTGCGCGACTCGTACGGATTCACGTGGTCGATTGGCGGCACGCTCGCGACCCGCGCGCACCAGAAGCGGCGGAACGCGCAGCTGGAGCGGATGCTCGTGCGCGACGTGGAGCCGTGGGTGGCGCTCGCCGCGTGGCTGGCGCGGCGGGGCGACAGTGTTGACGGCGACGCTCACGCGATCGGTACCGCGAATGATACGGCGAACGGTACGACGAGCGGTGCGCGCCGCTCGCTCGTCGATGCGGCTTGGCGGTCGCTGCTGCTCTGCCACCCGCACGACACGCTCTGCGGCACGTCGACCGACGAAGTCGCGCGCGCGATGGATTCTCGCCTTGAAGAGACCGCGTCGCAGGCCGCGGGACTTCGCGCGGACGCTTTGCACGACATGATCGGCCACGATGAAGACGCCGCGCGCGAACGCGGCGCCGAGTGGAAGTCCGTGGTTGTCGTGCGGAATCGTGCGGCGCGCGCGCGCGGCGGCGTGGCGCTGCTCAGGCTGACGCAGTTCATAGCCGACGTGCCGGTGGGGCCCGGATCGGCGGGGAAGGCGAGCGCGCCGGATCCTCATGCGAGGCGCACGCCGGCCGTCGCCGAGTTTGCGGCCGTGCAGGTGCTGTCGCGGACAGAAGAGAACGAGCGCACGGAGTCGCCGAGGCACTATCCGGACAACGATCTCGTCGCGGTGCACGAGGTGGCGGCGTGGATTCCGGAAGTGCCGGCGTATGGCGTGCGCTGCTTTCCGCACACGTCGCGCAATCGGCATGAGTCGATTCCCAACCCGGCGCGCGCCGAGCGGACGACGATCACCAATGGCCGGATCAGCGTGCGGGTGCACGAGGATGGGCGAGTTGAGTTCACGGACGTGGAGCGTGGCCGCACTGTGCGCGATCTCTTGTCGTGGGAGAGCCGCGTGGACCTCGGCGACTCGTACACGCCGTCCGTTCGCGGCGTGAAGTTCGCGCCGAAGTTCCTGGGCGCGCGCGTCGTGCACCGCGGGCCCGTGCGCGCGGCGATCGAGTCGAAGTGGGAGTTCCGTGCGAAGAAGGAGCGCGTGACCGTGGCGGTGGAACTGATTGTGGACGCCGATGCGCCGTGGCTGCGGATTCACGTGGCGGGTGCAAACACGGCGAACGATCACCGGCTGCGGCTCAGCGTCGCGACCGGCGTCGCGCAAGCGCAGGTCGTGGCGGACGCGATGTTCGGGCCGGTGGAGCGGCGCGCGATCGAAGTATCGGCCGAGGACCTGAAGATGGAAACGCCGCCGGCCACGGCGCCGCTGCATCGGTATGTGTCGCTGTTTGGCTCGGCGGATGGCGCGACCTTGTTCTCCGACGGCCTCGCGGAGTATGAGGCTGACGATGACGGCGGTATTGCCGTGACGCTGCTGCGATGTGTGGGCGAGCTATCTCGCGCCGATATTGCCGAGCGGCTAGGGCATGCGGGATGGCCCGTGCCGGTCCCGGGCGCCCAGTGCCATGGCGCGTTTGGCGCCGAGCTCGCGGTCATGCTGCATGGACCGCGAAGCGCTGCGACTGTTGACGCGATCGAGCGCGCCGCGGAGGACATTCTCCTGCCGTTGGCCGGTGGCACGCTGCGCTCGGCGCTGCGGATCCCCGATGCGGTGCAGGGAATCGCGCTCGAGGGCGAGGGGCTCGCGTTTTCGTGCGCGAAGGAAAGCGAGGATGGCGCGTGGCTCGTGCTGCGCTGCGTGAACTTGCTGGATGAACCGAGAACTGGCGCGTGGCGCGTGGGTGGTTCGATTCGCGGGGCGCACCTCGCGCGGCTCGACGAAACCGCTGTCTCTCCGTTGAGCGCGGCCGGCGACCGTGTTGAGTTCAGCGCACCGCTGCGCGGGACTGTGACGCTACTCGTGCGCTGATTCCGAGCCAAGCAAGCTTGGCAGAGACCGCTTGACTGCGCCGAGCTGGAC
>JBOHTH010000486.1:0-4648 GCA_050733535.1 Gemmatimonadaceae bacterium | reverse complement strand
CCCCAACACCACCCCTGCCACGCCGCCAAGCAGCGAAAGCGCGACCGCCTCAATCAAGAATTGCACGAGCACATCGCGTTCCAGCGCGCCGATCGCAAGCCGGATGCCGATCTCGCGCGTGCGCTCGGTGACGGAGACGAGCATGATGTTCATGATCCCGATCCGGCCCACCAGCAACGATACAGACGCGATGCCGGAAAGGAGGAGGGTAAAGGTTTGGCTCGTCTCGGTGAGAGTCTTGAGGTACTCGTCGGACGACCGAATCCTGAAGTCGTCCGGTTTGCCGGTCGCAATCTTGTGGGAGCGCAGGAGGAGCTGCTCAAGCTCGATGAGCGAGGCCGGCACGTTGTCTTCGCTCGCCGCCATCACGAACAGGTCATTGATGTAAGGAGTACCAAGCATCCGAAAGCGGCCGGTCTTGAATGGAATGATGATCTGTGAATCGGGCTCACCAAATTGGCCCCGGGTTCCCTTTCCTTTGAGCACGCCGACAATGGTGAACTGGACGCCCGCGATACGCACATGGTCGCCGATCACGGATTCGGCAGACGGCATGTTCATCATCTCGATGACATCGGACCCGAGCACGCAGACGAGGCGGCGGGCCTGATCCTCCTGTTCCGTGAACATCCGGCCGACGTCCATCTCGTAGCCCCGAACGGCAGGGAAGTTCGCTGTCGCGCCGGTGACCTGGGTGTTGGTGTTCTGATTCCGATAGGTGACCTGCACGTTGCGGTCCTGCTGGGGCTCGATCTCGGCGAGCATTGTCGAGTTATCTCGCAGATACTTCGCGTCTTTCTCGGTGGGGCGAACCGGATTCTGCACCGCGATGCCGCCGACGAGCTGGCGTGCGCCGTCCACCTGAAGGAGCCGCGTGCCAGCGCAGTGATCCGCGCCTGCACGGACTGCGACGCGCCGTTGCCGAGCGCAGTCATCGCGATAACCGCGGCAACGCCGATCACAATGCCGATCGTGGTGAGAAGCGCTGCGCGCGCCCGCCAACAAGATTCGCACGAGCGTTGTATCACGTTTCAGGCAGCATCGCGTCGCATCACACGGGAGGCAATGCCAGATGAAGAATGTCGGACTCGTCTCTGCGCTGGTCGTGACACTCGCGGCGCCGTTGGCCGCTCAGACCGTGACGGTCAAGGAAGAGAAACCAGGGCTGCTCAAGAAGGCGACCGTCACGAAGTCCGCGGCCATCGCCACAGCGCAGGCCAAACTGCCGAAGGCAAAGCTCGCGTCGGCGGAGATCGAGCAGGAGGACGGCAAGCTGATCTACTCCTTCGATTTCAAAACTGCAGGCAAGAGCGGGATCGATGAAGTGAACGTGGACGCGATGACGGGCAAGCTCGTCGGCGGCGTCGAGCACGAGAGCCCGGCCGCCGAGAAGAGAGAGGCGAAAGCAGACTCCTCGAAGGCCGCAAAGAAGAAGCCGTGAGCCGCTGGCCCGCCCTCCTGACCCTGGCGGTGCTCGCCGGCGTGTTACTGCTCCCGGTGGCCGGTGAGACGACAGGACATCGGTTCTTCTCGTCGCTGCGCCTCGCGAAGCCAACTCCTGTTTCCGCGGTTGCGAGCGGAAATCCAAACCGGGCACTCCCCGTTCTCATCGGCAACATGCTGGCCGACAGTGTCAGCGTGACGCGCGAAGAGCCGGACGTGCCGGTCGCGGACCTCGCCGCTGCGGGGAAGCTCGCCGGGTTCACGCCGAAATCCCCCGTCACGAACGCGAAGCTGACTACGGTGATCGTCACCGGCGCCCGCGACGCGCGGGCGGTGCTGCACCGGTCGCAGCTCGCCACCACGCTGGTGCAGGCAGGGCTGGGCCGAGTCGCGACAGATCCGTCGCTTGAAGGCGCTGTCGTCAGGTTCAGTACGCCTCGCGGCGTGCGACAGCAGTTCGGCCATTGCCCGCAAGCTGCTCCGGCGACGCTGCAAGGCCAGCTTCAGGGCCCTCCGCCGCCCTCTACAGATTACGGAGACTGCGTCGTGCTCACCGTGACGCCGGCGACCGATGGAACCGTTCCCGCCACGCTCGACCTGCCGCAGCTCGCCGGGATCGCGCTCGAGCTCTCGGGCATGAGTCCTGCGCAGACGACAGCGTTCCAGGCACGCCTCGACTGGCGTTCGACGATGAGCCTCTCACTTCCGCGCGGCATGCGGTCGTACGACACGGTCGACGTGGCTGGTGCGCGCGGAATGCTCCTCAATACGGCGAACCGGCGCGGGCCTACGTACACGCTCGTGTGGAGTGTGCGCGACACAGTGTACGCGCTCTCCGGGTACGGCAGCGCGGCTGACGCCGCGCCGCTCGCGCGGTCTCTCCGATGACGGGACGCGTCGCATGACCACAGCCTCCGCGCTCGCGATCGAAACTATCGGACTTCGAAAAGCGTTCGGCCGCCAGGTCGCGGTGCGCGACCTCTCGCTCCGCGTACCGCGCGGTGAGATTTTCGGCTTCCTCGGGCCGAACGGCGCCGGCAAGAGCACATCCATCAAAATGCTCCTCGGCCTCGTGCGCCCGAGCGGCGGATCGGCGCTAGTGCTCGGGAGCCCCGCGGGCGACGTCGCGACGCGGCGCGCGATCGGGTTTCTCCCGGAAGATTTCCGCTTCTATGACTGGCTTACGGCAACGGAACTCCTGCATTTTCACGGCTCTCTGTGCGGCATGAGCACCGATCGGCTGCGCTCCCGAGTCCCGGAAGTGTTGGAGCTCGTCGGCCTCACCCCGCACGCGCAACGCCGCGTGCGCGGCTTCTCGAAGGGGATGCTCCAGCGCCTCGGTCTCGCGCAGGCGATCGTGCATGAGCCGGATCTGATCTTTCTCGATGAGCCGACCTCGGGCCTCGACCCGATGGGGCGGCGCCTCGTGCGCGACATTCTTCGCGCTGAGCGCGAGCGTGGCGCGACGGTCTTCCTGAATTCGCATCTGCTGAGCGAGATCGAAGTCACGTGCGACCGCGTCGTGTTCATCAAGGAAGGCGTTGTGGTTGCGGAGCGTGACTTGCGCGCCGAGCCCGACGGCTCGATTCGCGTCGCGATTGATGCGCAGAACGTGAGTGAACTCGCCCTTCCTCCTCTCGCCGCGTGGGGCACGGATATCACTCTCTCCGACAGGCATCTGGCGATCTCGGTGCGCGAACGTGGCGACATCGCGCACATCGTTCGTCACCTCGCCGTGGCAGGCGCAGACATCGTTGGAGTTCGCGCCGAGCACACATCACTGGAGGATCTGTTCGTCGGACTCGTCGGCGAGGATCGCGGACTATGAACGGCCTGATGATCATCGCGCGCGTCACGCTCCGTGAGGCAGCGCGCAGGCGTGTGCTATGGACAGCGCTCGTCGCTGCCGCCGTCCTGCTTGCCGTATTCGCCGTCGCGCTGAAGCTGCAGGTGATGCAGTTCGAATCGCGGCCGATGTCGCCGTTCGTGCGGTATCAGGTGGAGAGCGGGATGCTAATGGTGGGCCTCTACACCTGCGACCTGCTCGCGGTCGTGATGACGATGCTCACGTCGATCGACACGCTCGCGGGTGAGGTCTCGTCCGGGACGATTCACGCGATCGCAACAAAACCTCTCGCGCGGCGCGCGATCCTGGGCGGGAAGTTCGCGGGGTTTTCCGTGATGGTCGCCGCATTCGTCGCGCTGACATTCGCGGGAACCGTGGCCGTGGCGTATGCGGTCACGGGCGTGCTGCCGGAGCATGCGCTGCGGGGAGCAGCGCTGATTTTTCTCGAGTGCGAGCTGATGCTGGCGGTGTCGCTTGCGCTTGGGACCTGGTTCTCAACGCTGACTGTTGGCGTACTGGCGCTCGGCATGCAGGGGCTTGCGTTCATGGGCGGGTGGCTCGAGCAGGTCAGTGGGTTCTCGCAGAGCGTGCACATCGTGACGCTCGGGGTGTGGTCGAGCCTGCTGATGCCGAGCGAATCGCTCTGGCGCCGCGCCGCGTATGAAATGCAGACTCCGCTGGCCGGGTCGCTTTCATTCTCGCCGTTCGCGAATGTTTCGATCCCGAGCGGGACGGCGGTGGTGTACGGCGGGGTTTATCTGGTGGCGGCGCTGGTGATTGCGGTTTGGCATTTCGAGCGGCGGGATTTGTAGCAGTTTCGTGTTGGTTGTTGGAGGGTTCGAGCGGCTCGCAATTTGAGCGAGTCAGCGCCAGACTTCCGCATGACCCACTCGGCAAACAGCGACTTCCGGCACGCGGTTCGCGCACTAGCCGCCAGCCCTTGGTTCACCGGCGTTGCGATCCTCTCGCTCGCGATTGCCGTATGCGTCGCGTCGGGAATTGTTGCGGTGCTCGACGCAAGTCGGGGCCGCAATACGCCGTTCCGCAATATCGATCGCGCGGTCGCGCTCTATCGGCCCGACGCGGCAGTCGAGCAGGGAGAGTTCGGCGCGCTGCCGCTCGCGGCGCTCGAGCGCGCCTCGCGCGAGAGCCGAACGATCAACTCCTTGGCTTTGTTCAGCCAGGACCAGATGGCGCTTCGCACCGACGACTGGGCCAGCATCGCCCTGATCGCGAACGTGAGCTCAGCGTTGCCGAGGGTCATCGGCGTGCGCGCAGTTGTTGGACGCACGTTCATTGACGCCGACGAGGCGCCCGGTGCCCCGGCGAGCGTGGTACTCGCGTACTCGTATTGGCGCA
>JBOHTH010000485.1:0-1540 GCA_050733535.1 Gemmatimonadaceae bacterium | reverse complement strand
GAACAACTGGTGGGCGACCTACGCGCTCTGGGTGTTCGAGCTGTTCGGCTTCACGAACGCGCGGATTCTCGACGGCGGGCGGATGAAGTGGGACGCCGAGGCGCGCCCGATGACGACCGAGGTGCCGAAGTTCCCGAAAACATCGTACACGGCGCCGCCGCGCGACGACGGGCGGATCCGCGCGTTCTTCCAGCAAGTGCAGGCGCATCTCGCCAAGCATGGAAAGCTGGTGGACGTGCGGTCGCCGCAGGAATTCAGCGGCGAGCGGACGCACATGCCCGACTATCCGCAGGAAGGAACGCTGCGCGGCGGGCACATCCCGACGGCGCGCAGCGTGCCGTGGGCGCGCGCGGCGAATACCGACGGAAGCTTCAAGAGCGCGGACGAGCTGCGCACGATCTACGAGAAGGAGAACGGCCTCGCGCCGGGTGACGATGTGATCGCGTACTGCCGGATCGGCGAACGCTCCTCGCACACCTGGTTCGTGCTGACGTATCTCCTGGGCTACAAGAAGGTCCGCAACTACGACGGCAGCTGGACCGAGTGGGGGAACGCGGTGCGGGCGCCAATTGCGGTGGGGCCGAATCCGTGAAGAACGACCGGCCGGGAACTCCGGATGAGGTGCGCGCCGATCTCACCGTGACTGCGAAGTGGACGAGTGGGTGGGCGTTCGATGCGGGTCGCCCGGATGGGCCGAAGATCCGGATCGACGGCAACTCGAAGGAGGGGCCGAGCCCGCCGGAGACATTGCTCGCCTCGCTGGCGACGTGCACGGCGGTGGATGTCGTCGAGATGCTGACCAAGCGGCGGACGCCGCCGGCGACGCTGGAGGTGACGACGACGGGAGAGCGGAAGGCCGAGGTGCCGCGCCGGGTGACCCGCGCGCATCTGGCGTACAAGATCACCGGGGCGGGGATCGATCGCACGCAGACGATGCGGGCGATCGAGCTGGCGGTGACGCGGTATTGCACCGTCAGGGATACGATGGATCCGGAGATGGCGGTGACGTGGTCGCTGGAGTTGGGGTGAGATCGCGAACCGCACGATGATGAAAACGAAAAACCTGCGGGCCGGTTGGCTCCGCAGGTTTCTCATTTCCGGCCGTGGCCGAACCGCATACCCCGCAAGTGACTGGTACGTTATGCGGAAACTCCGGCCGAGTCAATCCGGTGAGGGCGTGCCCGAAGTGGGATTCGAACCCTCGCTCCCCCGTACACATCGTAGCATGCACCGAGTCGCGGAGCGTCATCGATCGATTGCCAAGCGCCGCGATTTGTGTCGGCTGGCTTAGCGCATGACATCTGTGCTACCATGGTTCGATCCCACCACAGCCTCTACCGTCGCAGTTCCCGGACGGCATGGCGCAGCTCGGGCAACAGGATCCGCGTAAGCGCCAGTTCAACCGCCGCCTTCGAGCCCGGCATCGAAACGACGAGCTTGCCGTTCGCGGACCCCGCAACGGCGCGCGAAAGTATTGCCGCCGTCCCGACCTGCTCCTGGAACGACACCATGCGGAAGAGCTCGCCGAACCCCGGCAGCT
>JBOHTH010000484.1:0-3707 GCA_050733535.1 Gemmatimonadaceae bacterium | reverse complement strand
GAACGTCTCCTGCATGTGCTTCACCTGATTGATCTCGTGATCGCTCCATTCCCAGTGGAATTTCAGCACGGGGATTCCATAGCGATCCTTCTTCTCCGGATCGATCTCGCAATACGACTTTTCGTTCGGAATCATCTCGCCGCGGCCGTCGAATCCGATCGACGTGCCGTAGTAGTGGCGATAGTCGGCCTTCAGCGCCTTCCCATAGCCGCCGCCGCCCGGGTACCGCTGAATGCCGCCCATGAATCCATTGCTCGGCACGCCGCGTCCACCCCACGGCTCGATATGATAGCCGCGAGGGAAGTCGAGCTTCTTGTTGTCGATCCACCAGGGCATATAGACATGCATTCCGCCGACGCCGTCGCAGTTGTGTGCCGGCTGGTCGACGAGCTTCGGAATGAATCCGCCCACGCCGGTCCCGGTCGTATCGGTGATGTAGCGCCCGACGACGCCGCTCGAATTCGCAAGACCGTTCGGGTGCACGGACGACTTTGAGTTCAGCAGGAGCCGTGCCGATTCGCACGCGCTCGCCGCCAGCACGACGACCTTCGCCTGCACGTGACGGTCTTCACCGCTGTGTTTGTCGACGTAGCTCACTCCTGTCGCGAGCCCCTGGTCGTTCGTCGTCACTTCGCGCGCCATCGCGTTCGTGATCAGCGTCAGCTTGCCCGTCTTCATCGCCGGGTAGATCAGCACGTTCGGCGACGTGAAGTTGGAGTTCGTCGCGCAGCCGCGGTTGCATTGGCCGCAGTAGTGGCACGCGGCTCGGTTGTGAATCGACTTTGTAAGAATCGAAAGGCGCCCCGGAATGCAGGTCACGCCGAGCTTGTCCGACGCCTCTTTCACGAGCAGCTCGTGGCAGCGTGGGCGCGGCGCGGGGAGGAAGTTTCCGTCCGGGTGATTGTGGAGCCCTTCTTTCGACCCGAACACACCGATCAGATCGTCGACTTTGTCGTAGTAGGGCGCCATGTCGTCGTACGAAATGGGCCAGTTGTCGCCGAGTCCATCGCGGTCTTTCGCCTTGAAATCGTCGGGGCCGAAGCGGAGCGAGATGCGGCCCCAGTGATTCGTGCGGCCACCGACCATTCGCGCGCGCCACCAGTCGAACTTCGTGCCCTCGGCTTTCGTGTACGGTTCGCCGTCGATTTCCCAGCCGCCGATGCACGCGTCGAACTCGCCAAAGGGGCGTTCCTTCGTGCTGCCGCCTCGCCGCGGAGACTGATACGGCCATTTCATCATCGCCGAGTCTTTTGTGTTGTCCCACGGACCGCCGGCCTCGAGCATCAGCACGTTGGCGCCGGCTTTCGTGAGGACGTTGGCGGCCATGCCGCCACCGGCGCCGGATCCCACGATCACGACGTCGTACATCAGGCGTTTGGGAAATGACATAAGCCTAGAAGGAAAGATTGTGGAGATAGTTGTAGCTCGCCGTGATGCTCGCGACGGGATCGGGGGCGTCGTCGCGCTCGACGAACACATGCTGGACGCCAGCCTTCTTGCGCTCCGCGAAAATCTTTTTCCAGTCAATGACGCCGGAGCCCACGTCGCGCATCTTTTGATCGGGTGGTCCGCTCGCGTCCTTGGCATGCAGGAGCTTGAATCGGCCAGGGAATTTGTTGATCAGAGCGAACGGATCGCCGCCGCCCTGCGTGACCCAGTAGACATCCATCTCGAAGTCCACGAGCGCAGGATCGGTCTCGGAGATCAGCACATCGATCGGCACAGCGCCCTCGACCGCCTTGAACTCGATGTTGTGGTTGTGGTAACCGAAGCGCAGCCCCGCGTCCTTGGCTCGCTTGCCGACGGCGTTGAACCGCTGCGCGAGTTCCTTGAGCGCCGCGAGGCTCTGAAAGAATCGCGGCGAAGTGGACGCCACGACCACCCACTCGTGGCCCAGCGTCTTCGCGGCCGCGGCGGTCGCGTCGAAGCCGGTTTCTACGGCGTCGAGCCCGAGGTGGCACGACGGCGACTTCAGTTTGAGACGGTCGAGCGTCGCGCGCAACGCAGCTGGATCCTTGTTGTAGTAACCGGCGAACTCCACCTCGCGGTAGCCCACACCGGCGACCGTCGCGAGCGTACCGTCGACGTCCTTCGACATGAGCGAGCGGACGGTGTAGAGCTGAAGGCCTATCGGATTGAGCCTTGCTGCGTTCTCAGCGGCGAGCATATCCCGCGGGAGAGCTGCGGCGGCGGTCGCGAGGCCGAGTGTTTGGAGGAAGGTGCGGCGAGTAGTCATTAGACTGAGTTTCGCGCTCTGGCCAGCGGGGCGCTAGTGGTCCCGGCTCCCAACCCCGGCTCCCGCTTCGGGTCGAAATCCCGCTTGCCGGTTCCCGATTTCTAAAGTGATCCGTCCAGCGCCACGACTGTATTGATCAGGACGTTGGCCCCGTTGGTAATATCCGCCGCGCGCGAGAACTCCTTCGGCGCATGGCTAATCCCTCCGATACTCGGAATAAAGATCATCCCCACCGGTCCGATCTGCGCGAGGTCCTGGGCATCGTGCCCTGCCCCACTCGGCATCAGCTTGTGGGTGAGGCCAAGTGCCGTCGCGGCGGTGGCGATCGCGGCCCGAAGAGCAGGAGCCGTGGGCGCGGGAATGTCATTCGTGAACTGCACAAAGGCGAACGTCGTGCCGTTCATCGCACCGATGCGCTTCGACTCTGCCTCGACCTTCGCAAAGAGCGAGTCGATCTTCTTTGCGTCCAGGTCGCGCAGCTCGAGCGTGCACTCGACCCGCCCGGGGATGACGTTAGGCGCGCCCGGGAACGCCGCGATCTTCCCGACCGTGCCGACCTGCCGCCCCGGCTCGCTCGTCACAATCTTGTTTACGGCTTCGATGAATCGTGCAGCCGCGTGCAGCGCGTCGTGCCGGTCATTCATCGCCGTGGTGCCCGCGTGATTCTGGAATCCGGTGACCGTCACGTTCCATTGATGGATCCCGACGATCCCTTCGACGACGCCGATGTCGAGCTTCTCCTTCTCGAGCGTGCCGCCCTGTTCGATGTGCAGCTCGATATACGCCGCAATGCTTCCCTTGGCGCGACGCGTGCGCGCGAGGTGATCCGGATCGCCGCCAAGGAATGCGATCCCCTCGCGAATCGTCTTGCCGCTGTTGCTCATCGTCGCGAGCTCGGCGGGCGTCAACTCCGCCGTCGCGGCGTGCGAGCCCCACAGGCCGCCTTCTTCGTTCTGCCAGACCACTACTTCGAGCGGGTGCCGCGTCGTGATCTCCTGCTCCGAGAGCGACTGCGCCACTTCGATCGCGCCCAATGAGCCGACATCGCCATCGAACATGCCGCCGAGCGGCACGGAGTCCGTGTGCGATCCGAACAGGATCGGCTTGAGCGACGCGTCCTTGCCCGCCCTGCGACCGACGATGTTGCCGGCGGCGTCGATCGACACGTCGAGCTTTGCGTCGCTCATGAGCTGCATGACGTACGGCCGTGACGCCTTGTCCGCATCGCTGTACGCCACGCGGGAGACTCCGCCCTGCGGATTTTTTCCGTACTGCGAAAGCGCCGCGAGATGCGCGTTGAGCCGGCTGCCATTCACACGCAATGGTGCCGCCCTAAGATCAACGGGCAGCGCAGCCGCCGCCGAGGCCGCGATCATTGATCCAACGAATTTCCGGCGCTCCATGACTACTCCTTCTGGTCGAGCAGGTAATAGATGTCGGTCCGGCACTTGGCCGGATCGGGATCCCAATG
>JBOHTH010000483.1:0-3558 GCA_050733535.1 Gemmatimonadaceae bacterium | reverse complement strand
CGCCGGCACAGCGGCGGGAGCCGGCGCCGCCTGCGCAGCAGCCGGAGCCGCGGCGGCCTGTGTCGAGGGGCGAGCCGGTGCAGCGGCCGGCGCCGCAGCAGGCGCGGTCCTCGGTTCGGCGATCGGCGCGGCCGCTTGCACGGACGGGCGCTTCTCCGCCGGTGCGTCGACGCGTGTCGATGCACGCGGTCCAGTCGCCTTTTCGACGATCGACGGCGGTGGAGTGGTGGAGTACGGCGTGGCGCGTCCAAGTACAGAGCGCAGGAACGCGATGTCGTCAACGTCTGCGGGCTTCGCCGCGCTCGGCGCGGACGGTTCCGCCTCGACCAAAAGCGCCCGGAGCGTGTCGAGCTCGCGTTTGAGCGCATCGCGCTCGCCGGATAGGTCGGCAATCGCACTGTCGAGCTTGCCGCGAAGCTTGTCCCACTCCTTTCCCGCGAACTCTCCCACCGATGCGCGCAGCTCGGCTTCAGACCGCTCGTCGGTGTGCTCGGTGATCTGCCGCTCCTGCTTGGCCAATGCCGACTCGAGCTCGGTCGCGAGCGCGTTCACGCCGCCCGACTCGGAGGAGAGTTTCTCCTGCGCTTCGGTGAGGCGCGCCGTGTAGTCACGGTGCACCTTCACGTACACGTGGCTCGGCGTCGATTCCTTGCGCGTCTCGAGCTGCGCGAGCCACTGCTCATATTTGCGCCGCTCGGCGAGCAGCGCCTCAATGTCCTGTATCTGCTTTGGACGGGCGTCGGTCATCGTTTTGGTGTCTCCTTCACGGTATTATGGACGATCCGGCCGTCGACGAGGGTACAAGCGACCAGCCCGGTCAGCGTGCGGCCCGTGTACGGCGTGTTCCGCCCTTTGGAGAAGAAACGCGACGGCTCGACCGTCCACTCCCGGGCCGGGTCGAACACCGTGATGTCCGCCGCGCCGCCGCGGCGCAGCGACCCGCCCGGAAGGTGGAACAGCCTTGCGGGTGCGCACGACATTTTGTCTACCAGCGTCGAGATCGGGATGATCCCCGGCTTCACGAGCCAGGTGATGTTCACCGCGAGCGCGGTCTCGAAGCCAATGATCCCGTTGGGCGCGTCGGAGAACTCGCGTTCTTTTTCATCATAGTGGTGCGGGGCGTGGTCAGTGGCAATCACATCGATCGTCCCGTCCTTCACGGCTTGCTGCAGTGCTTCGACGTCATCAGCGGACCGAAGGGGCGGGTTCATTTTCGCATGCGTATCGTAGCCTTCGACTTCCGCTTCGGTGAGTGAGAGATGGTGCGGGCACACCTCGGCCGTGACGCAGATGCCGCGATCCTTGCCCCATCGGATCAAGTCCACCGACCCGCGCGTGCTCATGTGACACAGATGCACGTGGCCGCCGGTGCGCCTGGCCAGGAGAATATCCCTGATCGCCATAATTTCTTCGGCCTCACTGGGGATCCCCTTGAGGCCGAGGCGCGCGGACACGAGTCCTTCGTTCATCGCACCGCCATCGGCGAGCGTCGGGTCCTCGCAGTGGTCGGCGACGGGGATGCCGAAGGTTCGCGCGTATTCGAGCGCCGTGCGCATGAGCTGCGCACTCACGACGGGCTTCCCGTCGTCGCTCACCGCAATCGCGCCGGCGCCGACCATCTCGCCGAACTCGGCGAGGCGTTCGCCTTTTTCTCCGATTGATATGGCGCCGATCGGGTACACGCGCGCGGCGTGCGCCGCCTTGCCCTGCTTCAGGACGAATCCGACGGCCGCCTGATTGTCGGTGACCGGGTCGGTGTTGGGCATCGCACAGACCGCAGTGAAGCCGCCCGCGGCGGCGGCGCGCGCACCGGTGGCGATCGTCTCGACATCCTCGCGTCCCGGCTCGCGGAGGTGGCAGTGCACATCGATGAATCCCGGTGCGATGACCTGTCCTGCGCAGTCGATCACCGTGGCGTCGCCCGGCGCCGCGATCGTGCCGCCGACCGACTCGATCTTTCCGTCGCGAACGAGGAGATCGCCGACGCCGTCGAGCTGCGACGACGGATCGACGAGCCGTCCGCCCTTGAGCAGGATGTCGCGCGCGCCGCTCACGACGAGGCCCTCGCCGCGTCGGCCAGGGCGGGCGTGTTGCCGGACAGGAGATACAGCACGGCCATCCGGATGGCGACGCCGTTGGTGACCTGGTTGAGGATCACGCTGTGCGGGCCGTCGGCCACGTCGGAGTCGATCTCGACACCACGATTCATTGGTCCGGGATGCAGGATGAGCACGTCACGCGGTGCGCGCTCGAGGCGCTCGCGCGTGACGCCAAAGACGCGGTTGTATTCGCGAAGTGATGGGATGTAGCCGGCCTGCATGCGCTCGAGCTGGAGGCGCAGCACGTTGAGCGCGTCGGCCCACTCGATCGCGGCTTCGATGCGGTCGAACACCTTCACGCCCATCTCCTCGATGGCGTTGGGGAGGAGCGAGCGTGGGCCGCACACCGCGACCTCGGCGCCGAGCTTGGCAAGACCCCAGATGTTCGAGCGCGCGACGCGCGAGTGCAGCACGTCTCCGCACAGGCAGATTTTTTTTCCGGCGAGCGTGCCGAAGTGGTCGCGCAGCGTCAGGAGATCGAGCAGCCCCTGCGTGGGGTGTTCGTGCGTGCCGTCGCCGGCGTTGATGACGTTCGACTCGATCCGTTCGGCGAGAAAGCCCGCCGCGCCGGACGCCGGATGGCGGATCACCACCATGTCGATGCGCATTGCCTCGAGATTCCGCGCGGTGTCGACGAGCGTCTCGCCCTTGGACACGCTCGATCCAGCCGACGCGACGTTCACGGTGTCCGCCGACATCCGCTTCTCCGCGAACTCGAACGAAATGCGGGTGCGCGTGGACGCTTCGAAGAACAGGTTGACTATCGTCGCGCCTCGCAGGGTCGGCACTTTCTTGATCGTGCGCTCGGAGATTTCCTTGAGCGGCACCGCGGTGTCGAGCACGAGATTGATCTGCCCGGCGGTGAGCTGCTCCAAGCCGAGCAGGTCCTTGCCGAGCGGCGACGTCACGCCGCGTCCCCGCTTGTCAGGACGACTTCGTCACGGCCGTCGAGCTCCTTCACGAGCACGTCGACGCGGGCGCCCCGTGGGGCTTCGACGTTGGCGCCGACGACATCGGGCTGGATGGGCAGTTCGCGTCCGCCACGGTCGATCAGGACTGCCAGGCCGACGCTGGCGGGCCTTCCAAAGTCCGCCAGTTCGTCCAGTGCAGCGCGGATCGTGCGCCCGGTGAAGAGGACGTCGTCCACGATCACGACGTGGCGGCCGTCGAGCGCAACCGGCAGGAGCGTCTTCCCTACGACCGGCCGCGGGCCAACGGTCTGGAGGTCGTCGCGGTACAGCGTAATGTCGAGTGCGCCCAGCGGGACGGAGACATGCTCCGACGCCTCGATCCGCACGGCGATACGTGCGGCGATCTGCACGCCGCGCCGCTGGATCCCCACGAGCACGAGGCCGTCAGTGCCGTCGTACTTTTCGACGATTTCGTCCGCCATGCGAGTTACCGTGCGCTCCACGGCACGGGAGGTCAGGACGATCGACGATGAGTTGGGCATGTCGAG
>JBOHTH010000482.1:0-37447 GCA_050733535.1 Gemmatimonadaceae bacterium | reverse complement strand
GGCGCCGCGCGGCGCCGACTATCACGCGTGGGCGCCGAACGGCGCGCTGCTCACGGCGGTGGGCTCGGGAATCTTCCGCTACACGGACGACGGGTGGGCACCGGTCGCGAACTTCGAGAAGTTCGGCGTGAAGAATATTTCGAGGATCGCGGTGAGCCCCAAGGGGAACTGGCTCGCATTCGTCGCGGAGGACGCGCCGGCGCCGTGAACCGTCCGCCCACGCCGGCTCCTCAGGGATTCCACAACTACTTCGGGCCGCAGGCAGAGAACTATCGCGAGTTCCGTCCGCGGTATCCTGCCGCGCTCTTTCATTATCTCGCGGCGGCGGGCGGCGGCACGCGCGTCGCGTGGGACTGCGCGACGGGAAACGGGCAGGCCGCGGTGCGCCTCGCGGAACGCTTCGCTCGTGTGATCGCCACCGACCCAAGCGACGAAATGATCGCGCAGGCGATTCCGCATCCGCGCGTGACGTACTCGGTCGCGAAGTACAAGTCGGGGCTTCGCAGCCGCAGCGCCAACCTCGTGACCGTGGCGCAGGCTCTGCACTGGTTCGACGTGGACCCATTCATTCGCGAGGTGCGGCGGGTGCTCGCTCCCGGCGGGGTTCTCGCGGTCTGGTGCTACTCGCGCTGTTCCGTGGATCCTGGCGTGGACGAAGTCGTGGACCTGTTTTATCGCGTGACGCTCGGTCCCTACTGGTCGCGCGAGCGGCGTTTCGTGGACGAGGGCTATCGCACGATCGCGCTGCCGCTCGACGAGATGGCGCCGCCGCCGTTCGAGATGACCGAGCAGTGGTCGCTGTCGGAGTTCGCGAGCTACATCAGGACCTGGTCGGCGGTCGGCAAATTCATCGCGGCGCGCGGTGAGGAGCCGGTACACGCGTTCGAGGAGGCGCTCGCCTCGATGTGGGGTGCACCCGAGCAGCGGCGGAGGGTGAAGTTTCCGCTGCACTGCCGGGTCGGCGAGGTCCGCTAGCGGCACAGCACCTGAGAGTGGACACGTTGCTTGTGCGTTAGTGGTTGGTGAACGAATTGGTTAACCAACCACCAACCAACAAGAAGTGATACGGCTTTGTGTGAGATGCTTTGTGATTGGAGTTATTAGTCATTGGCTTTGGGACGACGGGCCTCATCGCGTGCGTCGATCTGTGAGAGTCGCCGTGTCCCACAGCCAATTACAAATAACCCCAATCCCACAGCATCTCACCCAACACCCGGAGCACAGAACACGCACGTGTCTCCAAACTGACCCACTGTCGGCTTACCCGACGGCCTTGTATGCGCGGGCGGGACAGGGCATCGTTCAAGCTATCCCCTACCGGTGGTCAGATGCCCTCAGGAAAGCAGCGTGCGCAGCGCAGCACGCCGACATCCGCTCTCGACATGGACCCGCACACCGACGCCGCGGACGCGCTGTTCCGTTCGGCGATCGAAGCATGCCGTCAGCACGAGCGCGTCGCGCGCTGCAGCGGGCGCGGGTGCTCTGAGGAGGAGCGCCGGGAGATGGCCGAGCTGTGCGATTTGGGGCACAAGCACCTCGCGGCGCGCACGGTGGCATGGGAGAAGGCCGCCGGTGAAGGGCGCGGCAAGAGCGGCGACGCCTTCTGGCACGCGGCCAACGCGCTATGGCATGCGAGCCGAGAGTACGCGCGCCGTCATCGCTCGTGCGACAAGATGACCACGAGCGTGTCGCGCCGTTCGACGGATGCGCTTGGCGCGCTGACGCTCGAGTACGAGCTCGAGGCGTCGTCGCTCCTCGCACTGCGACAGGCCGTCGCCGACTATCGCAAGGTGCGCGTCGACGCGGAGTAAGGGCGGCGCGGTTTAGCGGGATGGTTGGGGATTTCGACCCGGGGCGGGGGGCGGAGATGGAATGCGGAGATCGGGACTTCGACCCGGGGCGAAATCCCACATCCCGCATCGCTGTGCTGTAGAATAGATGACGGGTGAACCTTTTTGTTTTTGGTGGGGTGTCACCTTCATCCACGCCGCGGCCACGGTGCCGCACCGGGAGAACCCATGTTCCTTGCGCTTGCTCTCGTCAGCACAATGGCGGTCACGCCGTGCGACACCGTTCCGGCCCCGACTGAACCGATCGCCCCCGTTGCGTCCGTCGGCGCCGCGACCGCACCGGCGCCGCCCGCCGATACCGCACAGGCTGCGGTTGTCGGTCCCGCGATGCCGCTGCCGGTCGGAGTCCGCGCCGCGAACGCTGCGGTTGGGATGGTTCCAGACGACACGACGCCGTCGCGCCGGCGCAAGGCCATCGAACTTTCGGACGCTTACGCGACACGGCTGAAGATCCACTACATCGCGAGCTACGCGACGCTTCCGATTTTTGCGGCGCAGGCCATCGTCGGTGAGCAGCTCTTTCATGCCGAGCAGAATGGCTATGCGCCCTCTGTTTCGCTCAGGGAAACGCACGACGCGATCGCGATTGCCCTCGGGGCGCTCTTCGTCACGAACTCGGTGACGGGGTCGTTGAACTGGTGGGAAACCCGGCACGAAGCACCGGGACGAACGTGGCGCACGATCCACGCGACGCTCATGCTGCTCTCAGAGGCCGGGTTCGCCTATACGGCATCACTTGGCGAGCGGGGCGCTTTCCTGAAAAACGGCGGCAATCCCGCACGCTCCCTGCACCGGAACTGGGCCGAAATCTCAGTGGGGACTGCGCTCGTCGGCTACGTAATGATGTGGAAGCCCATCCGCGGATCTCATTGACGCGACTGGGCGAGGTCCGCCCAGCGGGCAAGCGCGTCGTCGAGCGCACGCTGAGTGGCGGCGAGCTCCTTGTCGAGCTTTCCCGCGCGCTTGGCCTTTTCGGCGCTCCCGTCGTACAGGGCCGGATCATCGAGCGCGCGGCGCAGTTCGGCGACTTTCCGCTCGAGATCGTGGACGGCACGTTCCGCGGTATCGGCGGCCTTCTGCGCGTTGCGCCGCGCGGCCTGGTCCTTCTGTTCGGCGGCGGCGTTTCCGCGTGCGCGGACTTTATCCTGTTCGCGCCGCGCGTCCGCGGCAATCGCGTCGGCGGCGCGCCGCGCGAGCGCTGCGTCCTTGAGCTGACGTTCCCAGTCGACAAACGTCCCGCCGAAATCCACGAGGCGCTCGCCGTCGAACGCCCACACGCGCGTCGCGAGCTCGCGCAGCAGCGCGCGATCGTGGCTGACGAGCAGCACGGTGCCCTCGTACTCCTCGATCGCGTCCTCGATCGCCTCGATCGACTCGACGTCGAGATGGTTGGTCGGTTCGTCGAGCACGAGCATGTTCGCGCGCTGCAGCACGATCACCGCGAGCGCGAGCCGCGAGCGCTCGCCGCCGGAGAGCGTCCGCGTCGAGCGGAAGACTTCCTCGCCGGAAAACCCGAAGCAGCCGAGGTGGTTCTGGATCGCGCCACGCGTCCAGAGCGGACGGAGGTTTTCGATCACTTCGTAGAGGCTCGCGTCGAGCGGAAGCTTGTCGTGGTCCTGGCGGAAGTACGCGGGCGTGACGGAGCCGCCGAGCTTCACGGCGCCGCCCTGGGTCTCGCGCTCGCCAAGCAGCGTCTTGATCAGCGTCGTCTTTCCGGCGCCGTTGGGTCCGACCAGTGCGATCACGTCTCCGCGATTGGCGGTGGCGGAGAACTCGCGGACGAGCGTGCGGTCGCCGATCGCGACCGTGAGCGCCTCTGCGGCGATCACGCGGTCGCCGCCGCGCTCGGAGATGTCGAGCCGGAGTTCCATCGTGCCGCCGGCGCCGGGCGGCGGCGTGAGGCGCGGCAGCCGGTCGAGGCGCTTGCGGCGTCCTTTCGCCTGCGCCGTATTCTGCCCGGCGATGTTCCTGCGGATGTAGTCCTCTTCCTTCGCGATCATCGTTCGCTGCTTTTCGACCTGCCGCTCCAGCGCCAGACGCCGTTCGGCGCGCTGCTGCACGAAGCTGGAATAGCCGCCGCGGTACGTCTCGGCCGTGCCGCCCTCGAGGTGGAGCACGTGATCGGCGATCTCGTCGAGGAACGCGCGGTCGTGGCTGATCACGATCACGGTCTCGTCGAGTTCGCGGATGTACTCCTGGAGCCACGTGGTGGTCTCGAGGTCGAGATTGTTGGTGGGCTCGTCGAGCAGGAGCAGGTCGGCCGGCGCAACGAGCTGCGCCGCGAGGCCGACACGTCCGCGTTCGCCGCCGCTGAGGGTCGCGACGCGGCGCGTCTTCGATTCCTCGGCGTCGAACGCCAGCCCCTGGAGCACCGCGTCCACTCGCGCGTGGAAGGTGTAGCCGCCCTCGTGCGCAAACCGTTCGAGGTCGTGCCCGTACTGGTCGAGCAGCGCCGCCGGCGCACGCTCGCCAAGCTCGGCGAGCTTCGTGGCCTGCTCGGCCAGGGAGAGCTCGAGCGCCATGACCGACGCGTACGGCAGCGCGGCCGCGTCCCACACGCTCACGGCGCCGCCGAAATCACGATGCTGGTCGAGCAGCGAAACGCGGAGTCCCGGCGTGCGCGCCACTGCGCCGCGCGCTGGCGTCAGCGTGCCGGTGATGATCCTGAAAAGCGACGTCTTGCCGCTGCCGTTGCGGCCCACGATGCCCCAGCGGTCGCCCTTCCCGACGGTGAACGTGACGTCGTGGAACAGCGTCGTGGCGCCGAATTCAACGGCGATGTCGGAAAGCGAGAGTTGGGACACGCACCAAAGATCACCCACGGACACGAACATTTGGAGTGCTGACGATGGCAATAGTCGAAACGCTCGCGAGCGTGCTGAAACCGTGGGCCGACTACTACGGCAACACGAAACCCCTGCAGGCGGGGGTGGAGTTCCTGCATGTGGGCGGGTTGCTCGTTGGCGGCGGGTTCGCGCTCGCGTCGGATCGCGCCGCACTGCGCTCGTTGAACGCCGCACCGGAACAACAGCAGCACGTCCTGCGCGATTTCTCGACGATCCACACGCCCGTCATCATCGCGCTCGCCGTGACGGCGACGTCGGGCGTCGTGATGCTGACCACCGACATCGGAACGTTTCTCACATCGCCGGTATTTTGGACGAAGATGACGCTGGTGGCGCTTCTGCTCACCAATGGCTATCTGGTCAAGCGCACGGAAGAGCAGCTCAACGCCGACCCCTCCCCCGGCAACCGCGCCTGGGCGCGCTTCAAATTCGGCGCGATCGCGAGCATGACGCTCTGGCTTTCGACGACGCTCGCCGGCGTCATCCTCCTCAATTCCTGATTCGACTCTGATGACTATGAAGGATAATTCTCCTCACGATTGCCGCGGCTGCACGCTCCTCGGGCGCCGCGAGTTCCTGCGCGATGCCGCCTTTGCGGCCGCCGCGCTGGCGGCGCTCGGTGCGACGGCGGGCGCCATGCCGGTGAGCATGATGCACGCGCTCGCCGTGACGGACGAGCAGGCGACGTATCCACTCCCCGCGACGGACGGCGTGTACATCGACAAGAAGCAGGAGGTTATTGTCGCGCGCGTCGGCAACCAGGTGTTCGCGTTCGAGCTGGCCTGCCCGCACCAGAACACGGCGCTCCGCTGGAACGACAAGGTTCACGAGTTCCAGTGCCCCAAGCATCACTCGCGGTACAAGCCGGACGGCACGTTCATCACCGGCCGCGCGACGCGGAACATGGACCGGTTCGCTGTGACCAGGCAGGGGAACAGCCTGGTCGTGGACCTCGACAAGGTGTTCGAACAGGACAAAGACGCCGCCGGGTGGAAGGCGGCGGCGGTTACGGTCTGAAAAACGGAGTTGAGTGCGAGAGACGAGTTGAGTGCGAGAGACGAGTTGAGTGCGAGAGACGAGTTGAGTGCGAGAGACGAGTTTGAGTGGGAGGGAAGAGTTGGAGCAGGTTCGGTGGGAGTGTGAGCGGCGAGTGTGAGTTGAAGTGGGAGTTGAGTCGGAGCGATGCGGCGAGTCGGAGGCCAGCTGGTCTCCCACTCACGCTCACTCTCATCCCGCAAACTCCCACTGCGCGTGCTCCAACTCTTCCCTCCCACTCAAACTCGTCTCTCGCACTCAACTCGTTTCTCGCTCTCAGTCCGTCGGCGCCGGCACCGTCAGTGATCCACTCTCCAGCGCCCGTTCCGCGAGCGCCTTCAGCCGGGCGTCCTGGTTTCGCTCGAGTGCGCGAACGTTGCGGCGCGCGCGGCGCATTGCCATCGGAATGAAGATGCGCGCGTTATCGAGGTCCGCCGCGGCCTGCTCCGCGCCTCCGGCTTTCTTGATCGCCCACGTTGCGCGCGACAGCGTGGCGGTCGCCAGATAGACATCGATCGCGACGTTCGCCATGCGCTCCTGCTGGAACTGATGTTCGATCACGTCCTTCCCGTGCGCGATCAGCAGCTTCTCCACGGCGAGGGCGAGATCATGGACGATGGTCGCGATCTGCTCGGCCTCGTCCTTCAGCGCCGGATGGGCGTTCGCGAACACCGGCTTGACCACCTGCCGCTTCACACGCCCGCCGATGTACGATCCGATCGCGCCGAGTGAGTGCAGGGGATCGCGGAACGCCTTGCCGATCGCCTTGAGATGCTCGCCGGGCTGCTGGAGGCCGCTCAGCGCGATGAGCGCACGGAGGATCTCGTTGGTGCCCTCGAAAATCAGGTTGATCCGCGAGTCACGCACGGCCTGTTCGTATGGATACTCCTTGGAGTAGCCGATGCCACCGGCGACCTGCATCGCGTCGACCGCCGCGCGAAAGGCCAGTTCCGACGCGAACACCTTGCACGCCGCGGTCTCGAGCGAGTAGTCGATTCCGCCCTTGTCCACCATTGCGGCCGTGAGCATCCACCCGGCGTCGGCCGCGTAGCACTCGGCGGCCGCCACCGCGAATTTTCGCTGAATCATCTCGAACGACCCGATCGGGCGCCCGAACTGCTCGCGCTGTCTTGCGTAGCCGAGCGCGACATCGAGAATGCGCCGCGTGCCGCGCGCAGAACCTGCGGCCAGGCCAAGGCGGCCGGAGTTGAGGATCTCGAGCGCGATCTTGAATCCGTGGCCGACGTCGCCGAGCATGTCCTCGATGGGAACGTTCACGTTCTCGAACGCCACGGCGCGCGTGTCGCTCGCCTTGATCCCCATCTTCTCCTCGATCTTGCCGAGCGAAACGCCAGGTGCGTGTGCGTCCACGATGAAGGCCGTCACGCGCTGTTTGGACTTGCCGTCAACTTCCGCCGGTACCTTGGCGAACACGGTGAAGACGCCCGCGTAGCCCGCGTTTGAGATCCAGATCTTCTGGCCGTTGAGCGTGTAACTCTTGCCGTCGACGCTCGGCACCGCCGTCGTGCGCATGGCCTGCGCGTCGGAGCCCGAGCCGGGTTCCGTGAGACAGAACGCGGCGATCAGCTCACCGGTCGCACATTTGGTGAGCCAGCGTTTCTTCTGGTCCTCCGTGCCGAACAGCGTGATGCCCTTGCACCCGATGGACTGATGCGCGCCGAAATACACCGTGAGCGCGGGATCGGTCGCACCGATTTCGCCGAACACGCGGTTGAACACCATCGCGCTCGCGCCAAACCCGCCGTACTCCTCCGGAATGTTCATGCCCATGAGGCCGAGCTCGGCCATTCCGGTGCGGACGTTGTCCGGGAAATGCCCGTCGTGGTCCTGCCTGGCTGAGTCGACGTTGTCCTTCGCCCACGCGCGGAACGAGTCGAGGATCGCCGCGAGGTTTTCTTTTTCGTCCTTGCTCAGCTCGGGAAACGGAAAGACGAGCGATTCTCGGATCTCACCGAGGAACACGCCCTTGGTGAACGAACTGTTGTGATCCGGGTCGGCGAGGTGTGCGGGCATCGCTCAGGCCCTGTTCGCGGTGGCCGCGGTGATGAGTTTCAGCGCGGCGGCCGGATCGCGCACCTGAAGAATCAGCGCGTCGTAGTTCTCGTGGTCGAGGTCCACGACGATCGTCTGTTCCGATTTGTGCGCGTCGTAGAACACGAACCGCCCCTGCGTATAGAACGAGCCCGCGGTGATCACGCCGGGAATCTGCGCGCCGCCGACCTTCACGCCTTTCCACCACCCCTTGGTGGCATCGCCATCGATATGCGCGCCCTTGATGTGCGCGATCGGAATCGCGAGGCGGCTGCGGAGCGCCCAGAGCTTGTCCCACCCCTCGACTTCGAACACGATCTTGTCGCCGTCAACCGTCACGTCGATCATCGGTGCGTCTCCGGTGTTGCTGCGTTGATCAGTAGTCTAGCGAACTCCGTGGTACCGCCGCTCGCGAGGTGCGCAGCGGCCCGGCCGCAGAGGGCACCGATCGCGTTTCCTGTCCCGCTGTAGCCGCCGATCACCCACACGCCGGGCCGCACCTCGGCCAGCACGGGGAGGCCGTTGAATGTGTACGACACATTCGCGGCCCAGTGGTGCGTGACGGGCGCGCGCACGCGGAGCTTGTCGCGCAGCACGGTCTCCAGGTACTGCTGGATGAACGTCGACGGCTCGTTCTCCGCGGTCCACTCGTCTTCGACCGCCTTGTCGCGTCCGCCGCCGAGCGCGACAGAACCGTCAGGGAGCTGCTGGTAGTAATCGAATCCGTACCGGGCGTACACCGGGCAGGGAACTTCGATTTCGCGAGTCGGAGCGGTGGCGAGCATCTGCAGGCGTGCCGTGCGGACGGTGCCGGCGAGTTCAGGCACCAGCGACTCGAGCCGGCCGTCCACGGCGACGATCACTTGATCGCAACGGATGCGGCCGCGGTCGGTGACCACGTCGTTCGCGCTGAACGACAGCGCGCGGGTCTGCGCGAACAGCTGCGCGCCGCCCGCGATGTTCTTTAGCGCGAGCGCCCGGCAGCGCGCGAGCGGATTGAACGCGGCATCGCCCGGAAAGAACAGCCCGCGGCCAAAACGTCCGTCGTAGTCGTCCACCGCGATTCCATCTGCGCGCATCGCCTCGCGCTGGCGCGCGCAATCGGCGAACTCCTCGTCCGACTCGGCGATCCGCAGCGAACCGGGAAAGCGCACCGTGCCCGGCGCCTGCTCCGCGATGCGGCGGATCTCCTCGAGCGTGAGCTGGTGGATGCGCAACGCGCGTGCGTGGCCGATGGCGGCAATGGCGTCGTGATGAAAGTCGGCCGTGCCGCCAAGCAGGAACCCGCCGTTCCGGCCCGCGGCGCCCGCCGCGACATCCGCCGCGTCGATCCCGACGACCCGGCGGCCAAGCGCGAGCAGCTCGCTGATTGCGGTAAGTCCAGAGCCACCGAGGCCGATGACGCATACATCGGTGGTGAGATCGGAGTGCAGAGCGGCGAGAGGTCGCCAGCGCATGTCATCCCAGACCGGGGTGTTGCTGAGTGACTGCGGGTTGGCGGTCATCGGTCGTCGGTGGGTCGGTGGTCGGATATTCGCATTTCAATATGATGCGCGACGCATGTTTGGTGCGTTGCCGTGTGGTCAGCTCAAAGGTCAAAGTTCAAGCTCATCGCTCACGGGTCGGGAGTGTCAAAGCTCCGCTGTTCAAAGCTCGGAGCGAGCTGATGGCTTTGAACCACAGAGCTTTGACACTCCCGAGACGTGACCCGTGAGCTTGACCTTTGAGCTCTGAGCGCCCGCCGCTCGTCGTCCATTGTCCTGTTAGCGTAGATTCCCTGAATACCCAGCCAAGCCAATCATGCGCCGATTCTCACTCCTGATCCTCATCTGCTTCGCCACGTCCGCCGGAGCGCAGGGCGCGCAGGGCGACTACATCGCGAAGAACTTCAAGTTCGCCTCGGGCGAGTCGATGGCCGAGCTGCGAATTCACTACACCACGCTCGGCGCCCCGCACAAGGACGCCAAGGGCGTCGTGCGCAACGCCGTGCTGATCATGCACGGCACGGGCGGAACCGGACGCGGCTTTTTATCCAAGAACTTCGGCGGAGAGCTCTTTGGCCCCGGCAAGCTGCTCGACACGGCGCGCTACTACATCATCCTCCCGGACGATATCGGCCATGGCGGATCGAGCAAGCCGAGCAACGGCCTGCACGCGAAATTTCCGCATTACGACTACGAGGACATGGTGAAGGCCGAGCACTTGCTCGTGACAGACGGCCTCCACGTGAACCATCTCAGGCTCGTTACCGGGACATCCATGGGGTGCATGCACTCGTGGATGTGGGGATATATGTATCCCACGTTCGAGGATGGCCTGATGCCGCTGGCATGCCGCCCTACGCAGATCGCCGGCCGCAACCGCATGATCCGCCGGATGATCATGGACGACATCACCGACAGCCCCGACTACGATGGCGGCGAGTATACCAAGGAGCCGCACGGGTTGCGCGCCGCGATCGGCCAGCTGTACATCATGACGAGCGCGCCGCTCGTCCAGCAAAAGCAGGCGCCGACGCGTGACAAGGCGGACTCGGTGATCCACAGCTACATCGACAAGGCGATGAAGACGACCGACGCGAACGATATGCTCTATTACTTCAATTCGTCGCGCAACTACGATCCGTCGTCGCACCTCGGACAGATCACGGCGCCGGTCCTCGCGATCAACTCGGCGGACGATTTCGTCAACCCGCCGGAGCTCGGCATCGTCGAAAAGCTGGTCGCACGGGTACCGCACGCGACGTTCGTGATGGTGCCGATCAGTGACAAGACCCACGGTCATGGAACGCACTCATGGCCGGCGGTGTGGGACAGTCATCTCAAGACCTTCCTGGCGACGCTGCCCGAGCGATGAGGGTGTCAGTAATGGAAACAACCCAGCTTAGGCGCGCACTGCGCGCGCTCGCGGTGGCTTCGCTGACGGCGTCGGTGGCCGCGACGCCCGCGCACGCGCAGGATCGCGTGCTCCAGATCGTGACGACCGACAGCGAGCCCATCTCCTACGCGTTCGTCCAGGCGAACGGCGGCCACGCACTGCTGACCGACGAATCCGGCCGTGTGAGCATGGGCCGCGGCAAGAAGCAGACCTTTGACATTGAAGTGCGACGGATCGGCTTCTCGCCGTTCTACGGCAAAGTCGCCCTTCCCGACACGGCGAGCACCGTCCGGATCGTGCTCACAAGGCTCGCCCAGCAGCTCAACGCACTGCAGGTCACGTCGAGGAAATCGCAGACGTCGCTCGAGCTGAACGGCTTCTACAGGCGCTGGCTCGACATGCAGAAGGGCGTCACGAGCGCGATCTTCATCGGCCCTGAAGAGATCGACAAACGCAATGCGTCACGCGTGAGCTCCCTGCTGAGCGGCGTGAACGGCGTGACGATGACGCGCACGAATAACGGCAACACGGTGGCGACGACCGGCGGCGGCGGGTCGTGCCCGATGGCGATCGTCGTCGATGGGCGGCAGATATGTCCGCTCGCCGGCTGCAACTTCGTCGACTACTCCAGGGGTCTCACCGATCAGAATTCGGTGCTGATCGACCAGGTCGTCGACCTCAACTCGGTCGCCGGAATCGAGGTCTACAAGCGGGGCGGCAACATGCCGTCGGATTTCCACGTCGACGGCGAGTGCGGCGCGATCGCGCTCTGGACGGGGAGCCGCAAACCATAAAGCGATCGAAGATGGGCTCGACCCGGTACGGAGTGCGGAGGAGGAGCTGGGGAGCCGGAGTTGGCGAGGGGCGATCGCCCTCGTCTCGACCCATCACTGATCCGCACCTCTCCTCCTCGCTAACCTCGAATCCGGGCTCCTCTTCCGCACTCCGCCCCGGGCCGAAGATCCTTCTGTGAGATGATCTTTAATTCTTGAACACCTTTCCGCCCTTCATCACGAAGCTGACGCGGCGCACGGCCGTGATGTCCGCCGTCGGGTCGCCGTCGGTCGCGATGATGTCCGCGTCCATCCCCGGTGCGATCGTGCCGATCTGATCGCCGAGGTGGAGCGATTCCGCGTTGAGTGACGTCGCCGAGACGATCGCGTGCATCGGGGCCTCACCCGCGTTGTTCACGCGGCAGATGAGGTCTTCGGCATTCCGCCCGTGCGCGCCTGCAACCGCGTCCGTGCCGTAGAGAATCTTGAGTCCCTTCGTCGCGAGCGCCTTGCGGATGTCGTCGGCCGCGAGCGGGATCGCGCGCTCCATCGCCGCGAATCCCTCGGCGTTGTAGTTGCCGATTCCGTCGTATTTCGCGCGGTTGTCGAGATAGTTCCGAAATACCAGCGAGCACTGCGGATCGAAGTACACATGCTTCTGCACCATCAGGTCCAGTTCGGCCTGCGTGATGAAGATGCCGTGCTCGATCTGCGTGCAGCCGGCGTTGACCGACGCGCGCACCGACTCGGCGCTGTGCGCGTGGACGAGCGTGCGAAGCCCCTGCGCCTTCGCCTCGCCGCACGCGGCCGCGAGCTGCTCGTCGGTCATCGACTGCCTGCCGCCGTCGCGGATGCTGGCCGACGCGAAGATCTTGATGAAATCGGCGCCCTGCTCCTTCCGCTGCTGGACCGTCGCGCGGAGCTGATCGGGCGTGCCGTGCGTCAGCGGCGTCAGCGACGTCAGGATGCGAGGGCCCGGGAGACCCTGCGTCGCGATCCACTCGCGGAGGTCGGCATCTTCGGCCGCACCCGGGCTCTGGATGGTCGTGAACCCCGCCATCAGCGTGGTGTACGCGTTCGCGGCGGCGGCGAGGATCGACTGGACCGGCGTGTCGCCGTCGCCGTTCGTGTGGTACCGCCCTTTGCGGTTGAAATACCAGGTGATGTGCGCGTGCACGTCGATCAGTCCCGGCAGCACCGTCTTGCCGCGCAGGTCAACCTCGCGTGCGCCTTTCGGCACTGCGGCAGACCGTCCGACGCTCACGATCTTCCCGCCGGTGATCACGATATCGGCGTTGGACATCGTGCCGCCCTTTCCATCGATGATCTTCGATGTGTGCAAGACGACGGTGGTGTCCCGTGCGGACTGCGAAACGGCGGGCGACCGAACCATGTGCGCACCTGTGGACAGGGCCGCGAGGGCGAAGAGGGCAGTGAATCCGGCGAGGCGGCGCATGCTGGTCACTCCGAGGCGGGTTTTCGGGCGAAGGCGGCGCTGCTCTGACGGCCGAGCCGCTCGAGCAGCAGCGCAGCCCGTTCGGTCTGCATTTGCAGCGCATTGAGGTTCACGCGCTCGTCCGGTGCGTGCGCACCCGAGCCGAGTGCGCCGAGCCCATCAATGCCGTCGATGATCGGCGCAACGAACGACACGTCACCGGCGCCGCGGGCGCCGGGGTCGAGTGCGCGCACCGGACCGTAGCCGAGTGCCTGGCTCGCCGTGTCGTACGCGGCGAGTATCCGCGCGTTGCCCGGAGTTGGCGACATGGCGGGATATTCGTCGAGGAACGTGATCTTCGCGTCGGTCCCCGGGAGGTGCTTCGCGACGATCTCGCGCATTTTTGCGCGCGTCTTTTCCTTTTGCTCTTCGGAGATGAAACGCAGGTCGCCCTGCGCGATCGCCATCTTCGGGATGATGTTGAGCTTGCTCGCCGTCGTCCCCTTGATGGCGACGGTATCGTACTCCACGTCGGTGCCGCCGACCATCGTCGCGACGTTGAAGGTCAGATACTTCTCGCCCGCAAGCTGCAGGCGGAAGTCATCGACGATTCGCGCGATTTCATAGATGGCGCCGTAACCGGCGCCGCCGAATATGCCCGCAGAGTGCGCCTGGTGTCCCGTCGCGGTGACGCGCCACGAGCTCGCGCCGCGGCGCGCTGTTGTGGCGTCGGACCGGTTGCCGCCCTCGAACGCGAGCGCGATGTCGGTCCGCTTCGCGGCGTCGATCAGGTCCTTGCGCGTGACGGAGAGCGGATCGCCCGGATGTTCCTCATCGCCCGTGAATACGATGGTGACGTTCATGTCTGAAAGAGCGCCCGAAGTCCGCAGTGCTTTTAAGGCGTACAGGATAACCACGTCGCCGCCCTTCATGTCGCCCGATCCCACGCCCTTCGCCATCGAGTCAGTGCGCACCCAGGTCGGACCGCTCGGCTCAACGACGGTGTCCACGTGCCCGATCAGGAGGATGCGCACGGCGCCCGGCTTGCCCTTGTGCTCGGCGACGAGATGGCCGGCGCGCCCCGTCACGTCGGGGAGCGTCACCCATCGCGACTGAAAGCCGAGCGAATCGAACGAAGCGAGGAACGCAGCGCCAACCTTGCGCACGCCGGCGAGGTTGAGCGTGTTGCTCGGCATGTTCACGACCCGCTCGAGGTACGCGATCTGCGCGTCGTGCGAGGCCTTGATGGATTCGCGGATTTTTTGCTCCGCCGGCGTGAGCGCCGATTGCGCGCCGACGACAGCGGGTGCCGCGACGAGCGCGGCGAAAACGAAACGTGAGATGCGCATCACTGTTGGATCGCGATTGCGGGAACCGAGAGTGCGCCGACCGAGTGCGAACTGCCGGTCACGACGCGGCGGTGATAGTCGACCTGGCCCAGATGGTAGGCGAGATGGGAGGCGAGGTGCTGGAGGAGCATCCCGGTTTGCATCCGGTTTCCGCCGATCTCGACCGGAAAGGGCTTCTCGAGCTGGGCGGCGTCGAGGGTCGCGAGCGTGCGGGTGACCTCGTCAGCCGTTGTCTCGATGCTTTTCACGATCTCGGCGCGCGGCACGCCGGTTTTCGCGAACTCGGCGTCGCGGTCCCGCACGAATCCGGTGGCCCCGAACTGCGTGCCGATATAGAAGCGGAGATTGCCCACGAGATGAAGCGCGAGGTTTCCCGCGGAGTTCGGCAGCCCCTGGGGAACCTCCCACATCGCGGATTCAGTTGTGTAGGCAAGGAGCTCATCGCGCAGCGAAACGAGCTCTCGATTGATGAGGCGGGAAATGTTCGCAGTGGACATGGGCGATCCGCGTGTGTGGGTTATCCGTACCATTGCCGAGCGGCGCGTCAGGGTGCGTATCGCCTGGCGATTTTTACGCCGTAATACATGCCGAATCCTCCGGCGATCGTGCTGACGAGGAAGGCGCTCATGAACCCGCCGCCGATCGCCTCCACGAGGTACCACGCGATGGTGCTGACCACCGTCCCACCGACGAACCCGCCGAGTTTGACCACGACCAGCCCCCTGCCGAAGGAGATGCGCCCGCCCCTGTTATCTAGCGCGAATGTTGCGTTCGTGCCACTCGCACACGCAGAGTCAACCAGCTGAGGGAACAAGAACCTCCGCAGCCGTCTTGGGCTCGTGCGATGCGAAGTTCCAAAGCAGAACCGCGGATACCGCGGATTTCCAGCGGATAACCGCCGATCATTCGCGTGGAGGGGCTGGATCTCGTGCACGGGGAATTTGTTTTTGTCGTCCCCAAGAAGGATCGGTTCTTATCCGCGCGTGATCGCCCAAAATCCGCGGCTCTGCTTTAGATCCTTCCAGACCGATCCGCTCCCGCGCGCGGGGCGATTCTGTTCCCGTCCCCACCTCCGAGTGTAGATTAAGGGAGGAATCAACCAGCCTCTTACCCGGACACTGCGTGGATTCGAACGACAACGAAACACTCTCGAAGGTCGAGGTGCTTGGCGATCTGGAGCCGGTCGTGGACAAGCTCATCGAGGCCCACGAGTCCAAGCGGGTGCTCTGGTTTCCGTCGGAGCTGCTCGCTCCGCCGGAAGGTGACGATCCTGACCGCCACCGCGCGGCCCTTCGCGAACGTGCGCGCGGGATCCACGACTCGGCGCGCGTGGCCGTCGGGCTCAACCTCCTGACCGAGGAGGGGCTCCCGCACTTCCACCGGCTGCTCGCGAAGTATCTCGAAGCCGATGGCTTCTGGACGAAGTGGAACTACCTCTGGACCGCTGAGGAAGACCGCCACGGCGCCGTGCTGCACGACTACGCGCGCGACGCCGACCTGTTCGATCCGCTCGTGATCGAGAAGATGCAGTTCGCGTACATCCGGAACGGGTTCGACCCCGCGTGGGACAGCGACCCATACCGCGTGTTTGTCTACACGACGCTGCAGGAGCGCGCCACGCAGGTTTCCCATGCGAATACCGGCAAGCTCTGCGGCGCATATGAGCCGACGATCGGCACGATCCTCAAGAACGTCGCGGCCGAAGAGGCGCGCCATTACACGTTCTACCGGACGATTTTCCGCGAGGTGCTCTCGCGCGATCCCAACCGCGCGCTCGAGTCCGCGCTGAAGGTGATGCCCGCGATCGACATGCCCGGCGTGAAGATGCCGCACTTCCGCGATCTCGCCGATGTCGTGCGTCGCGTCGGGATCTACGGGCCGCGAGACTATCTCGAGATCGTCAAGGAACAGCTGAGCTGGTGGAAGATCGAGACGCTCGAAGGGCTCAACGCGATCGGCCGGGCAGCGCAGGAAAAGTTGATGGAGATCCCCGAGCGCCTCGAGCGGGTGGCCGATGCGATCGAGTCTCGCAGCAAGGCGAAGACGTTTTCGTTCGATCTCACGTTCGCGCGGGAGTTTGCGCTGGAGTAGACCGAGGACCGAAGACCGAGGACCGAAGACCGAAGGTCACCACATCGGGGAGAGAGACTGATGTCGTCAGCAATCCGCGCGCTCGCGCTTGCCGCTGGTTCGATCCTCCTCCTCGCCGCCGCCGCGCGCGAAGATGGTGACCTGCGCGGCTACACGTCCGGGGCCTCGAAGATCGAGCGCGGGTGGGAGGCGAAGTTTCGCGCGATTCCCGATCCTCTCCGCATCCGCGAATCGGTGCGCCGCATGTCGGCGCGGCCGAATCACGTTGGCTCGCCGTACGACAAGGACAATGCGGAGTGGATCCGCGACCAGTTCAAGTCCTATGGCTGGGATGCCAACATCGAGGAGTTTCAGGTCCTCTTCCCGACGCCGAAGCAGCGCCTGCTCGAAATGGTCGCGCCGGTGAAGTTCGTCGCGAAGCTCGAAGAGCCCACGGTACCCGGCGATCCAACGAGCGGACAGAAATCCGAACAGCTGCCGACATACAACGCATACTCCGGCGACGGCGACGTCACCGCGCCGCTCGTATACGTCAACTACGGTGTCCCGGAGGATTACGACGAACTCGACCGCCGCGGGATCTCCGTAAAGGGCGCTGTCGTCATCGCGCGGTACGGGGGGTCATGGCGCGGCATCAAGCCGAAGGTCGCGTACGAGCACGGCGCGGTGGGATGTCTCATCTATTCGGACCCCAAGGACGACGGCTACTCGCAGGGCGAGACCTACCCGAACGGCCCGTGGCGCCCGAAGGATGGTGTGCAGCGCGGAAGCGTGATGGACATGCCGACGTATCCGGGCGACCCGCTGACGCCCGGTGTCGGTGCGACGAAGGACGCCAAGCGGCTCGACCGGAGCGAGGCGACCACCATCATGAAGATCCCGGTCCTCCCCATTTCGTGGGGAGACGCGCAGCCGCTGCTTGCCGCCATGACCGGTCCCGTCGCCCCGTCCGAGTGGCGCGGGACGCTGCCGATCACGTATCGGCTGGGACCCGGGCCCGCGCGCGTGCATCTCAAACTGTCGTTCGACTGGAGCCTCAAGCCGCTATACGACGTGATCGCGAAGATCCCCGGATCGCAGTATCCCGACGAGTGGGTCGTGCGCGGCAACCATCACGATAGCTGGGTAAACGGCGCCGAGGATCCGCTCTCCGGCCTTTCACCCGAATTGGAGGAGGCGCGCGCGATGGGCGAGCTCCTCAAGCAAGGCTGGAAGCCGAAGCGCACCATCATCTACGCCGCGTGGGACGGTGAGGAGCCCGCCCTGCTGGGGTCGACCGAGTGGGCCGAGGAGCACGCCGCCGAGCTCGCGAAGAAAGCCGTGCTCTACTACAACAGCGACGGAAACGGTCGCGGCTTTTACGGCGCCAGTGGTTCGCACTCACTGGAGAAGTTCATCAATGATGTCGAGAAGGACGTCATTGATCCGGAGACGAAGCTCAGCGTATGGAAACGCGCCCAGGCCGCCGAAATCGCGAACGGCGACGCCAAGTCCCGCGCCTCCGCACGCGCCGGCGGAGACCTCCCGATCGGCGCGCTCGGCTCGGGTTCGGACTTCACGCCGTTCCTCCAGCACGTCGGCGTTCCGACGCTCGATGGTTCGTTCGGGGGCGAAGGTGGCGGCGGCATCTACCACTCGATCTATGACGATTTCTACTGGTACACGCACTTCAGCGATTCTTCGTTCGTGTACGGCCGCGCGCTTGCCCAGCTCGCGGGCACCGCGATCATGCGGATGGCCGACGCGGAGCTGCTTCCGTTTGAATATGGACACCTCGCGCAGACGGTCGACCAGTATACGGCAGAGCTGAAAACGCTGCGCGAAGATCGCGCGGCGAAGATCGACGAAACAAACCGCGAAATCAGCGAAGGGACCTACGCTGCCACGAACGACCCGCAAAGTCCGCTCGCGCCGCCGAAAGCCGAGGCCCTCGCGCCGATATTAAACTTCGCGCCGCTCGACAACGCCGATGCTTCGCTCGACCGCGCGGCAACTCGCTACGGGACAGTGTACGACTCGGCCGTGGCGCGCGGCGGCGATGCCGCGACTTTCGCCAAGGCGAACGATCTCCTCCGGCAGGGCGATCAGATGCTGCTCGGCAACGAGGGGCTGCCAAAGCGCCCATGGTACAAGCACCTCCTCTACGCGCCCGGCTACTACACGGGCTACGGCGTCAAGACGATGCCCGGCGTTCGCGAAGCGATCGAGCAGGGCGACTGGGCCGCCGCCGACGTGCAGATCGGCCGCGTAGCCGCGGCCGTCGACCGTGAGGCCGCGCTCGTCAACCGTGTGTCGGACGTGCTGGAGAAGAAGCCGACGATCCAACCATAGGACCGAGGACCGAGGACCGAGGACCGAAGTGACGCCTATTGACTGGTCACAGTGACGTCGAACGCCGCTGAGTGCACGGGGCCTCCGCGGCGAAATTGCACCCAGACGCGGTATAGACCGGCCTTCGGAAATGCCCAGGGAAATTCCAGTGTCCCCGGCAGATCGCCCATTGTCATGGGCATCGCGCCGAGTGTCGGGGTCGTGCCGGTCGGATGCAAATGCTCGAACACCTTGCCGTCGTCGCGCACGACGATGGCGTGCGCCGCCATTCCCATGTACGGCTGCACGGTTAGCGGCTTGCCCGCCGCGTCGCGCAGCGTGAACCTGAGCCGCGCATCGGCGCCCGCCAAGTGCGCGCCGCTCGCGCCGTCCCATGAGAGCGTCGACCCGTCATCGAAACGAAAAGGAACCCGAACTCCGTTCCCGACGAACACCGCGTCGTCCGGATCGGTCGGCTTCCACGCCATTGCGGCGGGATTGCCCAGCGTGACGGACTGCACCATCGTCTCGGCGAATCCGTTCTCGTGCACCACGTCGGCAAACACGAAATAGTCGCCGGCCGGCAGGAACGGGACCGCCGTCTCGAACGTGAGCGAGTCGATCTCCACGGGATGCAGGTGCGCGAACGCACCGAGGCCGTTCTTCTTCACCAGAAAGAAGTGCAGCAGCTTGCCGTGGTCGGGGATCAGCGGAACCCACGTGCGTTGCTGGGCGACGGTCGGGTCGAGTGAGAAGCGCAGGATGCGTGTCGGCGGCATGGCGTGCCCCGGTCGCACAGGGCGCCCGCCGGTTGGCGCGGGGACGTCGCGCACCGTGACGCGCGCGGCAGTCGGCCGGAACACCATCGCGGCGTATGCGCGGTCTTCGCCTGACCACCAGACACGACCGCCGACGAGCACTGCCACGATGATCGCGGCCGCAGTCCAGCGTACGCGTCGGGCGCGGCGGCGCACGTTGTCGTCCGCCTCAGCGCCGGGTGGAAGCGTCGCCTCTCCCGCGGCGGCGGTGATGATGGTCAGCAATCCCGCCACGAGAAACAGCCCCGCCGCTGCGAGCACGACCGCCATCGTGTGGTTCATCGTCAGCACGCCCAGCGCCACCGCGGTGTAGGGAACCGTCGCGGTGCCTTCGCCCGCGGCCCCCTGCACGTGCACGATTACCGCGTACGCACCCTGCCGCATGATCCACAGCTGCAGCGTCCAAAGCGTGGTATCGCCGGCGACACGGACAGCCTCGTCCGGCGGCGGTGCGTTGCGGGCGTCCATTCCCCATGCGCGCGCCGTCGCGGTGACGTGCTGGACGCCGCTGCCGGTGACGCGCACGACGATCTCTGCCTGGGCCGGAATCACCTGCGGGCTGCGGATGATCACGCGCACCGGGTACGGTCCGGCAGTTCCCTCGAAGTACGCGTCGGGGCTGCCGACATGTGCGGCGCAAAGCACGGTGACCAGCAGCGCGCCCGAGACGATGGAGACGCGGCGCGCAAGCGCGCGCAGCCAAATCAACGGCGCACCCGCGACATCCATCCGCCCCATGCGAGGCCGATCCGGCTTGCGATCGTTCCGCCGATGGCGGCGACGCACAGCCAGGGCACGAGCGGAAAGAACCGCGGGTCGGCCACTCCGCCGGCGGTGTGCTCGCTCGCCCAGAACTGTGTCTGCCACGGACCGGGCCGCGTGGAATACGGCCACTCGTGTCCGTGGAACAGCCAGGTCTGCGAGTTGCCGTGCACCATGAACGAAGACATCGGCCACTGCACGGCGCAGAGCAACGCGACGAACGTCGCGCCGAGCGCGAGCGAGAGCAGCCACGGATTCACTCCTGCCAGCCGTCGGCGCACGAGGTCCATGCCAAACGCGGGCACCACGAGCATCACCGGGAAGTACGGTGGCCAGAGGTAGGTGCGCGGATTCCACACGGGCGCAAGGCGCGGCACGGCGCTGACGTGCGGGAGGATCTGCCCCATTGCGAACCAGACCAGCATCGACACGAGTGCGGCCGCGGTCGCCGGATATGCGAGGCGTCCTGCCCGCGAGTAGCCCGCGAGCAGGAGCGGAAAGACTCCAGCCCACATGATGTAGAACGTGGCCGAGTGCTGCTCGTTCGGCCACGAATACTCCAGCGTGCCACACATGAAGACGAATGCGACGAGTCCGCCTGCGCACGCGTACAGCCACGCGTTGTGCACGCTGTCGCGCACGCTGTCGTGCTCCGCGGCACGGTTCTGCGCGGACGCGGTGAGCGCGAGCGCGCCGACGACAATGCCGAGCATTCCCCAGAACAAGACCATGTGCGGCGGGCTCACGATCTTGACGTCGAGTCCGTATGCGTTGTGCCACCAGTTGTCGAACGGCGCCGACGCGAGCATCGCGAAGGTGCCCCAGATGGTGATCCACGCGCCGATCGGCCCGCGGAATCCCCAGAAGTGCACGGTCGCGGCGCTGTCGCGCGTGCCGAACGTGGTGCGCAACACCACGGCGCCGCAGGTAACGCCCGCGCAGATCGCGCTCAGGTACTCGAGGACGTGCGGCGGGGTCCAGAACGAGTCGCGGCCGACGGTCATGTGCCACGAGATATCCCACAGAAGCCCGATCACGATCCCGGCGGCGCTCGCGACGATCGTCGCGATGAACCGCGTTGAGTCGGGCTGCTCTCGCGTTGCCGCGACGGGCGTGGTCGTCATGACTTCATCTTAGCATTTCGCGTTGATTCGCGCCGGACTGCGGTCGGGTGATGCAGGGTTTTAAAGCAGAACTGCGGATATTGCAGATTTCCAACGGATAGAGGACGATCATGACAATTGTTACTGCGCGCGCGGGGCTGGATCTTGTGCACGGCGATCTCACACGCGGGATCATCGGCGCGTTCTACGATGTGTATAACAGACTCGGGTACGGGTTCGCCGAGTCGGTGTACCAGCATGCGCTGCCGATCGCGCTCGCGAAGAGAGGGTTGAAAAGCGAGCGCGAAGTCCCGCTCAATGTCATATATGAACAGAGAACCGTCGGTGTGTTCCGCGCTGACTTGATCGTGGAGGAGAAGGTGATTGTCGAAACCAAGGTCGCCGACAAAATCGTAAACGTTCACGAAATGCAGCTCCTGAACTATCTGAAAGCCACCGGTCTCAACGTCGGCCTGATTCTCAACTTTGGCCCGAACGCAACGTTCCGTAGAATGTTCTTGTCGTCCCCCAAAGAAGGATCGATTCTTATCCGCGCGTGATCGCGTAAAATCCGCCGGTTCTGCTTTAGATCTGTCCCGGCATCGACCATTCAATCGAGGACAAGAACCGCGGCCGACCTGCCTTCGTGTGATGCAAAGTGCTCAAGCAGAACCGCGGATACCGCGGATTCCCAACGGATAGCCGCCGATCATGACAATTGTTACTGCGCGCGGAGGGGCTGGATGTCGTGCACGGCAATCGTGTTCTTGTCGTCCCCCCAGGAAGGATCGGTTCTTATCCGCGCGTGATCGTCGAGATCCGCGGTTCTGCTTTAGATCCGTCCAGCCATCGACCCCCGAGCGAGCACAAGAAACGGCGGCAGCTGGCTTGCCCGTGTGTCACGCAAAGTTCTAAAGCAGAACCGCGGATACCGCGGATTTGCAACGGATAACTTCCGATCATGACAATTGTTACTGCGCGTGGAGGGGCTGGATGTCGTGCACGGCGATCGTGTTCTTGTCGTCCCCCCAAGAAGGATCGGTCCTTATCCGCGGGTGATCGCCTAAATCCGCGGTTCTGCTTTAGATCCGTCCCGCCCTCGACCCTTGAGCGAGAAGAAGAACATCAGCGGCCGTCTTGCCCGCACGCCGAAGGTCGCGAATGCTCCCATCACCTGCCGATTTGCTGAGCTTCGACCCGTCGGCATTGCGGACGAGCGCGTGGTGATGAAACGACGGCGGCGCGGCGCGCCCAAGGAGACGGCCGAGGCGGATTTGCCTGGCTGTGGACGCCAGCAGATCTTCACCGCGAATCACGAGGTCCACGCCCTGATCAAGATCGTCCACGACCACCGCAAACTGGTACGTCCAGTTCCCGAGGCGGTCGCGCACGAGAAAATCTCCGCACTGCTCCACAGGCGATTGCGTCACCGCTCCAAGCCGCTCGTCGGTGAACATCTCGCCGCCCGGACCCATCTGCACACGGCGCGCGGGAGTCGAAGCGCCAGCGAGCGCACGCGTGCGGCAGCGTCCGGGGTACCGCGTCTCCTCGCCGAACTGGTCCGGCACCTCCGCCGCAATCTCACGGCGCGAGCAGTCGCACGGATACGCGAGGCCGGCGGCCTCGAGGTCCGCGAGCGCGGCGGAGTAGCGCTCCTCGCGCTCCGCGGAACTCTGCCGCGGCGCGATGGCATCGGGCACGAAGCCAAGCCACGCGAGATCCTCGAAGATTCCGTCGACGTATTCTTCGCGGCATCTCGTCCGGTCGTGATCCTCGACGCGCAGAATCACTCGCGCGCCCCGCGCACGCGCGATCGTCCATACGTGGAGCGCGTTGACGACGTGCCCAAGGTGCAGCCACCCCGTGGGCGCCGGCGCGAAACGCGTGACTGGGCCCACGGGTGCGCGCGCTATTTCGCCGTGAAGATGTTCTTCGGGATCATCACGTGTACGCCGTACGGGCCGTCAACCAACTGGGTGATGTCCACGTCGCAGGCGGTGCTCACCAGCATGTAGGCGTCGTCCTTGTTCATCCCCTTCATCGTGACGAGAAAATCGATCGCCTGCCGGATCGCCGTCTTGGTCGCGACGACGAGATCCTTGTCGATTCCCATCGCAATCCAGTGCGTCGGCGTCTCGCCGCGCGGCCAAGTGAGCTTGAGATCCTTGCGCACGATGAGCTGAAAGTGCCCGACGAGCGACGTCTCGAGCGCCGTGATGTCCACCTCACCATTGCCCTGGCCGGCATGTCCGTCGCCGATTTCGAGCAGCGCGCCTTTGGTGTGCACCGGGATGTACAGTATCGTGCCCGCGACGAGTTCCTTGTTGTCGAGATTGCCGGCGTAAATCCCCGGCGGCGCGCTCGACACCTTGCCCATCGACGCAGGCGGCGCGTCGCCGATCGACCCGAAGAACGGATGCATCGGGATGTCGATCCCCGGGCCAAAGTGGGCAAGCATCGTCTTCGGGTCGAGCGGGATGATCTTCGTGCGCGAGTAGCCGTAGTCCTCGGGAATGAACCCGCTTCTGCCGCCGAACGAGTTGTAGGCGTACGGAATGGAGAAGTCGATCTTGTTGATGCGCACTTCCAGCACGTCGCCCGAGTCCGCACCTTCCACGTAAATCGGACCCGTCAGGATGTGACCGCCCAGGCCGGGCGTACGCTTCACCGAATCGATGATCGCGCGCAGTTCCGGCTGGATGTCCGCCGGCTTCACGCCGGCGCGCTGCAGCCCCGCGGGGCTGTTCGTGATCATCGTGCTCACTTCCACGAAATCGCCGGACTTCACGTGCAGCACGGGTGGTGCGTCGGCGGAGTAATAGCCCAGGACGATGGTCTTCGGGGACGCGACCAGCTTGTGCTCCACCGTGATCTTGCCGTACACCGGCGCATCGCTCTCTTCGGTGGTCGGAGCCGACGCGCATGCGCCGCCCAGCGTCGCCAACACCGCCACGATGCAGGGAATCGCGTTGATTTTCATTTGCCGTTGCACGCCTCGGGCGTGAGTTCAAGGTCCGCGAAATACACCGCGGCCGGCACGGTCACCGCCGATCCAGAATCAAACTTTGCCATCAGGTCCAGCTCCGCCCCGCGAAACGTGAGCGGCGCGCCGCGCGCGAGCGAGCATGCAAGGGATTTACGCAATTCCTCGGCGTCGTGCTCGGTCGCGGGTTTCGCGTGGATCGTCGCCATCGCCGTGACGACCCAGGCCGTGTCGCCCGCCTGAACGGCGAAACGCGGCGCCACGATCAGGCGGCTCGCCTTTCCGGTCGCGAGCGCGACGGCCCGCGCCTTCATGAGCTCGACCGCGCGCTGGCCGATCACGCGCGACCACGGGTACACGCGCGCGAACCAGAGCGAGATCGCCGCACAGATCAGCGCGATCCAGAGGTAGTGCGCCCGGGCGAGCGGCGGGGTCTCCGGAACGGCCCCCGTGTGCCCGCGGCGGACCACGTACGAGCCCGCCGCGAGGTCGTGCAGCGACCGGTGGCTGACGCGGTGCGCGACGCACATGTACGAGTCTATCACCACCACGCAGAGGATGGGCACGCAGATCGCGAACGCCGGGCCCGTCTGCAGCGGGAGGCCGCGCTCGAAGCCGACGGCGAGAAAGGCGAGCGGGAGCGCGATGCCGATCGACATGAACCAGCGGATCGTCGCGGCGCCGAACGAGAGCGCGCCGCCGTTCGCGTCCACCACGCGAATGCCGGCGACGAACTTCCCGACGGACCGGCCACCACCCGGTGACCCGAAGCTCGCGATGAAGTAGCACGAAACGAGCGCGGTGACGACGGCGTCGCCGATGCGGCCCGGAGCGTGCGCGAGCAGGCGCGACACGACGAGCGACGGGACCGCGATGACCACGAGGTCCACCATGCTCGCAAAAAAACGCGCTCCGAGCGAGGCGAACACCGCGGGGCCCCCGGTCGCCGGCACCGCAGCGCTCGTCACGGGGTCAGGGTCGCTCGCGAATGAAGAAGATGTAGTCCGTGGCCTCGGGCGAGCCGCCTTCGCCGCGGACGATCCGCGCGACCTGGCCGCGATGGTACGAGCCGTGGAGGGCGACGTGCATCAGGATGTCTTCCACGGTGTTCGTGAACTCGTCGCCCTTCGAGTTGCGGTAGTGCACCTTCCGATCGAGATCGGCGGTCGAGAGCGTCTCCACGAGCACCGCGATCGCGGCGTTGTTCTTCGCGCCCAGCGCGGCGCACTCGTCGATATCGAGCGCCGGCCACACCGGCATTTCGGGCTCGCGGCCCTCCATGCGGGCGAGCCAGACATGCTCGGCGGCCAGGAGATGCCCATACAGGCGCAGCGCGTCAAGCGGCGCGGCGTGCATTGCGCGGAGCGAGTGCAGCGTGCGGGCGTCAGCCCACACCAAGTGGTCATAGAGTCGCCGAATGTGCGCCGTCATGACGGACGAATCTACGCGCGGTCGCGGCGCACGACGAGCTTCTTCCCTTTGATCGACGTCGAGTTGAGCGCGGCAATGACGTGGTCCACGATGTCCTTTGGTACGAGGACCGTAGAGTGGCGTTCCGCGATCTGGATCGAGCCGATGGATTCCGCGCTCAGCTTGGCCTCGTTCACGATCGCGCCGACGATGTCGCCCGGCCTGATTTTCAGCTTTCGTCCGCCACCTATGTAGATCCCGGCCAGTTCACCGGGGCGTCCCTTCCGCGGCGTCCCCGGCTTGGGCGGGCGCGACCGTTCGAGTGCGCTGCGCGGGTGCGGCTGACGTCCGTATGAGCCCGGCCGGGTCAGCGCGGAGGGGATTTCCGCTTCTTCCTTCTCCCCGGCGGGCGACTCGGCGCGCTTTACCGCCGCGGCCGCGATATCGCCCATGTCGAACTCGGACGCGAGCGACTCCACCACCGCGCGATATGCCTCGAGGCCGCCCGCCGCGATCGTCTCGCGCAGCGCCGTCCGCACGGTCTCCAGCCGGCGCTCACGCAGGTCCGCGACCGTCGGCACCGCCGCAATCTCGATCTTCTGCTTGGTGAGCAGCTCGATGTTGCGGAGCATGCGCTGTTCACGCGGCTCGGCGAAGGTGATCGCCACCCCCGCGCGCCCGGCCCGCCCCGTGCGGCCGATGCGGTGCACGTACGCCTCGGCCGCCGACGGCACGTCGAAGTTCACGACGTGCGAGACGTGCTGCACGTCGAGCCCGCGCGCCGCAACGTCCGTCGCGATGAGCAGGTCCGTCTTGTTCGCGCGAAACTTCTTCATCACGCGGTCCCGCTGTTCCTGGTTCAGACCGCCGTGCAGCGCCTCCGCGCGATACCCGTGTGCGTTGAGCGACTCCGTGAGCTCGTCCACTTCGGTGCGCGTGCGGCAGAATACGATCGTCGACACCGGCTGCTCGACGTCGAGCACCCGGCTCAGCGCGGCCGTCTTGTTCGCGCGGGCGACGATGTACGCCACCTGCCGCACCTTGGCGAGCGTCCCCGCGGCGACGGCATCGCGCTCGATGCGAATCGTGACCGGCTTGCGCAGGTGCGTCGCGGCGATCGCGGAGATTCTTGCGGGAAGCGTCGCGGAGAAGAGTGCGGTCTGCCTTTCCGGTGGGGTCACTGCGAGTATGGCTTCGAGATCCTCGGCGAAGCCCATGTCGAGCATTTCGTCGGCTTCGTCGAGCACGACCATCTTCACCGCCGCGAGGTGCAGGGTGCGGCGCCGGATGTGGTCGAGCGCCCGGCCCGGAGTCGCCACGACAACGTCTACTCCGCGCTTCAGTGTGCGGATCTGCCCTTCCATCGACGCGCCGCCGTAGATCGGCACGGCCACTACGCCAAGCGGCTTGCCGTACTTGTGGACCGCCTCTGCGACCTGCATCGCGAGTTCGCGCGTGGGGACGAGCACCAGCGCCGCCGTCCGCTCGCGCGTAGGAGCGTCGGGTGCCACGAGGTGCAGCAACGGCAGCGCGAACGCGGCTGTTTTCCCCGTTCCGGTGGCTGCCTGGGCCAGCACGTCGTGTCCCGCAAGCAGGGGAGGGATGGCCGCGCGCTGGATCGGCGTGGGCTCCTCGTAGCCAAGCGCGGTGAGCGCGGTGAGGAGCCGGTCGTCGAGTCCGAGGGTCGGGAACCCAGCGAGTGAGTTCTCGGTGCGTGGCGTCATCGTGGAAAGATACCCGTTCAACACGGCGAGGCGCTGGCGGATGCCGCTCCCGTGTCGCAATTTCGTCAGCTACCGACCCAACCTGTCGCCTGGAGAGCAGAGATGGCCCTCACCGTCCCGTCCGTCGATAGCGCCACCATCAAGGCGCTCCGCAAGAGCGATGTGAGTGCGCTCGAGCGCATTCACCGTGCCGTGTACGCCGCGATCGCCGCGGAAGGCACCAAGCAGACTGGCGATGCCGCGGCCGGATCGGCGGTCGCCGAAATGGCGATGATCCAGCTGTGGGAAAATCGCGGGAACATCGAAGATGCCGCCGAGCTGGAACACGCCATCCACGCTGCGGTGCGCGGCGCGGTGACGCGCGAGCAGCGGCGTCGCGCGGCCAACAAGGACACCGCCAAGCCCGACGGCAACATCGACACGGCGTGGAAGCACGTTTCGGCCGAGGTTTCCAAGGGCCCGGGCGGGTTCGCGTCGCCGAAGCATGCGACCCCGCATGTGAAGGTCGCCAAGCCGAAAAGCGATGGCGGCGGCCGCGGTGCGTTGATCGCCGTGGGCGTGCTGCTGCTCATCGGCGCGGCGTACGGTGCCTACTACGTGACGCAGCGCGGTACGCACGACCTCGCCGCGTCGTCGTACACGCTTCCCGACGCGAAGAGCGTCGCGGTGACCCCGGGCCAGCGCGGCAACCTGCCGCTCGGGCCGGGCGACACGGTCGCAATCGGCTCAGACACGAAGATCGTCGAAGGCGGTGACTACGGCACGAAAGTCCGCGCGGTCAAGGTGGACGGCAGTGCGAGCTTCCGTGTATCGAACGGACTGCACTTCGAGGTGAGCGCGAAGAACGCATCGATCGTCGCGAGCGGTGGCGCGTTTGCGGTTCGCGACTATGCGGACGATCCGGCCGTCATGGTGCGCGTGAAGGAAGGGGAAGTGAAGGTGGATGCCGGCAGTGAGGCGCGCACGCTGCACGCCGGCCAGGCCGTCGCCGTGGCCAAGGACGGCACGATGTCCGAGCCGACCGCCGACGCCGTTGATCAGGCGTTCAGCTGGACGGACGGCAAGCTGACGTTCGCGAACGCGCCGCTGAAAGTCGTGATGGGCGAGATGGCGCGCTGGTACAACGTGCCGGTCACGGCGAAGGACACGTCGCTGTATTCGCGGCCGGTCACGATGTCGGTGGAACTCACGTCGAGCAAGGACGCGATCGCCGCGCTGGAGCAGAGTGCGAACGTGAAGTTCGTGTACGACAAGGATTCCAAGCCGACACTCGAGGATGCGCCGCCGAAGGCTGCTGCGCCGGCCAAGAAGAAGAAATAAAGCGAGTTGATCCGTTGCTTGTTGGTTGGTTAACCGAAGTAACCTCAGTTAACCAACCAACAAGCAACGAATTAACTCGCAGTAGTGTTCTTCGCCTTGCGCAGGTCCCTGAAGCGCACCATCTGCCGCCGCTGCTCGTCGTACAGCGTGAGCCCGAGCGCCCGTACTCCCTGGCGAATGGTCATCACCGGCGCGGCGTGAAAAATCGGGTTCTCGTCGTGCGCCCGCTGCAGCCGGTAGTTCGGGATCCGCGGCCCGAGGTGGTGTACGTGGTGCAGCCCGATGCTCCCGGTGAACCACTGGAGCACCCCTGGCAGGCGCAGATACGAGCTGCCGTGCACTGCGGCCGTCGCATAGTCCCAGCGCTCGTGCGGCTCCCAGTACGCGTCCTCGAACTGGTGCTGTACGTAGAACAGCCAGACGCCGGCCATCGTCGCGATGTAGTACGCGGGCAGGTAAATCACGAGCAGCGACTTCGCGCCCGCGGCGAGAATCAGCGTGGTGATCAAGCCGGCGATCGCGATGTTGGTCATCCAGACATTCCAGAGCTGCCGCGTGCCGGTCGCCTTGCTCCGCGTACGGAACCGCTGGAGGACGATCATGTGCAGCGGGCCGAGGCCAAGAAGCACGGCCGGATTGCGGAACAACCGGTACCGGAACCGCCCCCACCTGCTCATCGCGAGATACTCGCGCACGGTGATCGTCGTGACGTCGCCGTTGCCGCGACGGTCGAGGTCGCCCGACGAGGCGTGGTGCAGCGCGTGTTCGCGGCGCCAGGCGGCGTACGGCGTGAGGGTCAGGATTCCCGTCACGAAGCCGACGGCATCGTTGACCTTCGGCCACGGGAGGAACGACCCGTGTGAGCAGTCGTGCATGATGATGAACGTCCGCACGATGAACCCGGCCGCGGGGAGCACCAGGAGCATCGGGACCCACCACGCCACGTGGAGCAGCCGGTGCATGGCGATGAGGGTCACGACGAGCAGGCCGAGCGTCGTCACCAGCTGGAAGATCGATCGTCCGACGTGCGACCCCTGGTAACGAGCGATCATGGACTTCCAGTCGGGGGCGGCGGGCCGCGCGGCGGGGTCAGGGGTCGTTTTTTTCGAATCAGCCTTCATTAGGTGCGCTCCAGGCAGCTTCCGATACCTCAAGCTAGTCCCGGGACCGTCCTCCGGATGCCGGGAATATTCCCAGTTGCGCCAAGTGGCCGTATGCATTACAGTTGGAGCAGGACAAATGCGCATTCGGCGCGCACGTCCGACTGACCACAGGGCCCTGCTCTCGCGGTGCCCTTTTGTTTTTGTCAGATACAGCCGACGGCACAACACCAGTAAAGGGAGTAGCACAATGCGTACGACAGGTACCGTGAAGTGGTTCAACGACGCGAAGGGCTTCGGTTTCATCACGCCCGAAGACGGCGCGAAGGACTGCTTCGTCCATCATTCGGCCATCCAGGGCCAGGGTTTCAAGTCGCTGGCCGAAGGCGAGCGCGTGGAGTTTGACGTCGTGCAGGGCCAGAAGGGCCCCGCCGCCGAGAACGTCACCAAGCTCGGCTCGTAAGTTCGAATGATCGAAGTCAAGCTTGACGAAGGCGACAAGATCGACTGGGCGCTCAAAGCCTTCAAGAAGAAGGTGATGAAGTCAGGGATCTTGCGTGAACTGCGGCGCAGGCGGCACTACGTGAAGCCGAGCGAGGCTCGGCAGCTCAAGTCCGCCGCAGCTCGGCGGCGTGGAAAACCGAAGCGTCAGGCTCGATAGCCAGGAGAGGCGATGATCGGACCGTTCCAGTTTGAAGATGGTGGACGTTCGTACTCGTGCACCGTCGAAGAGCGACGGACGGCACCGTTGGGAAAGTGGTGGTGGTTCGAGGTGAGCGGCGATGGGCAGCGGTATGCGCCCTTCGAAGCTGAATCGAAAGACACACAGACCTCGGTGAAGAACCGCGTCATCGCGTTTTACAACGCCCGGCTTGAACGCCTCGCGCAACCGGTGGTCCCCAGGCAACACTGGGCCCGCCGGGACAAACCGGCTCCCGCTATGCCCAAGGAAAAGTAGGGCTTGCGGTCCTGAACAAATCGGCGCGGTCACCTTGGTGGCCGCGCCGATTTTTTTAACTGCGAGTTGGATCGTTTCTGGTTGGTTGGTTAACCGAAGTAGTTGGCAACTTCGCTTGACCAACCAACAAGAAACCAGTCAACTCGCTGTTGATTCACTCTGCCTGCAGAACGTCAATCGGATTGACTTGCATCGCGCGCCGCGCGGGAACGAGCGTCGCGATCGCTGCCGCAACCAACAGCGCGAGCGGAACCAGGACGAACGTCAGCGGATCGTGTGTGGTCGTTCCATAGAGCAGCGTTTGCGTCAGGCGCGACAACATCCACGCGCCGACGAGACCTGCTGAGAGGCCGAGTCCGACCACCCACACCATTTCGCCCGCGACGAGCCGCATCAGCATCGGGCCGGTCGCACCGAGCGCGGCGCGAATCCCGAGTTCGCGCGAGCGTTGCGCGACACCGTATGAGATGACGCCGTACAGTCCGAGTGCCGCGAGTATCACCGCGAGCGCGGCGAATGCGCCGAGCAGCAGTGATGCAAATCGAGCGGGTGCGGTCGACGACGCGACGACCTTGTCCATGGTCGTGATGCTTCCCAACGCAAGCGCTGGATCGAGTTCGTGAACGGCGGACCGCACGAACGATGTGAGCGCGGCCGGATCGCCGGACGTGCGAATTGAGATCGTGAAGGGGTTGCCGCCGTCTTGCGCGGACGAATGGAAAGCCTCCGGTGTCGTGGTGACGCCGACGTCCTCCTGGGGGAAGTCGGCCACGACGCCGACTACCGTGGGGTGTTGTTCTCCGACAGACACCTCGTCGAATTGTCGGCCCACCGCGCCTCCTGGCGGAAAGAAGATCCGCGCCGCCGAGGCATTGATGACGACTACGGGCGCACTGGCGCTGTCGTCGGAAGGCATGATGCCGCGGCCCGCCAGCACGCGAACGCCGAATGTCTCGAAGTAGTGCGGCCCTACGTCGGCTTCCGCGAGCTTCACCATTGGATGATTCGAGGTCGCCGGCAGATCGCGGGAGCTCCCATATCCTTGAAGCGGCGGCACGCCGTATGAGACGTCGCTGACTCCGGAAACGCCGCTCAATCTGTCCGCCAGCCGGTCGTAGAGCACGCGTCCTCGATTGCCGCTCGAATAGCGGCTTCGCGGCAACGGAAGGTCAACGACGAGCATGTGATTGGGTTGAAATCCGAGGTCGACGCTGGTCAGCCGCGCGAGACTGCGCACAAGAAGCCCGGCGCCCGCGAGCAGCACGACGGCGGTCGCGAGCTGGCCCGCGACGAGCGCACATCGTATGCGCGCGGCGAAGCGGCCCGACCCTCCGCGCGCTCCGCCCTCCCCGAGCGCTGTGCGCGGATCACGTCGCGCGGCGCGAAGTGCGGGGCCGAGCCCGACGAGCAGCGCTGTCCCGATCGCCAGGACTGCCGTGAACATGACGACCTTTCCGTCCGGCGTGATGTTCGACACGCGTGCGATGCTCGGTGGACTAAGCCGGACGAACAGTCCGGTGACCCAGTACGACGCGAGGAGGCCAACCAATCCCCCTGCGGAAGCCAAGAGGGCGTTCTCCGCGACGACGAGCCACACCAGTGTCGATCGTGTCGCCCCGAGTGTCATGCGAACGGCAAACTCCCGCTGGCGCCGGATTGCCCGCGCGAACGCGAGGTTCGCGACGTTCGCGCACGCGATCAGCAGCAGGAGGATCACGGCCGCGAAGAGGATCCTGAGCGCAGGTCGCGTGGAGCCGAAGAACTCGTCGTGCAGCGGCACGACGACGATCTGCGAGCCGCGAACGAATACCGGCAGGCCGCGATCCGTGTTGTGCGCGAGGTTCGAAAGTTCGCGCTGGACCTCGCCGAGCTGGGCGCCGGCCCGTGGGCGCGCCACGACTCGCACAAAGTAGATTCCGTGCGCGCCTCCGGGCGCGGCGAATATCCACGGGGTCCAGAACTCGGCACGCCGCGGAAACGCGAACCCCGGCGGCATCACGCCGATGACGGTCACGGGTTTGTCGTTGAGCGTGATCGTCCGGCCGACGATCGCTGAATCCGCCGCGAAACGCCGCCGCCACAGCGCGTCACTGAGCAAGACGACCGACGGTGCATCGCTCGTCTCGTCGTCACGCGTGAAGAGGCGGCCGAGGCGCGGCGCCACGCGCAGCGTTCCAAAGAGAGAAGCCGATGCCTGCGTGCCCGGCACATACTCTGGTGCGGCCTCGGCGCCAATCGTCGCGTTGGTCGGCACGTACAGTGCGATGGATGAGACCGTGCGGCTCGCGCGCGTCCAATCCTGGTAATACGGCTCGTACAGCCCTTCTTGAACGATGCCCTTGCTCGAGCTCATGACTCCGATGAGCTCCCCCGCGTTTGGGTACGGCAGTGGCCGCAGCAGCACGGCGTTGATGATCGTGAACATCGTACTATTCGCGCCGATGCCAAGCGCGAGTGAGAAAATCACGGCCAGCGCGAACGCGGGCGCGCGGCGCAGCGACCGAACGATGTACGCGAGGTCACGGATGCGATCTTCGATCGCTCTGACACCCCGCGCGTCGCGCGTCTCTTCTTTGTGCTGCTCGACACCGCCGAACGCGAGGCGCGCGCGCCGCGCCGCCTCCTCGGGACTCAGCCCGCCGCGGGCGAGTTCCTCGGCTTCCAACTCGAGATGATGCCGCATCTCGTCGGACATCTCGCGGTCGAGACCCTCCTTCCCGAACAACGCGCGGACGCGGCGATGAAGCGTGCGAAGGGCGCGCATCGGTTATCGTGCCTGAAGAACCTGCTCGATCGCCACGGCAAAGCGCCGCCACTCCGTCCGCTCGGCGGCCAGCTGCTTGCGCCCCTCGGCGGTCAGCGCGTAGAACTTCGCGCGCCGTCCATCCGGCGAAATGCCCCACTTCGCACTCACCCAGTCGCGATCCTCGAGCCGGTACAGCGCGGGATACAGCGAGCCCTGGTTGATCTGCAGAACGTCGTCGGAGATCTGCCGGATCCACTTAGAGATCCCCCACCCGTGCAGCGGGCCGAAGATCAGGCTCTTGAGGATCAGGAGATCGAGGGTGCCCTGCAGGAGATCGGTGCGCTCGGCCATGGGTCCCGTGGTGTGCGTTGCCTTGATCTTCGACAACAACAATGGGGGAATTGTTGTCGAAGGTCAAGGTATCGCTCCAAGAGGCCCCTAAGGTCGCTGATGTCTTTCTAACTGCGAGTGAACTGGTTTCTTGTTGGTTGGTTAACCGAAGTAGTTGGCAACTTCACTTAACCAACCAACAGAAAACCAGTTCACTCGCTTTTGATCCGTAGCGCTACATGGCCGGGCCCAGGATCTTATCCAGCTCCTTCTTCCTGTCCGCCAGCTGCGTCTTCAGCACCCGCAGCCGATCCACCGCATCCTTCCCCGGCTTCTCGTCCGCACCGTTCGTCATCGAATACAAATAGGTGATGTGCGTCAGCAGCTTCGGCTCGCTGTAGCGGATCGGTGAGGTGATCAGCTTGTCCGCCAGTTCATTCAGCTTCGCGAGCTCCTCGGCCTGCGCACCCGTCGCGCCTTTCAGCTTCTGCTGCGCCGCGCGCAGGCGAGCCACAGTCTTGTTCGCGTCGCTCACCAGCTCGCGAACGGCCATGTTGTGGTTGAACTGCTCCTTGAGATCCGCGAGCGTAATCCCGTCGCGGAGAATGCGCGGATCCTCCACCACGGTCAGCGGCTTAGTCTGGGTCACTGAGCCGGCGACGAACTTCACGGAGTACTGACCGGGCACGGCCTCCGGCCCGTTGCCGCCTTCGGCACCGGAGCCGCTCTGCGGGCCGGGATAGCGGAGATCCCAGGTCATGCGGTGCATGCCCGGGTTCTTGTCGAGACGTGTGTTTCCGCCGCGCCCTCCGCGGCCGCCGCCACCGCCATCTTCCGCCACTGGCCGCGTCGCTGCGGGCGCAACGCTGGAGAACTTCCGCACGGCCTTGCCCGCGCCGTCGAGAATCTCGATCGACACGTCGTCGTGCATGCTCGGCGAGACGTAGTAGTCGATTTGCGCGCCGGTCGCCGGATACTGGATTCCGCCGCCGCGACCCACGCCGCCGCCGCCCCCGCGTCCGCCCGGACCGCGCACCGCTTCCTGCGGCCTGAACAGCGCGGCGCCTGACGCCGCGATCTTCTCGTTCAGCTGCCTGAGCGGCGTCAGATTGTCCATGATCCAGAACGCGCGCCCCTGCGTCGAGAGCACCATGTCGTTGCGGCCGAACTTGATGTCGGTCACCGGTGTCGCGGGCAAGTTCTGCTGGAACGGATGCCAATGGGCACCGTTGTCGAATGAGATATGCATGCCGAACTCAGTGCCGGCGTAGAGCAGTCCGGCGCGCACGGGATCCTCACGCACGACGCGCACCGGCTCGTCGCCCGCGATTCCATCGACGGTCTTCGTCCACGTCTTGCCGTAGTCGTCGGTCCGATAGATGTACGGAGCAAAATCGCCGCCGAGCAGGAACCGGTAGTACGCGTAGTACGCCGTGCCAGGCCGGTGCGGGCTCGGCTCGATGTTCTGCACGCGCCCGCCCGGCGGAAGATCCTTGGGCGTGATGTTCGCCCACGTCTTGCCGTCGTCGCGCGTCACGTAGAACAGGCCGTCGTTCGATCCCGTCCAGATCAGCCCCGGCGTGATCGGCGACTCGCGGATCGAATAGATCACGCTGTACATCTCTTCGCCCGTCGCGTCACGTGTAATTGGCGTACCGCTCGCTTCCTGCGGTTCGCCCTTCGGGTCGGCGGTGAGGTCGGGTGAAATCCGCTCCCACGTCACACCTTCGTCGCGCGTGCGGTGCACGTACTGCGATCCGTAGTAGACCGTCGCCGCTTCGTGCGGGGAAACCTCCATCGGCGAGACTCGCTGGAATCTATACGTCAGCGTCGCACCACCATTTCCGTAGAGCGACTCTGCGCCGACCCAATATTGTTTTTCTTCGCCGGTCTTCAGGTTCATGCGGCTGAACTGACCTTTGCAGCCGCCGTACACGATGTCCGGGTTGGTGCGGTTCGGAATGATCGGCCCCGTCTCGCAGCCCGGGCCGGTGCGCCATTCCTCGGCCTGCCCTGCGCCGAGCGCGAGCGAAGGGACGATCAGCGTCGTATTGTCCTGCTGAGCACCGTAGACGCGATATGGATACTGGTTGTCGAGCGCGACCTGATAAATCTCGGCGGTCGGCTGATTGTCCTGCGTGCTCCAGCTGTGGCCGCCGTCGAGCGAGACGTTCGCACCGCCGTCATTCGACTGGATCATGTAGTCCGAGTTTTTCGGATTGATCCACATGTCGTGATGGTCGCCGTGTGGCGCGAGCGCGGGGCGAAACGTCTTGCCGCCGTCCACGCTCTTGAACCAGCCCTCGTCGCCGACGAAAACGACATCGGGATTGCTGGGGTCGGCTTCGAGCGTGTTGTAGTAGAACGGGCGCGTCCCGATCGCGAGCGTGTTGTTCATCAGCGTCCACGTCGCGCCGGCGTCTTCCGAGCGGTACAGCCCGGCGCCGGGCTTCGCCTCGATGAGCGCGTAGATGCGGTTCGGCTGTGATGCAGGTATCGAGACGTTGCTGCGCCCGAACAGCTCGTGCGGCAGGCCGCCGGCGAGTTTGGCCCAGTGGTCTCCACCATCCGTACTCTTATAGATGCCGCCCTCCATCGCGCCGCTCACGATCGTCCACGGCTTGCGCTGGCCGTGCCAGATCGAGGCGAACACGACGTTCGGATTGCCGGGCTGCAGTTCGAGGTCCGCAGCGCCGCTGCTGTCGGAGACGTAGAGGATTTTCTTCCAGGTCGCGCCGCCGTCGTTAGAGCGGAACACGCCGCGATCCACATTCGGCGTGTACGGATTTCCGAGCGCGGCGACGTAGACGAGATTCGGATTCGTCGGGCTCACGCGCACCGTGGCGATCTGGCCGACGTCCTTCAGGCCGCTGAACGTCCATGTCTTGCCGGCGTCGACGGACTTGAACATCCCTTTGCCGATCGAGACGTTGCTGCGGATCTTCGACGACCCCGTGCCGGCGTAGATGATGTTCGGGTCGGACGGCGCGACCTCGAGCGCGCCCATAGAGCCGACGGGGAGCTGTCCGTCGGAGATGTTGACCCAGCTATGGCCGGCGTCGGTGGTCTTCCAGATGCCGCCGCCGGTCGAGCCCATGTAGTAGAGCTGCGGATTCGACGCAACGCCGGTGACCGCGGTGACGCGCCCTCCGCGGAGCGGGCCGATCATCCGGTATCGCAACCCCGAGTAGAGTGACGGATCGTAGCCGGCTGAGAGCGCCATCGGCTTGGGCGCGGCTGCGTGCTGGGGCGCGGCGCTTTTCGCGGGCGGCGGAGCCGTTTGTGCCGCCAAGGCGAATGACGTTCCTGCGACTGCGAGTGCGGCGGTCAGGCCGCGGGTTATCAAGCGGGACATGCCATCTCCAGTGTCTGTTCTCGTGGTGGAACCTTTGAGTTGAAACTATCGCGGCACCATGCCTGCTTCAGGTACGCGCACGTGGCGCGAAGTGCGGTGTCATGATATTGTCATCGAAGTGCCCGCGCCACTCGCTGTCGGTTCGCACCCCGCCATTGAAAAAACTTGCCACGGATTTCGCGGAAACGCGCGGATCGTTCCGTTCGAGCTGCGCGATCCG
>JBOHTH010000481.1:0-2865 GCA_050733535.1 Gemmatimonadaceae bacterium | reverse complement strand
GGGGTCAGTGAGCGGTCGCGTTGCAATGCAGGAAAAACTGGGCGAAATCACCAAAGATTTTGCCGGCACCGTCATCTACCTGATGCCGAAAGGCAGACCCGCGCATTTCTCCGCGACCCAATCGCACATGGCGATGAACGGCCGGCAGTTCGCGCCGCATATCCGCGTGATCACCACGGGATCGACGGTCGAGTACTCAAACCAGGATCCCTTCAGCCACAATATTTTCTCGACCGCGCCCGGCGCGGCGTTCGATCTCGGCACCTACGGCGGCGGAATCGCAAAGTCCACTTCATTCAAGAAGCCGGGCGCATTTCCGGTCTATTGCAATATCCACGCGCAGATGACCGCGGTCGTGGTCGTGGTGAGCACGCCGTACTACACGCAGGCCGGCGCCGATGCCCGCTGGACCATTCCGAAAGTGCCCGCCGGAAAATACGAGCTGCACACCTGGCACGAGCGTGCACCGGAGGTGACGCAAGAAGTCGATATACCTGCGGCTGGACTCACGGGCGTAGATGTGACGCTCGATGCGCGCGGTTTCAAACTGGTCGCCCACAAGAACAAGCTCGGCAAGGACTACGCGGCGAACGGAGTTCGGTACTGACGTGTCGCTGACAACGAAGATTTTTCTCGGCACCGCGTTCGTCGTCGCGGCGGTGCTCGGCGCGATGCTCGCGGTCACGTCGCAGTCAGCCGGCAAGGCCGCCGAGACGACTGTTCGCAAGGCGCTCACCGACGCGCGCGAGCAGATCAACACGCAGCTGGATGAACGGCGCAGCGCGCTCGCGGGCCAGGCCGAAGTGTTCGTGCAGAACGGGAATTTCCGTTCGCTGGTCCAGCAGAAGAAGCCCGGCGACATGCTCGACCAGTCGCACGAAGCCGTCACGCAGATCGGTGCCAATTGGGTGCAGATCACTGATGCCAGTGGAATCCGCCTCGCGAAGAGCAACGACCCGGGCGCGGACACCGTCGATCTCTCCGAGTCGGCGCTGATCGGCGGCGCGCTTGGAGGCGCGACGAAGGGCGCATACGGCGTCGATGGATCGACGCTCATTCAGGCCGTGGCCGTGCCGATCTCCGGGACCAGCCAGGGCGGAGTGATCGGCGTGCTGATGGCAGTGCGTACGCTCGACAGCGCATTCGCCGCGTCGGTCAAGGCTGCGGGCGGCACTGGCGTGGACTTCGCGCTGTTCGCGCTCGACACGCTCGACCATCCGCAACTCGTCGCGTCGACCATCGGGCGCAGCGCGGACCTCGCGCGCGAGATCGGTTCACTGAAGGTCGTCCCGCCGGCCGATCCGGCGCGCGCTGACTCGCTCAGCCGCGAAGTCACCATGCAGCTCGATGTCACGATCGGCGGCACGAACTACGTCGCCCTCGGCGAGCCGCTGCGCTCGGCGGCCGGCACGCAGGTCGGCGGATTTCTCGTGCTCAAGAACAGAGACGCGGAGTTCGCCGCGTTCAATCGTCTTCGCGAGATCATCCTCGGCGGCGGCGCGCTCGGTCTGCTCGTCGCGGGACTGCTCTCGTTTGCGATCGCGCGACAAATCACGCGGCCGGTGATGCAGCTCGTTGACGCAACGCGACGCGCCGCCGACGGCGACTACTCCGCGGACATCAGCGTGAAGGCCGGCGGTGAGATCGGCACACTCGCCAACGCGTTCCGCGCAATGCTCGCGGATCTTCGTGCGAAGCAGGAACTCGTCGCGCTGCTCGACAGCGGCGCGATGATCGAAGCACACACCGTTCGCATGGCCGCCACGACCGGCACCGTCGCGAACGCCGCGCAGCAGGTCGGCGTCACGCCCGGCCAGCGCTTCGCGCAGCGCTACGAGGTGAAGGAAGTGCTCGGCGTCGGCGGGATGGGGATGGTGTTCAAGGCGATCGACAGCGAGCTCGGTGAAGTGATTGCCATCAAGACGCTCAAGCAGGAACTGCTGAGCGAGGACGCGACCGCGCTCGAGCGGTTCAAGAGCGAGATCCGCCTCGCGCGCCGCATCTCGCACCGCAACGTCGTGCGCACGCATGATCTCGGCGAATCGTCCGGTGTGTACTTCATCACCATGGAGTACGTCGATGGCACGACGCTCAAAGAGCTCATTCGGCGGCGCGGCCGTCTGCCCGTTTCGGCCACGCTCACAGTGGCCAAGCAGCTCTGCCGCGCGCTCGAGGTCGCGCATGAGCAGGGTGTGATCCACCGCGACATCAAGCCGCAGAACATGGTCGTCGAGCCGGACGGCACGCTGAAGGTCATGGACTTCGGCATCGCGCGCCTCGCCAAGCGTCAGAGCGGGATGACCCAGCAGGGAATGGTCGTTGGGACGCCGGAGTACATGGCGCCGGAGCAGCTGATGGGCCAGGACATCGATGTGCGCGCGGACATTTATGCGGCGGGGTGCGTGATTTATGAGTGCGTTACGGGCTCCCCGCCGATCACCGCGGAGAACCAGATCTCGCTGGTGGCCAAGGTTCTCGAGGAGACTCCGGCGGAGCCGATCCTGGTGAACTCCGATGTTTCTGAAGCGCTTTCCGCGCTGATCATGCGGACGGTGGCCAAGAAGCCCGCCGACCGGCCCCAGACCGCGCTCGAGCTGCACGACTTGCTGGCAGCTATCGGCTGAGTTCGTGCGCGCGGACGGTCGGGCCGGGGTATCGCCGAGGTCGACCCTCTCGCGCGTAAAAACTTTCAAACGCGCTGCGGCCGGGTGCGCCCTCGGCGATACCCCAGCCCTCCCTTCCCGCCCCGCATTCCTTCCGCATCACTGTGCCCAAAAGCGTGCCGCAATCGTGCCGCGGTCGCGGGCCACGCGGCACGCACCAGTTGCGCAACGCAGGATCCGGGAGGGAGGGGGAGGCCATGTC
>JBOHTH010000480.1:0-4720 GCA_050733535.1 Gemmatimonadaceae bacterium | reverse complement strand
CTCTCGGCGTCCGGCTGGGGTGAGACGCTGCCGAACGAGGAGAATCGCGTCACGCTCGACGCCACGACGAAGGACAAGTGGGGGATTCCCGCCGCGCATATCGACGTGCGCTGGCGTGACAACGAGCGCGCGATGGACAAGGACATGCAGACGGCGATGTCGGAGATGCTCGACGCCGCGGGATGCACGGACATCCATACGCATGGCTCGACGAACCCGCCCGGCCATTGTATTCACGAGATGGGCGGCGCGCGGATGGCGATCAAATCGAAGGACGGCGTGCTGAACAAGTGGAACCAGGCGTGGGACGTGAAGAACCTGTTCATCACGGACGGAGCGTGCATGGCGTCCAACGGCTGCCAGAATCCGTCGATCACGTACATGGCGCTGACGGCGCGCGCGGCAGCGCACGCGGTGGCTGAGATCGGGCGCGGTACACTGTGAATCGGCGGCATGCTATCGGCACCGTTGCCGGGGCCGCGATCGCGGCGGCCAACTGGGGACCGAAGACCGAAGACCGAGGACCGAGGACCGAAGAGCGACGGGCGGGGCGGCTACGCCAGTCCGTGAGCCGCTGGTGCTACGACAAGCTCTCGCTCGAAGATCTTTGCGCGGCGTCGAAGAAGATCGGACTCTCGGCAATCGACCTGCTCGACGAGGTCGACTGGAACACGCCCAAGCAGTTCGGTCTCACCTGTGCGATGGCGAACGGCTTTGGCACCATCCCCAAGGGCTTCAACCGGCCCGACAACCATGACAAGCTGGTCGCCGACGCAGAACGAATGATTCCGCTCGCGGCGGCAGCCGGTGTGCCGAACATCGTGTGCTTCAGCGGCAGCCGCGCCGGGATGTCGGACGGCGAGGGAATTGCGAACTGCATCACCGGCCTCAAGCGTCTCGCGCCGACAGCCGAACGCTCAGGCGTCACGCTCTGCATGGAGCTCCTCAACAGCAAGGTCGACCACCACGACTACCAAGCCGATCACACGGCGTTCGGCGTGCAGGTGGTGCAGGGCGTGGGGTCACCCCGTGTAAAGTTGCTCTACGACATCTACCACATGCAGATCATGGAAGGCGATATCGTCCGCACAATCCGCGAGAACGCGCAGCACATCGCGCACTACCACACGGGCGGCGTGCCTGGGCGAAACGAGATCGACCAAACGCAGGAACTGAACTACCGCCGCGTGGCGCAGGCGATCGCGGACTCGGGGTTCACGGGATTCCTTGCGCACGAGTTCGTGCCGCTGCGGGATCCGATCACGTCGCTGGGGGAGGCGTTCGCGATCTGCGACATCTGAGCTGTGAGCCGCGAGCTGTGAACGACCCGCCGTGAGCTGATACCCGTGAGCCGCTAGCCGTGAGAACACCGCGACGTGACGGCCATGTGTGCCGATCGCCGCGCAGATCGGTAAGTGTCGCCGTTTTCTCACGGCTATCAGCTCACAGGTATGAGCTCACAGCGGGTCGTTCAAGGCTCAGCGCTGACAGCCTAGCCCGCGAGTTTTTTTCTGTGCCGCGCTGCCTTCGCGCGGTTCCCGCACGTTTTCATGTCGCACCACCGTCGCTTCCCGTTGCGTGATCCGTCGTAGAACACACGCGCGCAGCGTGGATCCGCGCAGCGGCGGACCCGCTGGAGTTCGCCGGAGACGAGCGCGTCCGCGGCCGACTCGATGATCGGGATCATCAGCCCTGCGAACACGTCGCCGGCGGTCACGAAGTTCCGCACGAATCCGCCGTCCGACCGCGGCTCCACGCGGCGCGAGCCCGCGCTGCGACCCAGGATGCGGTTGATCTCGCCGATCGCGGTCTGCGTCGCGCGCTCCTGCGGCATATCACCCCGCTCGGCGAGTGCGCGCAGCACGTTGCGCAGCCGGCGCGCTTCGTGGAGCGCGGCGCTCGATCCGGTCGGCTGCTGCTGAGCGCGACGGAGCATCGCCGTCGCGCGCTCTTCGTCAAGCACCCGGGAGGCTGACAGCCAGTTGACGAACCCGTCGAATGTATCGAGCGCGTCGTGGCGCGCTTCACCGCGCGCGTGCGTCGCGTCATCGCTGTTCACGAAATCGAGCCAGAGGCGTTCGCCCACCAGGACGTATGCTTCCGCCGGACGCACCGGGGTCAGGGCGAGCGGTATGTGCGCGGTTGAGGGCATTGCGGAGGCCATAGATGGCCAGATTACGGGTCCAGGTCGGCGCGGGCAAGAAGTTCGGGCGTTAAGTTCTCACTAATGTCCTCCGATACCCTCCCATCAGCCTTCGCCTCCCGGGGCCGGCCATGAAGTTCGAAGTGCTCGATCGCGTGCGCTGGAGCGACTGCGATCCGTTCGGCATCATCTATTACGGCGCGTATATCCGCCTGTTCCAGGTCGCCGAAGAGGAGCTGTTCCGCGCGTGCGGCCTGCCGTTTTCCGTGCTCCGCGAGGAAAAGGGGGTGTGGATTCCGCGGAAAGCGCTGCAGGCCGAGTTCCATTCGCCGGCGCAGCTCGACGAGGAGGTCGTGGTGCAGGTCCATTTCTCGCGGATCGGGCGGTCCGCGATCACAATGCAGTTCGAGGTCTACCGCGCGGGCGACCGGACCCATCGCGCCACGGGATCACTCACCGTCGTCTCGGTCGACAAGCCGACGATGATGCCCCGAAAGATTCCCGACGACGTGCGCGAAAAGCTATTGCGATACGCGGGGTAAGCTGCCGCTCGCCGCATTGCGGCGCGCAAGGCGCTGCAGCCCGTCGTATGCCGCGTACTTGTACACGTCGCTGAGAGTTGGGTAGTTGAAGACGGCCTGGATGAAGTAGTCGATGGTCCCCCCGAAGCTCAGCACCGCCGCCGCGAGATGGATCAGCTCGCACGCGCCTTCGCCCACGATCGAGCAGCCGAGCAGCAGCTGGTCCTCGCGGCGGAAGATCAGCTTCACGAACCCGTCGAGATCGCCGATGATCTGCCCGCGCATGTTCGAGCGGAACGTGGCCTTCCCGACCTCGAACGAGACACCCTTGGCGCGTGCGGTCTCCTCCGTATCGCCGACCATCGCCACTTCCGGCACGGTCCACACCCCGTACGGCAGCACGGGCGACACGCGCTGTTTGTAGCGAAGATCAAACGCGTGGCACATCGCCACGCGCGCCTGCTCCATGGACGTCGAGGCCAGCGCCGGGAATCCGATCACGTCGCCTGCGGCGAAAATCGTCGGCACGGTGGTGCGGTAGTTCTCGTCGACGAGAATGAAGCCGCGGCTGTTCATGCGTACGCCGGCTTCGGCGAGGCCGAGCTCCTCGGTCGCGCCCGAGCGTCCGATGCTGTAGAGCACGCAGTCGGCGACAAGCTCGGTGCCGTCGGTGAGCGTGACGGCCACGACACGATCGCCGGTGTCGTCGACACGGATCTCGCGAACTTCGGCGTTGAGCATGACCTGAATGCCAAGCCGGCGCGTCATCTCGGTGCACAGGGCGTCACTGACTTCGGGGTCGAGCTGCGTGAGCAGCCGTTCGCGCGCGTTGATGAGCGTGACGCGCACGCCGAGCGCGGCGAACATCCCGGCGTATTCGCAGCCGATCACGCCGCCGCCGATGACGACGAGGCGCCGCGGGATGGCCGTGAGGGTGAGCAGAGAGTCGCTGTCCACGACGGTCTCGCCGTCGAATGGGATAGAGTCGGGGCGCATGGGGTGCGACCCCGTCGCGACGAGAATCACATCGGCCGTGAGGCGCTGCACGGCCTCGGGGTAGCGCGAAACTTCCACGGTGTGCGCGTCGATCACGCGCGCTTCCCCCTGGACGGTGGTGACCTTGTGTTTCGCGAGATTGTCGCCGACGAGTTGCCACGCCGACTCGATGACCGCGCGCTCACGAAACATGAAGTCGCTGATCGTGATGTCGGACTTCACGCGATACTCGACGCCGTAGAGGCCGCGCTGGCGGAGCCCCGAGAAATAGAGCGCGGTTTCGCGAAGCGTCTTGGACGGGAGCCCGCCCGTGTTTACCGAGTTGCCGCCCGGCTTGGGCGCCCGCTCCACGAGACAGACGGTCTTGCCGAAGTAGGCGGCCTGGGCCGCGCCTTTTTCGCCGGCCGGTCCGGCGCCGATCACGAGGAGGTCGAAGTGGTCGGGCATTGGCACCAACGTTAGGGGCGAGCGCGAAACTGCACAATCGCCGTGCCGGGGGTAGTTTTCACGGGACATGACCGTTCCCGACCAAGGCACCTACTTCCGGAAGGGGTTTGGCCTCAAGACGGAGGTCCAGGAGACCCTCTCCTCCGACTACACAGGCCACCTCGTGGATCTCCTTCGCGCCCGCGACTTCACGCTCTCCGCGGGCGGCGTGACGGTGCGGCTGGCGAAGGAGTTCGGCTTCTGCTACGGGGTGGAGCGGGCGGTCGAGTACGCGTACCAGACGCGCGCGAAGTTTCCCGACCGGCGCATCTTCCTGGCCGGCGAGATCATCCACAATCCGCACGTGAACGCCAAGCTGCGCGAGATGGGGATCGTTTTCCTCCTCCCGGGCGAGACCGGTTTCGACTACGGCGCCGTGCAGCCCGCCGACGTCGTGATTCTCCCTGCGTTCGGCGTGACGATCACGGACTTCGAGACGCTCCGGGGGCTGGGCTGTGTCATGGTGGACACGACGTGCGGATCGGTGCTCAACGTGTGGAAGCGCGTCGAGAACTACGCGCGGGATGGCTTCACCTCGCTGATCCACGGCAAGTACTATCACGAGGAGACGCGC
>JBOHTH010000479.1:0-9265 GCA_050733535.1 Gemmatimonadaceae bacterium | reverse complement strand
GCGGGAATCACTCATGGCGCGTGATGGGCCGCCTCAAGACCGGGACGTCCATCCAGCAGGCGCGCGGTAATCTCGAGCGAATCGCCGCGCGGCTCGCCACGCAGTATCCCAACTCGAACACAGGCTGGAGCGCCCAAGTCGAGACCATTCGAGATTATGCCGCGCAGAACCTTCGCACGGTGATGCTCCTCATGATGGCGTCGGTCGCGTTCGTGCTCCTGATCGCATGCGCGAACGTCGCAAACCTCTTGCTCGCACGTACGGCGTCGCGGTCGCGTGAGATTGCCGTGCGCATAGCGCTCGGTGCGGACCGCTGGAGGATCGTGCGCCAGCTGCTTACCGAGAGCCTGCTCGTCGCGTTCACCGGCGCGACGCTCGGCGTGGCGATGGCCTGGGCGTTCCTGCAATGGATCAAGGCGAGCATCCTCGGCGGGATTCCGTTCTGGATGCAATTCACGGTAGACGGGCAGGTGCTGCTGTTCACGGGCGCCGTCGCCGTGGGCACCGCGTTCCTGTTCGGTCTGGCGCCGGCGATTCAGTCCGCGCGCCCGAACCTCAGCGAGACGCTGCGCGACGCCGGTGCGCGCGGCGCAACAGCCGGACGGGCGCGGCAGCGCCTGCGTGGTGCGCTCGTCGTCGGCGAGATTGCGCTCTCGCTCGTGCTGCTGACCGGGGCAACGCTGCTCATCCGGAGCTTCGTCGGCATGCAGCGGATGCAGCCGGGCTTCGATTCGTACAACCTGCTGACCTTGCGCGTGACGCTTACGGGTCCGTCGTACGACTCCACCTACAAGCGGCTTGCGTTCTTCGACCAGTTCCTCGCGCGGTTGAACGCCCAGCCAGGAGTCGTGTCGGCGGCAATCGCGAACAACATTCCGCTGAGCGGAAATAACAACAACAACTTCTTCAACGTCGAAGGGCAGGACGCGGCGCTCGGCGCAGAACCGCTCCTCGAAGTGCGCTGGGTTTCGCCACGATATCTCGAGACACTGCGCGTGCCGCTCGTCGTCGGCCGGATGTTCACCGAGCAGGAATGGGCGGACAGCGGCGCCACTGGGCGCGTCGCTGTCGTCAACCAGTTCATGGCGAAGAAGTTCTGGAAGGGCGCGGAAAATGCGCTCGGCAAGAGGTTCACTTTCGGCAACGCGACCGACAGCAAGCGCCAGTGGATTACCGTCGTCGGTGTCGCGGCCGACATCAAGGATCGCCAGCTCACGTCCGCCCCCGACCTGCAGGGCTATATGCCGTACCAGCAGGGCGGATGGAACTCCGCCGCGATCGTCGTGCGCACGAACGGTGATCCCGCGGCGGCGTCACGCACGGTGCTTGGAGCTCTCAAGGCGAGCGACCCGCGGCTGCCGGCGTACCGCGTGATGAGCATGAACGCGAACATCGAGCAGTCGTACTGGCAGCAGGCGCTGTACGGAAAACTCTTTGGCGCGTTCGCCGTGATCGCGCTCGTGCTCGCGGCCGTCGGCGTGTACGGCGTGATCGCTTACACGGTTTCGCAGCGCACGCAGGAACTTGGCGTGCGAGTCGCACTTGGTGCGCAGCGCGCGGACGTCATGCGACTGGTGGTCGGCCACGGCGCGGTGCTCGGCGCGGCGGGAATCGCAATCGGGCTCGGCGGGGCGCTGACAGTGACTCGGTTCCTGCGCACGCTGCTGTTCGGCGTCTCGCCATTCGATCCGGCGAGCTTCATCGGCGTTGCGCTGCTGCTCGGCGGGATCGTGCTTGTGGCGAGCTATATTCCCGCGCGAAAGGCGATGGAGATCGATCCGGTCGAGGCGCTTCGAGCGGAATGACCGATTGGCGCGGGGGTGGGTATCATTGAGGCATGAATCCCTGCGCAGGCTGCAAACACGGAGTGGACCGGCGGACTTTCATCTCCGCCGCGGCGGCTGCGGCAGTGCTCGCCGTCCTCGACGGATGCACAACGGCTCCGGGCGGGATGTTCTCCGGCGCGTTCGGCGGGCCGTTCACCGTTACGGTGGCGAACTTCAGCGCGCTCGCGAATGTCGGCGGCGTCGCGCGCGTTGACGGAGGGACCGGCGCGCCAACCGCGCTCTACCGGAGCGACACGACGACGTTCGTTGCGCTCTCAATGATTTGTCCCCACGCGGGATTTGCACCGATCGACATTACGTCGACGGGATTTCACTGCCCGGCGCATGGGTCGGCGTTTGCGAAGTCGGGGGCGCTGGTGAACGGACCGGCCCCCACGGGCCTGGCGATGTTCACTGCAACGTTCGACTCGACGGCTGGAACGGTAACGATCGCGCGCCCGTCCTGACCTCCTTGCGCGCCTGATGATGCCGAATGACGCCGTCCTTGTGCGCACAGAGCGATGATTTTGTTGGTGGACAGCTCGCGCACCGCCCACTCGCCGCGTTCGAGTCGAGCGTCCACGTCCATCGCGAGGTGGCTGGCGAGCTCCGCCTCGAGCTCGGCGTCGCGCCGCGCTCGCGACCGGAAGAAGCCGCCGAAGAGGCTCACGTTTTTTCCGGTGCGAGCGGGGTGAAGAGAGCGTTCATCGCCTCTGTCATTTGCTCCCACCGCGAACGCTCGACGGCGAGCCGCTTGCGGCCCGCGGGCGTGAGGCGGTACACGCGCACACGCTGCTTCTTTTCGGAGAGCTCCCACGCGGCCTTGACCGCACGCTGACGCTCCAGCCGGTGCAGGGCGGGGTAGAGCGACCCGGCGTCCACGTCCAGCACGCCGCGTGACGTTGCGCGGATCAGCTGGACGAGGCCGTATCCGTGCTGCGGCCCCCAACGAAGCGACTGCAGGACGATCAGGTCGAGCGTTCCCTGGAGAAGCTCGATGCGCGTAAGCGCGGGGGTGTGTGTGGCCATGCCGTGGGTCTCCGCGAGTGAACTGAGGGTATAGGCATTCTATATCCGAGGATAGAGCCTGTCTATATCCACCCGTTGGACACGGCTGGTGCGCCGAAGGTTGCAACCGCCGAACGCGCGTGGGCGGCGCTCAGATCTCGTCGGACCTTACCCCTGGTCTCGCCCCTGGCCCCTCAACTTCCCGCTCCCCGCTCCCCCCTCGTCTCCCCCCTCAAGTCTGAGACTTCCCGCTCCCCACTCCCCCCTGCAGTTCGCAGTCACCAATTCAGCCAATACGACATCTTGACGATGATCGTGTTCGCCGGGTGCAGTCTCATCAGGTCGCGAACGTCCCCGCCGAAACTCGCGGTTCCCTCGAGCGGCGTGGCGCCCTGCTTCCCCTCGTTCCAGACGACGAACAACGTGGATCCCGGCTTGTACTCCCACCGGAACACGAGATTCGACTGGAACTCCTTGAAGTTGAACGCGCCCGGCTCATTCGTGACGGACGTATCCGCGTACACGGAGTATCTGGCGTCGTAATCCGACGCTCGAGGGGTCGACGAGAGTTCGCGTATGTCCGAGTACGTCCCCTTGGAGATGAACGGCTGCATGTACGCCTGCAGCGAGACATTCGGCGTGAACGTGTAGTTCAGGCGGATGGTCGCCGACGTGGTGTACTGATCCAGATGCCCGAACGTGTAGTGCGTGACGTCCGCCCCATCCGTGAAATTTCCGTACCACTGGTTGTCGGTGATGTTGTGCGACCAGCTGAACGCGAACGCCGAGCTGAAGCGCCCGCCCGTTTTCACATCGATCTCCGGCGACAGGCTCGTCGACGTATTCCGCCCGCCGCTGCCGCTGAAATAGTTATATGAAACGATCGGCACGACGGCGTGCCGGTCGTCCCCGGAGATGCTGGCCCACGGCGCGAAGTACGCATCCTGACGAAACGCCGGCCCCCCGCGCGCGTCGCGGTCGTTGTACGTCGTTCCGAGCTGGCCCATCGTGCCGCCGGCATTGAACGACACGTTGTTCTTGAACGTGAGATGCATGTTCGTGTTGTACGCCGCCTCCAAGGGGAGCCCGCTCGTCGTCCAGTATTGCCACCAGTTGTTGTTCCACTGGAGCCGGTTATACCACGACGTCGCGCGACGGTCGAACCACCCCACCCAGGTGTTCCACGACGTCTGATCCGCGCGCCGCAGGTAGCCCATATCGTTGATCTCGAACCCGGCCGAGCGGCGCTGATACGCGGTCTCGAACATCAGGTGCTGTCCGGCGACTTTGTCGAACTTGAACTCTTCGGCGTCGCCGCCGAGCATCGTGCGAGTGGAGTCGAGCGCGAGCCCGCCGTCGGGCCGCTCGTAGTCGTGCACCGAGTTGGTCTGCAGCGCGAGAATCGACGCACGGCTGCCCTGCACGCTGCTCTGGTCCACTGACCCCGAAACTTCGTACTGGTTGTTCAGAAAGCGGTGCCGAAAGTCGACCGCGCCGACGTACGCGCTCTGCGCGAGATAAGGCGACGACCACGAATCAAGGCTGCGATTCACCGCCGTGAGCATTCCGCCGACGCTGCTGTTGCCGTTGCGCATGTCCTGGCGCACGCGGACGACCGCGTAGTTCGACGCGGGTTCATACGTCGTGTCGCGAGTGCCGATGGCGCGCTGAGTGGCGGCGTCGAGCACGCCTATCACCAGCCCGCTGGGAAATCGTCCGAGCAACTTGGCGGCGCCGAGGATCGTCGTCGGCTGTTCGGGTACCGTGTCGCCATACGTCGAGGCGAGTTCCGGTGTGCGGCCGATCCGCCGGCTGTAGTACAGCCCTTCATTATTGCAGTTCACCTGGCTGCAGTTGACGCTGAAGTTGAACAACCCGCGCCCCGCGACGAAAAACGGCCGCCGTTCGTCGAAGAAGCTCTCGTACGCGGAGAGGTTCAGCACCGCGGGATCCGACTCCACCTGGCCGAAGTCCGGGTTCACGGTCGCATCGAGTGTCAGGTTCGGCCCGATGCGATACTTGAGGTCGCCGCCGAGCGTGACGTTTGAACCGGACGAGTATGTGTTGTTGGCGATCTTCGCCGAGTTCTTCGTGATGAGATACGGCAGCGCCTCGAACGGGCGCGGCGCCTGCAGGCCGGTCAGCCCACCGAGCTCCCCGAACTGCGAGACGAGCCCCGCCTTCGACTGGCGCAGCAGCGGCCAGCTCTCCCGTTCGGAATAGCGATAGATGTCGCGGCCGATCATGATCCCGAAGGTGTGATCCTTCGCCGCCTCGTAGCGCAACTGTGAGAGCGGAATCCTGTACTCGGCGGTCCATCCCAGCGAGTCGACGCGCGTCGCGACGTCCCACACGGCGTCCCACGCGTTGTCTTCGTTGCCGTCGTCATAGATCGCCTGGTCGATCTTGGTGCCGGCAGCGTTGACGCAGAACTCGTAGCCGGTGCGGTGGTCGTGGAACGAGTCCACGAAAACCCAGATCAAGTCGGACGGCGTCCATGTGTCGCGCCGCTCCAGGATCTTGATGATGCTGTCCGGGTGCGGATCGAACGCGCGCACGAAGACGTACAGGTTGGCGGCATCGTAGGCGATTTTCGCTTCCGTGCGGAAGCGCGCCTTCGCGCCTTCGGTCGGCTGCCATTCCTGAAAGTCCGAGATGACTTTCGCCGTGCGCCAGACGGCGTCGCTGTCGACGCCGTCGATCACCGGCGGCTTTGCGGCGCGGACGGGGACGGTGCGCGCGGTCGGCGGGAGTCCGCCTCTCGCCACGCTCGCAGAGTCCACATTCGACTGCATATTGTGCGGCGACTGCAGCGCAAAGGCCAGTCCGAGAATAGCGATCAAGCCAGACATTCGATTGTTTGCAGGTGAGAAAGCACGGTGCTCCAACGCACGCTTGTGTTAGAGACATTACGGGTGCGGATGGTTGGCAGATTCATGTGTCACGAAACGGACCCACCGTATCGGTCGCGTCTCACGGCGGCAACCTTTAGATGGCCGCGTAGTGTCCAATCCTACCGGCGTCACTCCTCCACCCGAGACGAACACGATGCTGATTGACTCCCTGCTCAAGGACCTGAAGCACGCGTTCCGGATGTTACGGCAGAGTCCCGGGTTCACGTTCGCCGCGATCGCCGCGCTCGCGCTCGGCATCGGTGCGAACACCGCAATCTTCTCGGTCGTGAACGCGGTGCTCTTTCGCCCGCTTCCGTATCCGGAGCCCGCGCGGATCATGCTGTTGGAGGCGGTGGCGCCGCAGGGGAAGAACACCAGCGGCTCGCCCGCGAAGTTCGAGTTCTGGCGCCACCAGACGGCCACCCTGCAGGACGTCGCCGCGTACAACACCACCTTCATGAACTACACGGGTGGAACGATGCCCGAGCAGCTCAAGTCGGCGCAGGTCTCCGCCGATATTTTCAAGCTCTTCGGCGCGCACATGCTGCAAGGCCAGGCGTTCACGGCGGAGGAGGATCTCCCGTCGGCGGGCAAGTTCGTCATCCTCAGCAAGCCGATCTGGCAACAGCGATTCAACAGCGATCCGCACATCGTCGGGAAATCAATTTCGCTCAGCGGCGAGCCGCACATGGTGGTGGGTGTGCTGAACGACTTTTCGTTTGCCGAGATCGCCGGCAGCGATCCCGACGTCTGGGTGCCGTTCCAGTTCGATCCGAACACCACCGACCAAGGTCACTATTTCACCGTCGCGGGGCGGCTCAAGGCCGGCGTCACGCTCGCGCAGGCGCAGGCGGCGCTCAAGCAGTCGAGCGACGCGTTCCGCGCCACATACCCCACGGCGCTCGGGCCGAAGGTCAACTTCAGCGTCGAGCCGCTCGGCGAGGCGCTCGTCGCAAACGTGCGCCAGTCGCTGTACGTGCTCGCTGGCGCCGTGAGTTTCGTTCTCCTCATTGCCTGCGCGAACGTCGCCAACCTCCTGCTCGCGCGCGCCGCGACCCGCAAGCGCGAGATCGCCATCCGCACCGCGCTCGGCGGATCGCGCGCGCGAATCATCCGCCAGCTGCTCACGGAGAGCGTCGTGCTGTCGGTGGCGGGCGGCGCGCTTGGCCTGCTGATCGGGATGCTCGGGATTCACGGCCTGCTCTCCGTGAACACAGCAGGGCTTCCGCACGTCGGCGAGAATGGCGCGGCCGTCGGGCTCGACTGGCGCGTGCTCGGCTTCACGCTGCTCGTATCACTCGGCACCGGGATCGTGTTCGGATTGATTCCCGCGCTGAGCAGTTCGCGCGCGGACCTTTCGGCCACGTTCAAGGAAGGCGGCGGACGTGCGGGATCGGGATTCCGACAGAACAAGGCGCGGTCGATGTTCGTCGTCATCGAGGTTGCGCTCGCCCTCGTCTTGCTCGTGGGATCGGCGCTGCTGATACGCACCACCGAGGCACTCGGAAACGTCGACCCTGGCTTCGACGCGAAAAATGTGCTCACCATGCGCATGTCCCTCACCGGACCGCAGTATCTCTCGGCATCCGGCGTTGACCAGACGATCCGCAACGCCGTCGCGCAGCTGAAGGCGATTCCCGGAGTCGAGCTCGCGAGCGCCACGTGCTGCGTGCCGCTGGAGGGCGGGTACGGCCTGCCGTTCACGATCGCGGGGCGCCCGCTCGACAAAGGGCCATACCACGGGGGCGCTGGGTGGATGACCGCGGCGACCGGGTACTTTGATGTCTTCAAGATTGCGGTGAAGCGCGGCCGCGCGTTCAACGACCGCGACGACGCGCAGGCGACGCCGGTGGTGGTGATCAACGAGGCGATGGCCAAACAATTCTGGCCGAAGGGCGATCCGATCGGCGAGCGGATCACCATCGGGCACGGCGTGATGCACGAGTTCGAAAACGAACCGCAGCGCACGATCATCGGCGTGGTCGCCAACACACGCGACGAGGGACTCAACAATGATCCGCAGCCGCAGATGTTCGTGCCGCAGGCGCAAATACCGGACGCGGTGAGCGCGCTGAACGTGAAGCTCTCGCCGATGGCGTGGGTGGTGCGCACGCGTACCAATCCGCTCGCACTGAGCAAGGCGATCGAGGAGAGCCTGCGTCAGTCGACCGGTCTTCCGGTCTCGAATATCCACTCGATGGAGCAGGTGGTGCAGGCGTCCACGTCGCGGCAGCGCTTCAGGATGTGGCTGATGACGGCGTTCGGAAGCGCGGCGCTGCTGCTTGCGGCGATCGGGATCTACGGACTGATGGCGTACATGGTCGTGCAGCGCACACAGGAGATCGGGATTCGTCTCGCGCTGGGAGCGGACGGCGCGCAGGTAAAGAACATGGTGGTCGCGCAGGGGATGCGGCTTGCGATCGTCGGCGTGGTAGCGGGCGTGGGCGCATCGTTCGCGTTGTCGCGCCTGATCGCTACTTTTCTCTTTGGCGTGAAAGCGTGGGATCCGATCGTGTTCGTGAGCGCGCCGCTGCTGCTGACGGCCGTGGCGTTGATTGCCGTGTGGTGGCCGGCGCGGCGGGCGAGCAGGGTGGATCCGTTGACCGCGCTGAGGCAGGAGTAGCACCGCTCATCAGCCGAGGCATGCATGGCGGAACGTCAGTCACAGCTGGACAAGGGCCGGAAGTTCGCGGAGCTGCACGCGCGTCCCGGCGCGTTCATGATTCCCAATCCCTGGGACGCCGGCACCGCCCGCATCCTCGAGAGCATGGGCTTCGACGCGCTCACCACGACGAGCGCCGGCCTCGCGTATTCACTCGGCAAGCGCGACGGCACCGGCGCGGTGACGCGCGACGAGACCATCGCGAATGCAAAAGCGATCGCCGATGCGACCACGCTTCCGGTTGCCGCCGATCTCGAGAACGGATTCGGCGATTCTCCCAAGGTCGCCGCGGAAACAATCCGCCTTGCCGGCGAAGTCGCCGGGCTGGTCGGCGGTTCGATCGAAGATTCGAGTGGCGACCCCAAGCGGCCGATCTACGACTTCGCGCACGCGGTCGAGCGGATCACAGCCTGCGTTGAAGCCGCGCGAGCGTTCAAATATCCGTTTGTCCTCGTCGCCCGCGCCGAGAATTTCCTGCACGGCCGCGCGGATCTCGATGATACCATCCGCAGGCTGCAGGCATTCGAGGCCGCCGGCGCCGATGCGCTTTACGCGCCGGGCCTCACGAAGGCCGAAGAGATTCGCCTCGTGTGCATGTCGGTGAAGAAACCGGTGAACGTCGTGATGGGGCTGCGGAGCGGTGGATTTTCCGTGGCCGAGCTCGCCGCGATGGGCGTGCGGCGGATCAGCGTGGGGTCGTCGCTGAGCCGCGCGGCGCTCACGGCGTTCGTGAGCGCGGCTAGAGAGATGAAAGAGAGGGGGACATTCACGTTTGCGGAGGGGGCGATTCCTTACGCGGAGGTGAACTCATTGATGGCTGACCAAGAGGGGCGAGCGGGGAGTGGGAAGTCTCAGACTTGAGGGGTGAGACCAGG
>JBOHTH010000478.1:0-2544 GCA_050733535.1 Gemmatimonadaceae bacterium | reverse complement strand
TTGAGCTTGTAGTCGTACCCGCGCATCTCGTTGAGCGAAGCGATCGCCGCGTCGCTCGGGCAGTAGGCATAGTGCACGGTGGGACGGTATACGGGCTTCCCTTTCTCCCACACCGTCAGGTGATCCGAAATGGTAAACGCCTCGCCGTGGCGCACGACCATTCCGCGCACGGAGTAGTTGGGCACCCAGGTGCGCACCCAGGTGTCCATCCCCATCCGCGCGAGGCAGATCTGGTTCTTGGGACCTTCCTTGTGCTTGAACGCATGTGTGGGGAGCTCCTTCTCGTGCGTGCCCCACCCCATCTCCGCGGTTGTCTGCCCTTCTTCGCGGAAACCTTCAATGCTCCAGGTGTTCACAAACTCGTCCACTTGCTTGGGCTTGTCGCTGATCTGGGTGTCACGCTCCGAGCAGTGGATGACCTTCACGCCAAGCGCGCGCGCGAGGAAATTCCACTGCTGCGTATTCATGAAATCAGCGATTTTTTCGGCGGCCTTCGCCTTTAACTTCTTGTCCGCGAGCGACGCGGCGCCGATGTCGAGAAGACCCTGCTTGGTGAAGTGCGAAATGAGCCCCGGATTTGCGCCATGCTCGAGCACCGCCGTCGGGCCCTTCGTTTTCCACTTCGCCATCATTCGGCGGACGTTCATGTGGCGCCAATAGAGCGTCTTTTCGGTCGGGTGTTGCTTGGGCCCAACCGCGTAGGGATCCCAGAGCTCCGTCGACGTGTTGACGTACAGCACACCCTTCTTGTGGCACCAGTCGAGGATCTCGCACGCATCGATATTCCACGCGAGATCGATGATGACGTCACCCGCGCCGACGAATTTCCCAAGGAGCGCGCCCATGTTCTTCTTCGTGACGCGGTCGCGCACAAAGCGGACGCCCTGGGCAATGAACGGTTCGAGCTTTTTCGTGCGATCCTCGAAATCCATCACCGTGATGTTCGCGGGCGGCACGTCCAGGTACTTGAAAAGAATCGGCAGCGTGCACTCGGCCACTGCGCCGTAGCCCACGAAAAGAATCTTGTTGTTGAATCGGGTCATCGGATGTCGAAGGATAGGCGCCGGAGAGCAGATCTTTCCGGCGAGAAATGGCGCGCGCTAAGGCGAGCACGGAATTGAATCACTAGGCGGGCAATTTGCCAGAGAACGCCCGGCGGGCGGCCCAGGCGTTCTTGCCGCTGCAGTTGAGAGAAAAAGCTTGCCACGGAACGGACGGCGTAGTTGAGAAAAAAATTGCCACGGATTTCGCGGAAACGCGCGGATCGCTCAGCTCGCACGGAACGATCCGCGCGTTTCCGCGAGATCCGTGGCAAGCTTTGTGGTTGCAGTTTGGTCAACCCCGTCGCAGAACTTCTATCTTCGGCAGCCGCGCCGCGAGCAGGCCGATCAGCGGGAGAAAGGCGCAGACTTGATACACCGTCTCGATGCTCGTCTTGTCGGCAAGCCAGCCCAGCGCGGCCGCACCGAGCCCGGCCATGCCGAACGAAAACCCAAAAAACAGCCCTGAGATCATCCCGACCTTCCCCGGCACGAGATCCTGCGCAAATACAACAATCGCCGGGAACGCTGACGCGAGGATGAGGCCGATCGCCACGCTAAGCGGACCGGTCCAGAACAGGTTCGCCATCGGCAGGAGCAGCGTGAACGGCGCCGCGCCAAGGATGGAAAACCAGATCACATAACGCCGGCCCACACGATCCCCAATAGGGCCGCCGATGATCGTTCCCGCGGCCACGGCGGCGAGGAACACGAACAGATGCAACTGCGCGTTCTGCACCGAAACGTGGAACCGGTGGATCAAATAGAACGTGTAGTAGCTCGTAAGGCTCGCGAGGTAGACGTATTTCGAGAACACGAGGACGAGCAGCACGAAGATTCCGTTGCGCGCGTGCTTCGCCGGCAGCGGCGTCGCCCCGAGCTGGGCCGCCGCGCTAGCATGCAGGCGGCCAAGCCCGTGGTGCTTGTACCAGACGCTGACGTTCCAGAGAATCGTCGCGGAGAGGAGCGACAGCAACGCGAACGCGGCGAGCACGGTCTGTCCGTACCGCACGACGAATATCGCCGCGGCAAGCGGTCCGAGCGCCGAGCCGAGATTGCCGCCCACCTGAAATACCGACTGTGCCAGGCCGGCGCGCGGACCGGCCGCCATGCGCGCGACGCGCGACGATTCGGGGTGGAATATCGACGACCCAACTCCGAGCAACGCCGCGCCCGAGAGCAGCATGCCGTACGTATGCGCACGGGACAGCACGGTCAGTCCCACGAGCGAGAACATCGTTCCGCCCGGCAGCGCCATAGGCGTGGGTCGCTTGTCGGCAAACACGCCGACAATCGGCTGCAGCAACGAGGCGGTGATCTGATATGAAAGAGTTACCAGCCCGACTTGGACGAAACTCAGCCCGAACTGCGCCTTCAGGTTGGGATAGATCGCGGGGAGCAGCGACTGCATCATGTCGTTCAACATGTGGCAGACGCTGATCGCGATGATCACACCATAGACGGTGCGGTCGTTTGCGGATTTATCTTCGGCGCGGTCGTAGGC
>JBOHTH010000477.1:0-22254 GCA_050733535.1 Gemmatimonadaceae bacterium | reverse complement strand
GCGCGTGAGCGGCAAGAAACTCACCCTCGTTCCAATCCTGCGCGCAGGCCTCGGCATGGTCGAGGGGATCCTCAAGCTGGTGCCGTCGGCGCGTGTTGGTCACATCGGTCTGTACCGCGATCACGAGACACTCGAACCGGTCGACTACTATTTCAAGGTGCCGGCCGACGCGGGCGAGCGCGACTTCCTGCTGCTCGACCCAATGCTGGCGACGGGCGGAAGCGCGGTCGCGGCAATCCATTCGCTCAAGCGCGCCGGCGCGACGCGAATCCGCTTTCTCTGCATCGTCGCCTCGCCTGCCGGAGTCGCACGGGTGCACGACGCGCATCCCGACGTTCCGATCCTGTGCGCCGCACTTGACCGCGAGCTGAACGACCGCGGCTATATCCTCCCCGGACTCGGTGACGCCGGCGACCGACTGTTCGGCACGCGCTGACGCCTCGCACGTAACGACGCCGGTGGCGGCATCAGCGCCAGACCCGCGCCACATCGCGATCATCCACATTCTGGCCTGCATTCACGTGCTCTTGTTCGCAAACACGAGTACCAGTACATTCCGCGCGGTTGCGTCGTCTTCGCGCAGTCCCGTCGTCGCATCCCGCGCGCACAGGAAATCGCCTCCGCTTCATGCTGATCAATCTGCTGCCCGATTTCTTCGCGGTACTGCAAAGCGCGGACCCATCCGCAGCATACCACGGGTACTTCGAAACGCACCGGACGCTGCTCGAGGCCTACTGGCACAACTATGTGATCGAGCCCGCCGGCCCGCACTTTCAGGAGGTCGTGCGCGACACGGTGCGCGCGGACCGGAGCAACTTGCGCGCGATGCTCGAACGCATCGATGTGCTCGCGCTGGCGCGTGGCGCAGAGGAACAGTGCGCACGTTTGTTCGAGGTTGACAGTAACATCGACGTCGTGCTCATGGTCGGAGTGGGCGCGGCGAACGCCGGCGAGATGGTGGTTGGTGGCCGTGGCGTTGCGTTTGTTTGCCTCGAGCACTTCACCAGCGTCGCGGACAGTTCCACCAGAGGCCTTGGACTCGATCCCGAGCTGATCCCGATGTGGCTCGCCCACGAGATCGCGCACTGCGTCCGGTACACGTCACCGCGAAGCCGCAGCGAAATGCATCAGCTCGTCGCGGAGGCGGGGGACTACTACTCGTATTGGGAGACCGGACGCGGCGCGACACTGCGCGAGCACCTCGTCAATGAAGGGCTCGCCGTCCAGGCGTCGCGCCAGGTCAGCGCCGGGCACGCGCCGTGGGAGTACTTCGGCTATGCGCGCAAGCAGTACGCGCGCATCCGCGAGCTCGAGGCCGTGCTCTCGCGTGCCGTGGCGGACGACCTCGATCGCACGGGACTCGGCTTACGGCTCCGCTACCTGTCCGGCGGCATGAGCGACGAGTCGCGAACCGTGCAGCGCTACATCCTGCCCGAGCGCGCCGGATATTTCCTCGGCGCGCGAATGGTCGAGGACGCCATCGCGGAGCGTGGACTTCCGTGGGCACTGCGCGCGTCTGCGCGCGAGATCGCGTCCCTCTCCGACACGGCGGCGCGCACAGCCTGAGGCGCGGCGCCGGCGCGCCGCTACTTTCCCACGCAGAACGTCGAGAACACGCGGGCGAGCACATCGTCTACGTCGACGGCCCCGATCAGCCCGTCGAGCGCTGCGACGGCCGCGTGCACGTGAACCGCGGCCACTGGCGCCGGCAGCGCGCCGGCGTTCCACGCGTCCCGAAACGCGGCGAGCTCCGCGCGCGCGCACTCGAGCGCCATCCGGTGCCGCGCACGGGTGATTACCGGCGTCTCCGCGTCGGGAAGGGCGATGGCGGAGCGGGTGGCATTGGTCACTGCCACGAGGAGTGCGGCGAGTCCGGTGCCGCACGCCGCGCTGACGGAGATGACAGCGGGGTCCGTTTCCGGCATTTTGTCGCCCTTTGGTACTAAATCGCACTTCGTGAGCGCACAGACGACTGGCGCAGCGGAAAGCCGGGCGACCGCTGCCATCGTCTCCCTGAGCGACGCGCCCGTCTCGGCGCACGCGACCACCACATCCGCGCGCGCCAGCCACCGCGCGCTCACCTCGATGCCGAGACGCTCGACCGGATCTGCGCTGTCGCGCAGACCGGCGGTGTCGACCAGGCGCAACGGCCACGGATCGTGCTCGAGAAGCACGTCCACCGCATCGCGTGTCGTGCCGGGCGAATCGCTGACGATGACGCGTGACTCGCCCACCAGCGCGTTGAGCAGTGATGACTTCCCCGCGTTCGGCGGCCCGGCCAGTACCACGGTCACGCCATCGCGCGCAAGCTCCGCCGCCGGCGCGGTTGCGAGCAGCGTGTCGAGCGCCGCGACGGCTGCGTCGCATGCGCCGAGCACGCGCCGGCGCGGCAGGTCACCGTCGTCCTCGCCGGGAAAGTCGACGTCATAGGCGAGGAGGGCCTCGAGCTCGATCACGCCGGCGCGGAGCGACTCGAGGTGCCGCGAGAGCGCGCCGGAGAGCTGCTGCAGCGCGGTGCGATGCATCGCGCGTGTTCGCGCATCTATCAGGTCGCCGATCGCTTCGGCGCGCAGGAGATCGAGCTTGCCGCCGAGTACCGCGCGCTCGGTGAACTCGCCGGGCTCGGCGGGACGGGCGCCGGCGCGCACGATCGCGGCCATGACCGCGGCGGGAACATACGCACCGCCGTGCACGCCGAGTTCGATGACCGTTTCACCGGTGTACGAGTGCGGGGCGGGAAAGAGCGTGACGAGGCCGTCGTCGAGCAGTGTTGCAGGATCGTCGACATCGTGAATGCGGCACCGCGTGGCGCGGCGGGATGCCGGTGGCCACGGTGCGGCCGCGCCGATCACGCGCCGGCAGATCTCGACGGCGTCGCGCCCGCTCACGCGCACCACGGCAATTGCGGCGCGGCCCGCGGCGGTCGCAACCGCAACGATCGTGTCCTCGCGCACGCGCGGTGCGCGAGGAACGTCGTCACCCTGCTTGCTTCGCTTTCGCCCGCTCATTCGAGATGAGCCATTGCTGTGGGAGCGAGGCGATGTTTTGCGTGAGGTAGTAGATGCTCAGGCCCGCCGCGGTATTGAACAGGATGAGCACGAACATGCCGGGCATCAGGTACATCATCATCTTCGCCTGCGCGTTCGGCGGCGAGTTGCGCATGCCAATCCACGAGACCAACAGCATGGACAGGCCCATCAGGATCGGAAGGATGTAGTACGGATCGTGCAGAGAGATGTCGTGCATCCAGAGGAACGGCACGTTGCGGAACTCGATCGTGTTCTGGAACACGAAGAACAGCGCGAAGAACACGGGCATCGGGATCAGCATCGGGAGACACCCCGAGAATGTGCTGAAGGGACTCATGCCGTGTTCCTTGTACACCCGCATGATCTCCGCCTGCTGCTTGGTCGGATCGCTCTTGTACTTCTTCTGGACTTCGGTGAGCTCGGGCTGGATGCGCTGCATCTTGATGCTCGTGCGCATCGCGCCCTGGTTGAGCGGCCACATGAGCAACCGTACGGCGATGCCGAAGATCACCAGCACCCAGCCGTAGCTGAAGTTCAGCGTCTTCTTCATCCAGAGCAGCGTCGCCATCACGATCGTCGAGAACGGCTGCACGACGGGCTGCAGCCATCCGCCGTACGGATTTGCCGTCTCGAACTCGCGGCCAATGGCATGCAGGCGCTTCCAGGACTGCGGACCCGCGTACATCTCGAATGTCGCGTGGCCGTTGTCGAGCGGCATCACTGCGGTGGCGGATGCATTGGTCGCCTGCTTCCGCGTGCGTGCGCCGCCCTCGAGATGCGCCTCGGCAAACGGCCGGCCCCCGACGGGCTGCAACAGGCCAACGAGAAAGTATTTGTTCTTCGCGACAACCCACGAAAGCGGGCCGGGCTCGAGTTTCTTCTCGCCGGAGTCGAGCTTGCTGAACGGGGTTCCACGCGCACTCTGCGTGACCGGCTTCACCGAGTACGCGAGCGCGCGCAGGTCACCGACCGTGTCCGCTTCTTGTGTATCGAAGCCGCCCGGCAGGTCGACCAGCAGGAACGCCGGAGACGCGGCGCCGGTCACATCCACCGAGATCGTCGAGAGATAGTTGTCGTTGACAATGTTGTAGCGGATCGTCGCCTGCTCTTTCCCGTTCGATCCAGTGAACGCAAGGACGCTCCCCCCGTTCGCGCTCGCGGTCTTCGTCGCCGTGAATGCCATCCGGTCAAGCGCGATCGTGTCCGTCGGCGTGATCACGCGGAACCGGAGCAGCGGTGTCTCTCCGTGCTTGAGCATCACCCGCCCGCCCTTTCCGTTCAGCGCGATGAAGCTGTCGATTTGTATCGCGAGCGGTGCGGCGCCGATCGAACTGAACCAAGTGGTCGTCACGGCGTTCTGTTCCACGATCGTGTCGGCCTTGATGGCCCGCAGTGCCGCGGCGGGCGGTGCCGCCACCGGTGCGACAGGAACGGCGTGCGCGACGGCGATGTCCGGTGCCGGCGTGGTGGTCCTGCTGACAGAATCCGCGGTCGCCGGCTTTGCCGGGACCGGCGGATGCGGAAACAGGAGCGGTACGCCGAACAGCACGACGATGATCAGCGCAGCAGCGAGCGGTAGACGCTTGTCCATCAGCGGGATGCGCGAGAGTTAGGGAACAGGATCAAATCCGCCGGGCCGAAATGGATGACATCTGCATATGCGGCGGACCGCCAGCCAGCCACCCCGCAGCGCACCATGCTTTTCGAGCGCCTCGATCGCGTACGCGGAGCAAGACGGATAATAGCGGCACGACGGTGGAAGCAGCGGCGAGATACCGGTCTGGTACGCGCGAACGAAGAGAATGAGAAGCCTGCGCATCATCGCGCGTCAGCTATACGGCCGCACGCGCGCACGCATTGCTCGCGCAGTTCCCCGACACCCGCCGAGTACGCCGAGGGCAGCGCGCGCACGACCATATCGATGTTCGGCAACGCCGGGAGCACATCGATCCGTACGATTTCGCGAAGCCGGCGTTTCACGCGATTGCGCTCCACGGCGGAATGCGAATACTTCGGCACAATGATCCCCGCCCTGGGGTGACGCAGAAGGGAAGCGATGAACCGAACCTCGAGATGCGCGGTTCGGAATCGCTTCCCTTGCAGGCGAACAGCCTCGAGCGCGCTTTCCCGCGTAAGCCGAAAGGCTCGCGGGAAGCGGCGACGGTCAGATGCCTGCGTACTTCGACGGGAGTTTGACGGTCAAGCGCTTGCGCCCTTTCTTGCGACGGCGGCTCAGCGTCTCCCTTCCCCACTTCGTCTCCATCCGCGCACGAAAACCATGCGTTGCGATACGACGCTTGTTTCGCGGACGGTAAGTCGGCTTGCCCATATCAACTCCAAAAAAACTTTAGTCATTGCGTGGTACGACAGAACGCTAAACGTAGTCGAGCGTTGGAGATAGATCAAGTCCGGCGATTACTGGTTTGCTCTCGCGAGTGTTGACTTGTCCACATCAGACAGGTAGTATCGGCCCCCACCTTTTTCCACACGCGTTACACTCGTTCGGCATGAAATGACCCTCTCCGCAACTGAAGCCTGGTCTCGCCTTCTCGACCGCGCGAGAACCGAGCTTCCCGAACACGTCGTCAACACCTGGCTGGTGCCGCTCCTGCCTGCGGAGTTCTCGGGAACCGATTTGATCCTCACCGCTCCCGACCAGTGGTCGGTCGAGTGGAATGAAAGCAAGCATAGCTCGCTGCTCGAAAGTTATGGACCGCCATGCTTCGGCCATCCCATAAAGATTGCTATCAAGGTGCAGCTCGAGCGCCTATCACGTTCGCAAATGGACCTATTTGTTCCTCAAAATGGCGCCAGTATCAGCACACCAAAGAATGATAATAACGTCATCCTGAGCATACTTAACGACCGCTATGTCTTCGATCAATTCGTCGTCGGACGCTCCAACGAGCTCGCCACAGCTGCGGCCACCGCCGTCTCCCAAGCACCAGGCAAGACCTACAACCCACTCTTCATTTACGGCGCCACCGGGCTCGGCAAAACTCACCTCATGCAGGCCATCGCGCACGAAATACTCAAGCGCAATCCCACCTGTCGAGTGATGTACATCAGCACGGAGCAGTTCACGAACGACGTCATCACGTCGATCGCCCGCCGAGCCATGCACGATTTCCGTCGCCGCTACCGTGAAACGGACCTTCTCCTCGTCGACGACGTTCACTTCCTCGGCGGCAAGGAAACGACACAAGAAGAGTTCTTTCACACCTTCAACGCCGTATATGAAGCCGGCCGCCAGATCGTCCTCACGAGCGATCGGCCACCGTCAGAGATTCCACGCCTCGAAGCACGCCTCGTCAGTCGCTTCGAATGGGGAATGGTCGCCGACGTCACCCAGCCAGACCTCGAACACCGCATCGCCATCCTGCGCCAAAAAGCGCAGCTCGATCATCTCGAGCATACGATCCCCGATGACGTGCTGCACTTCATCGCCGATCATGTTCAGGCAAATGTGCGCGAACTCGAAGGATCCATCATCAAACTCCTCGCCTACGCATCGCTGAAGCACCGGGTCGTCACCGTCGACCTCGCACGTGAAGCGCTTCGCGACAAGCTGAAAGCAAATGATGTTGCCCCGCCGCGGTCCTCGCGACAAGATCGTATGCGCTTTATTCAGCAGCGCGTCGCACACGAGTGGTCAGTCTCGATCGAGGGCCTGCAGTCGAAGACCCGCACCAAGATGCTTACGGTCCCGCGACAGGTCGCGATGTTCCTGTCGCGCGAGCTGCTGGGGATGCAGCTCGTCGAAATTGGGCAGGCGTTCGGCGGCCGAGACCACTCGACCGTCATTCACAGTCTCGAACGCGTTGCCGAGATGATGAAGGAAGATTCTGTTTTTCGATCGCGTGTGGAGAAGATGCGGGAAAGTCTTCGCCATGAACCCTGAGTCCACAAACACCTGCCTAACCTGAACCGATGCCTGATCTGTACACTATCTGTCCCCCGGTTCCCACATCGGGTCCACATCAAGTGAAGACCGAGAAGTCCAAGTAGCAGAACCACTTGTATTGCTTTTCCCCTTTCCACGCCTTACTACTTCTACTGCGAATTTGCAATTCAATTCCAGTAAGTGTTAGAGAAGGCGCGGGATCCACATCCTCCTCATCCTGGACTCAGGTAGGGAATGCGTTTCACCATCTCGCGTGAGAAACTGCAAGAAGGGTTGGCGGCCGTCACGCCCGCGGTCCCATCCAAGACGACCCTTCCAGTGCTGGCGAACCTTCTCGTGCAGACCACCGAGAAGGGGATTCGAATCTCCGGTACCGACCTCGATATCGCGGTGAGCACCGAAGTCATCGCGGACGTCGAGGCTGCCGGGGCGATCACGATTCCGGCCAGGAAACTTTCTGAGATCGCACGAGAGCTGCCGCCGGCACCGGTAAAGCTCTCTGCCGCTGGTGACCAACGGATCACGCTCGAGTGCGGGAGGTCGAAGTTCAAGCTCCTGGGATTGCCGAAGAGCGAGTTTCCAAGTTTTCCCGCGGTAAAATTCGAGAAAGCGCTGCGAATTCCGTCCGGTGACCTCCAAAAGCTCATCTCGCATACGGCGTTTGCCGCGTCGACCGAGGAGAGCCGGCCGATTCTCAACGGCGTACTCTGGGAGCTGCGCCCCGAGCACATGCGTATGGTGGCGACCAACGGACATCGGCTCGCGAAGATGGATGTGCCGGTGAAAACCGTGTCAGGCTCCACGAGCGACCTCATTATTCCGCCAAAGGCGCTTGAGCAGATTCGCAGACTGTTCCCGGCGGAAGAAGAACTCGAAGTCGCGCAGGGTGAGAACCACGTCGGTTTCCGGTCACCTTTCACCGCGGTATATACACGGTTGATCGAGGGACCGTACCCGAGCTACGACCAGGTAATTCCGCGCGACAACGATAAACACGCGATCATCGACAAGGTTGCGCTCACCGGCGCACTCAAGCGCATGTCGGTTGTCGCGTCAGACCAGACGCACCGTATTCGCCTCTCGTTCAATTCGGGAATGCTGAAATTCAGCGTCAGCACACCCGACCTCGGCGAAGCGCAGGATGAACTCCCGGTGCGTTATGACGGCGATCCGCTCGACATCGGGTTCAATGCGGCGTATCTCCTCGAGATCCTCCGCTACCTGCCGACGGAAGAGATTCGCCTGACGTTCAAGGCGCCGGAGCGCGCGGCGACGATCGAGCCCGAGGGCTGGTCGGATCCGGCGAAGTATCTCTGCCTGCTGATGCCGCTCCGCCTCGTCGACTAGCGCCGCCCGATCCGTATCTCCGCACTTTGGCGCACGATCTGCGTGCGCCGGCTGCTGCGCAAGGAGAAATCAAGCGTTGCGTTGCCGGTCGCGGACATCACCTCGCCGCTGACAGGATCGAACTGGTAGGTCAGCTGACCGTTCCCGGATCCAGCCACGGCAACGGAATCGCCGAACTGCAGGCCCTGGCCGCTGAGCAACGTGCGCGACAAGCGCGAGATCGCGAGCACGGTGTGGCCATCCCGCACGGCGGCGCCCGAGACGTGGAACATTCTGTGGATCGTTGCGCGGAGCGGGATTCCATCACGACAACTGACGAACGACGAAGAATCCGACCACGTCGAACCGTCCCGCAGGGTATCCGGCGGCAGAAACCAGAGATCGCGCAGCGACTGCGCTGCGGCGAGCGCCACGGATGAACACGGGGTGCTATCGAGCGGGGCGGTGAACTCGAGTTGCGCCTGGGGCACCGCAAAAGCGGCATGGAACGGAAACGGTGTGCTGAGCCCTGCTGGCGTTGCCGGCGCCCGTCCCGCACCTCCGACGAGCACGGTGTCGACGGTGCCGTTCACACCATCCGTCACAGGTAGTTCGCTGAACGTGAGCTCCATGTGAGACGACGCCGAGTCGAGTTGCGTGACGGTGTCGGTGTTGATGGAAATCACCGCCCGCTGATCGACAGCGAAGCGCTGCGGCATCGTGGACCGGTGGTAGACCCAGCGTCCTGCCGAGCGGGCGACCGGTGGCGCCGCGTGGCGGACGGGCGCCGGTTTCGTGAGGACCTGATTCGGAACCGTTCCACTCCGGCATGCGGCAAGCAGTGCAAGGCTTGCAACAGCGGTGACGGCACATCGTAACATCATCGGCATCGTGCGGAGAGGAGACTCCCTCGGCCTATAAGCCGGGTTTTGTCGAAGCAAGAAAAAACTTCGGACGGTCATTTCTCTCGGAATACGGTCGCCCGCATTCTCTAGCGGCCTACCCGCGGCGTCTCTGTCGAAGAGGACTGCTTCTCGCCGCCTATTCGGCCTTGCTCCAGCTGGGGTTTGCCGTGCCGTCCGTGTCACCACGAACGCGGTGGGCTCTTACCCCACCTTTTCACCCTTACCCACGCTTTCGCGAGGGCGGTCTGTTTTCTGTGGCACTGTCCGTCACCGTGTTACCGGTGCCCAGGAGTTACCTGGCAGCATGTCCATGGAGCCCGGACTTTCCTCGAAGCAGAAGTCGAGCCACTGCGTCGCGACCGTCCGGCCGAGGGATTCCTCTCTCCCAATAGTATCCCGTGGCGGGTCGTCATGCTTGAGGTGACAGTGGATGGGGCGGGCGCTGGGGCGACGGTGACGGCGGGGTGACGAGTCGTGCGAATCCTCCCACGGGTCGAACGACTCACCATTCCCTAAAGGCGGCCAATGACGACGACGTCCAGCGCCCGGCGCATTCCTCCAGTGTCCACGATGATCGAACCAGTCGAACGCCAGCGGGTCGACGCGGCCGGGGTCGGCCTCTACCGGACGATCCACCGCAATAGCATCAGCGAGGTGTACCGCGACCTGAAGGAGCGCCGCATCAGCGCGCTCATCGTGTCGGTCGGGCGGTGCGTGCGCGAGGAACCGGCGGAGATGGCGGCTGTCGTGCGCGCGTTTCCGCGGGTTCCAACGCTCGCGCTTCTTTCGAGCGCGGGCGACACTACCGCCGAGGCAGTGCTGGCGCTTGGCAACTGCGGGATCCGGACGTTGATCGACGTGCGAGAGCCGGATGGGTGGGGCCGGCTTCGCGCCGCGCTCGGACGTGAGGCGACGAAGGACGCCGACCGCGCCGTGATCGCGGCGCTCCGCGCCGACTTGCGCGGCGCGCACGAAGACTGCTGGCAGTTTTTTGAGGCGCTGTTCATACCGGAGTTTCGTGCGTCCACCGTGCGCCAGCTCGCGCGGCGCCTGAACGTGCTCCCGAGTACGCTGATGAGTCGATTTTTCCGCGCGAAACTTCCCGCGCCGAAGCGCTATCTCGCGTTCGCACGCCTAATCAGGGCGGCGCGCCTCTTTGAGAATCCCGGCCTTTCGATTTCAGACGTGGCGAACCATCTGGACTATTCGTCGCCGCAGAGCTTTGGCCGGCACGTGAAGACGACGCTTCGCATTACGGCGGGAGAATTTCGCTGCACCTACGATGGCGACCGGATGCTCAACCGGTTCCGGCGCGAACTCGTGCATCCGAACATCCGCGTGCTGCGGGCGCTCAGGCCGCTCGTCGTGCGGCCGGGGATGCGTCGGGGGCTGGCGCGCCACACTGCGGTGGCGTAGCGACGGACTTTACGCCGGACGCGGCATTCGCGCGAGGATGTCGGCGGCGCGCGCGAGGGCAATGACTGAAAGTCCGGCGGCGTTGAGAGCATCACGGCCGCCTTCCTCCCGATCTACGACCGCGAGCACCCCCAGGACCACCCCGCCCGCCGCGCGCACCACCTCGACGGCGCGCAGCGCGGAGCCGCCGGTGGTGATGACGTCTTCGATGACGACCGTGCGGTCCCCCGCGCGAAATGGTCCTTCGATCAACTTGCCTGTTCCGTGCGCCTTCGCTTCTTTCCTCACGGTGAAGGCGCGAATCGGCGTTGCGGCGAGCGCACTGGCGTGCGCAATCGCATACGACACCGGATCAGCGCCGAGTGTGAGTCCTCCGACGGCGTCGGGATTCCAGCCGGATTCCCGCAGCGCGGCGAGCGCGAGCGGGCCGATCGTCGCCAGGCCGTCGGGACTCATTGTCGTGAGACGTGCATCGATGTAAAGGCTGGAGTGCCGCCCCGAAGCAAGCGTGAAGGATCCCGTGCGTGCGGACCGGGTCGCGAGCATGTCGAGCAAACGTTCGTGTGGCGTCATGACTGCGGAGGTTAGGGAACGGTGATGCGAGCGTCAATGCTCGGGGCGGAATCGGCGTGCGCGAACTACGGCCCGTGGGACATCCGGGTGTGACTGCGACGGCACTGTGGGGAGTTGTCGTCATTGCGGTCGGCGCCCTCATCGCGGCACTTTCACGGCAGCGTCGGCAGGCACGCAGTCTCGCGGAGCGCTCCGCCGAGCTCGAGCAACTGTCGGCGGAGCTGTACCGCGCGAACCGGGCCAAGAGCGAGTTTCTCGCGAACGTTTCACACGAACTCCGCACGCCGCTGGCAGCGATCGTCGGATTTGTCGATTTGCTGCGTGAGGGCGCGTACGGAGAGCTGACGCCGCGGCAGATCGGTCCCGTCGAGCGGATCGAGTCATCGGCCAACCACCTGCGGGAGCTCGTCGAGCAGGTGCTTGATCTTGCGAAGATGGCCGCCGGGCGCCTCGACGTGCACACAGAGCTCATCAAGCTCCGCCCATTCGTGATCGACGTGGCGTCGGAGGTCGAACCGCTCGTGAACGAGAAGAAGCTCGCATTCTCGATCGCGGTGCCAGCCGCGCTGCCGCGCATCGCGACGGACCCCACGCACCTGCGCCAGATCCTCGTGAACCTGCTCGGCAACGCCATCAAATTCACCGCGGACGGAAGCATCGCGGTGCGCGCGTCGCTCGTCTCGGATGACGAGTTGCTGGCGCTCGCGTCCGCGGCGAACAGGCGTCCATTGCTTGCCACGGGCGGACCGTGGGTCGCGTTGCAGGTGACGGACAGCGGCGTAGGGATCGTGGCGAAGGATCTCGAGCGGATATTCGACGAGTTCGAGCAGGTCAACGCCGGCCCGCGGGGCGACTCGATGCGGCGCGGGACAGGCCTCGGGCTTGCGATCTCGCGGCGGCTTGCACGCCTGCTCAACGGCGATATCACGGTCGACAGCGCGGAGGGGCGCGGGTCGGTCTTCACCGTGTGGCTGCCCGCTGACACACCCGAGGGGCCCGCACCACAACTGCCCGCTTAGAGAGCATCTCGCAATTAGACGATCGCTCCGGAGAGCGATGAGTAATGAGAGGGATGCGGAGCTGCGGGATTTCGGCCCGGTGCGGAGCGCGGAGATGGAATTCGGGATGTCGGGGGAGCTGGAGAGGGGTGAGTCGCCACGAGAGATGCGAGAGGGCGCGAACCCACTTCGAGGTCACCCTCTCACTCGCTGTTCGAGACTACTCGCTGCTACGCTCGGCCCCGAACTCTCAATTCCAATTCCACTTCCGCACTCCGCGCCGGGCCGAAATCCCGCCTTCCGCATTCCATCTCCGCGCTCCGCACCGTTCGGTTTGCGAGATGCATTCCAGGGCACCTATACCGCGGGTCCCTTGCTCCGGAAGAGTCCTTTCATTTTGGACATGAAGCTACCCTCGTTCGAACCAGCCTGGCCGGAAGCGAGTGCGTCGGCGAGCGCTTTTGCGAATGAGACGACATCCGGGTAGCGGTCCTTGGGATTCTTCGAAAGCGCGCGCATGATCACCTGCTCGACCGCGGACGGGAACGACAGACCCGGCTTTGCCTTGTTGAGCGGGATCGGCGGCATTGAGAGGAGCTGCGTGAACATTTCGCGGGGTGCCTTTGCCGTGTACGGAAGCGCGCCGGAGAGCAGGAGATATGCGATGCCTGCCAGACTGTACTGGTCGGCGCGCGGTGTCACGACCTCTCCCGAGAGCGCCTCCGGTGCCACGTACAGCAGGCTTCCGACAAAGAATCCCGCGCGCGTGAGGCGCTCATCCTGCGTCACGTCCGTTGCCGTCGCAATCCCGAAATCCAGCAGCTTTACGTTGCGGGTCGCGGGGTCGTACATCAAGTTTTCTGGCTTGAGGTCGCGGTGCACGATGCCGCTCGCGTGCGCGGCGTTCACGGCGTCCGCGATCTGCAGCACGATCGTCGAGACTTCGTCGTATGGGAGCGGTGCGTTGCGCTTGGCATAACCCTCAAGCAGCTCACCGGCGGCCCATTCGATCGAGAGGAAATGGACACCCTCGGGGGACTGCCCAGTTTCGATCGTGCGCACTACGTTCGGGTGTTGGACCCTCGTGCCGAACGACGCTTCACGCACAAACCGGGCGACCGCAGTTCGGTCCTGGCGCAGGCGTTCACGCAGGACTTTCACGGCAACTTCGCCATGCTGGGGGTGCTGAGCTCGGTAGACGGTCGCGGTACCTCCCTCACCGACACGGTCGAGGAGGGTATAACCGGAAAGCGTTGTCCCGACGAGAGGGTCGCGCGCCACGCGGGCGAAGCTAACGGGCGCGATCGCGACTGGCAAGCGAACAGAAGCACAGGCGCGAGTGTAGAGTGGTGCACACATCGAGCGGTCTCACGCAAACGGGTGTCGATGATGCGACGAATGTCGTTCCGGACTGGAACCACCACTTCACTGGCCCTCCTCGTTCTCGCGGCGTGCAGCGGTGCCAAGCCCGCGCCGGCACCGGCACCCGCCAAGGCACCCGCCAAGGCACCGGCGCGCGCGCCGACAACCGCGGCCAAGCCCGCGCCTGTCGCGCCAGTGGAGAATCTCAACGGCGTGAAGATGTACCGCGACCTTGGAATGCTCGCGCGCGGCGCCCCGATGCCGTTTGTCGGCAGCGTCTCGTTCATGGCGTCCGCGGCGGCTGATTCGACCCAGGTCATCGTCGCGATCACGATCGCCAACGGCAATCTGACATTCGCGCGGGAGAACGACCGTTTCCGCGCCGGCTACACCGTCGCGATCACATTGCGCAACGGTGCGGAGGCGGTAAAGCAGGTCGAAGCACATGAAAGCGTCCTTGTGGCAAGCTTCAAGGAGGTTTCACGTCTCGACGAAAGCGTGATCTATCAAGAGCTTCTCACGGTGAAACCCGGCCGCTACAACCTGATGGTAAACGTTCGCGATGACGGAAGCTCAAAGAACGGATCAGATGACGTCACACTGCTCGTGCCGACGCTCGGTGCCGGCTCGCTGAGCACGCCCGTCGTCTTCGCGCGCGTCACACAGCGCCTCTCGCTCGATTCGCTTCCGAATGTCATCGCCAACCCGACGGCGACCGCGACATTCGGCAAGGACAGCCTGGTCGGCGTGTATCTCGAGGGGTACGGCACCGGGGAGGGAAACCGCCTCCCGCTGAACGTCGCGGTGCGGACAGAAAAAGGCCAGATGCTGTTCTCCGACACGATTTCGATCGCGCACCGCCAGAACCTGTACAGTGGTGTCCTCTACATTCCCGTCGCACGCACCGGCATCGGGCCCGCCGTGGTCTCCGTGTGGCAGACCGGGATTGGCGATACGACGCGAGCGCCAATGTTCGTCGGGTTTGGCGAGCAGCTGCCGGTCACGACGTACGACGAAATGATCGACTACCTCAAGTGGTATACGACGCCGGAAAAGCTGAAGCCGCTTCGCGATACCGCGCCGGAGTTCCGCGCCGCGGCATGGGCGAACTTCGTGCGCCAGAATGCCACGGCGACTGGCGGCTCCGAGGCGCTGCACGACTACTTCAGGCGTATCGCCGAAGCGAATACGCGCTTCAACGAGGAAGGTATTCCCGGGTGGATGACCGATCGCGGCAAGGTCCTGTTGGCGCTTGGCGAGCCGGAGGTCTACGAGCAGGGAGCGAACACCGATCCGTCGCAGCGATTGCATTCCCAGATCTGGGAATACCGCGACCTGCAGCTGCAGCTTGTCTTCAACGAACAACAGGAATTCGGACACTGGCGCCTCACGAATAGCAGCGCGATCTCGTTCGAGGCTGCGTGGCGCCGGCGAATCGCACAGTAGAGGCCGGGCCAGCGCTCGCTCTGCGGCACGAGTTCCTCCGGAAGAGTCTCCACCTCGCTGGCGCGGTCTTTCCGGTGGCATACGGCTTGGGCATGCCGCGCCGTACGCTCCTGCAGCTTCTCTCGGCTGTGGTTGTGATCGCGTTCGCGACGGAGATGGTGCGCCGGACAAGCACGGCGGGGCGCACAGCGTTCGATCGCGTGTTCGGTGCCCTGACGCGCGGGCACGAGAAGCAATCGGTCACCGGTGCCACATGGCTGGCCCTCTCGTGCCTCGTCGCCGTAGCATTGCTGTCCCGCGAGGCCGCCGTCGCCGCGCTCTGGTGCGCGACGGTCGGCGACCCCGTGGCCGGCATTGCGGGCCGCCTCTGGGCCCTGGCGCGCGCGGCACGCCCATCGGAACCCGGCACCAAGACGCTCATCGGGTCACTCGCCTGCGCGGCGGCATCGTTCGCCGGCGTCTGGATGCTGGCGGGCTATGCGCCGCTCTCTGCCGCGGCCGTCGCGGTGACGGCGGCTGTCGCAGAGGCGGTGCCCGTCCGATTCGACGATAACATCCGCGTGGCCGGAGCCGCCGGGATTGTCGCTCAGCTGTTGACGTGACGGCCGCACGCTGCATGCCCGGACGGCGCGACCGGTCCGCGGCGCATTAACTTCCCGCCATGCCTCCGGCTCCGAGTCCGCGCCTCTTCCTGATCGACGGCTATGCGCTGATCTACCGCTCGTTCTTTGCGTATGGCGCTCAGCCACTCGTCAACAGCAAGGGTGAGAACACATCGATCGCGCGCGGGGCGCATGATTTTCTCAAGAAGCTCATCGAGAAACACAAGCCTGAATATCTCGGCTGGGTGCACGACGCGGGCCTTTCGTTCCGCCACGAGCGCTATCCCGCGTACAAGGCCACGCGCGAGCGGCTCGAGCCCGCGATGCAGGACGATTTCGACAGGGGGGTCGAGCGCATCACGCAGATCCTCGGGGCATTCAAGGTTCCCGTGCTGTCGCTCGATGGATACGAGGCAGACGACGTCATCGGCACGCTCGTGAAGAAGGCGGCCGCGCAGGACCTTAATGCCGTGATCGTGTCGGGCGACAAGGACTTCGTGCAGCTCATGGACCGGAAGATCTGGATCCTCAATCCGTGGCACGGGCGCCCTGGGTTCACGTCCGAGAAGTGGTACGATCTCGACAATGCGCCGGAGCGGCTCGGCGTGCCGCCGAATCGCGTGACCGACTATCTCGCCCTGCTCGGCGACACGTCTGACAACGTGCCAGGCGTCAAGGGCATTGGTGAAAAGACGGCGCATGCGCTGATCGAGAAGTGGGGCCCGCTCGAGTCGATCCTCGCGCACGTGAGCGAAGTGGAGCCGACGCGTGCACGCAACGCGCTGACGGAATTCGGCGCGAACGGCGTGCTTTCAAAGGAATTAGTAACCATTCGAGACGATTTGGACATCGCGCTCGATCTCGACGCGCTCGCGATGCGCCCGCCGGACTGGAACCGCCTCCGCGACCTGTTTGTCGAGCTCGAGTTCCGCGGCAATGCCCAGGAGGCCGCGACACACGCGGAGGCGACGACGGCGCCCGCCGTGCCGGCCGCTGCGCCGTCGAAGGCCGCGGATCTCTTTACAGCCGCGGTGCCGGCTGCTGCGCCGGCAGTCTCGAAATCGTACCGCGTCGTCGACACCGCCGAAGGCGTGACGGCGTTCGTTGCGCTCGCACGGAAGGCGCCGTTCATTGCGATCGATATCGAGACCGTGCTCGATGCCGGCGCGCCGCCGATCGTCACGCCGCTACGCGCAAACGTCGTGGGAATCTCGGTCTCGATCGGGCCTGGCGAAGCGGTGTACCTTCCGTTCGCGCACCGGCAGCGTGAGACCGCGCAGGGCGACCTCGCGCTCGGCGCGACGCCAAAGGCAGCGGAAAAAGCTGCGGCTTCAAGCATCGCCGCGCGCGTGCTCGCCGAGGGGCCACAGGCGGTGAAGAATCTTCCATCGATTTTGTCGGCGGAGATGGAACCGCTGCGCGCGCTGCTCGCGGATCCAAAGGTCAAGAAGGTGGCAGAAAACGGAAAGTACGACCGGCTCGTGCTTCGCCGTGCGAAGGTAGCGCTTGCCGGTCTCGACTTCGACTTGATGCTCGCGAGCTTCCTGCTGGATCCGGGGCGCCGTTCGCACGAGCTCGACGTGCTCGCGCTCGAGTTCCTGCAGCTTCCGATGACCGGTTATGACGAGCTCGCCGGGAAGGGCAAGAATGAGATTCCATTCGACGAAGTGCCGATCACCGCTGCGCGAGACTACGCCTGCGCTGCCGCCGATCTCACCTTTCGCCTCCGGCAGGTGCTCGAGCCAAAGCTCGCGGAAGTCGAGGCCACCATGGCGCTGCTCCGCGACGTCGAGCTGCCGCTGATCGCGGTACTCGCGGAGATGGAATGGCACGGGATCACGATCGACCTGCCGTGGTTCCACTCGCTCAAGTCGCGCTTCATGAAGGAGCGGGGGCAGGTCGAAAAGCAGATTTACGAAGCCGCGGGCGAGGAGTTCAACGTCGCCTCGAACAAGCAGCTCGCGGCGATCATGTTCGGCAAGCTCGGCATGCCCGTCAAGAAGAAAACGTCCACTGGCCCGAGCACGGATGTGTCCGTGCTTCAGGAACTCGCGGACGAGGGACATGTGCTCCCGACGCTTCTCATGGAATACCGGGAGCTCTCGAAGCTCGAGAACACGTATCTCGATATTCTGCCGGCGCTCGTAAATCCCGCCGACGGGCGCCTTCACACCTCGTATAGTCAGACGGTCGCAAGCACCGGACGGCTGTCGTCGAGCGATCCCAACCTCCAGAACATTCCGATCCGCCGGCAGCTCGGAAAGGACATCCGCAGGGGCTTCATTCCGCAGGCAGGATGGACGATGCTGGCGGCCGACTATTCGCAGATCGAGCTTCGCCTGCTCGCGCATCTTTCGCACGACGCCGCGTTTGTCGATGCATTTCGTGCGGGCGGCGACATTCACCGGCAGACGGCGTCGATCATCTTCGGCGTGCCAATCGCCGACGTCACGTCCGAAATGCGCGGCCGCGCCAAGACGATCAACTTCGCGACCATCTACGGCCAGGGCGCGCATTCGCTGTCGCGGCAAATCAAGGTCGAGCACGCCGAGGCAAAGGCGTTCATCGATACCTACTTCGAACGGTTCGCCGGGGTGCGGAAATTCCTCGACGCGTCCGTCGAACAGGCGGTCGAGCGCGGTTATGTGGAAACGATTTTCAAACGCCGACGCTATATCCCGGAACTGAAGGACCGGAACTTCAACATTCGCGCGTTCGGCGAACGTGTCGCGCAGAACTCGCCGATCCAGGGGTCCGCCGCCGACCTCATCAAGGTGGCGATGATCAAGATCCATCACGCGCTCATCGCGAAACAGCTCGAGAGCCGCATGCTGCTTCAGGTACATGACGAACTCGTCTTCGAGTGTCCGTCAGGCGAGCTGGACGAACTTCAGGCTCTCGTCGTGCACGAGATGACGACCGCGGTAAAGCTCGAGGTGCCGCTCGTCGTGGACGTCGGAACAGGCGTAAACTGGCTCGAAACAAAGCTTTAGCGCGAGCGTGAAGCCGTTGCAGAGTGCGAGAACCGTAGCGAAACGACCTTGCGATCCGCATGTCAACGCAGCCCGGCCATCATGTAACATGTTGTTGGTGAATATGTTACGTATCGATCGTCAAACGGCCCCTTCATTGCCTATATAGCACGCCAGTTGCAGCGGAAGTTCTGGCAAGGCAGACTTCTCTCCGCCGCCCAGCTGACGTCGGGCGGCCCAACGCGATTGCGGATTCCACTATGGCCGTGAAAAAAGCGGGCTTCACCCTGATCGAGCTTCTGATCGTCGTCGTGATCATCGGCATTCTCGCGATGATTGCGATACCGAAATTCCAGAACACGAAGGGCAAGGCCAACGTGACGGCGATCAAGTCGGACCTGCGGAATCTCGCTACGGCAGAAGAGGCCTACATGTTCGACAACGGTTCGTACACGTCAGAGGCGACCTCGCTCAACTTCAACACGTCGCCCGGTGTCATCCTGACCATCACGGTCGCGACTGGATCGGGCTGGGCAGCGACCGCAACGCATCCGGCGTCGTTTCCACTCACATGCGGACTTTTCGAGGGCAACATCACCGCGCAGCCCCCTGCGACGGTCGAGGGACTCATCGGCTGTCAGTAGCGCCCACACGACCGCTGACATGCTGGCGTGAGTTCGAGCACCGCCGGGAGGGGATGGCGCATGCGATGTCCGGTGGACTCTGGTTGCACCGCCACACCTGGAAGGGACGACCAATGGCGCACCTCGTCTCCAGCGATCGTGCACGGCTGATCGCATACGGCCGCTCTGTAGGGCTCAATCCTGAGCGACTGCAATACAAGCCACTCCGCGACCCACGGGATCACGAGCGCCGCGATGCATGGCACTGGGACCTCGTAGGTCCGTGGCTGCCGCCGGTATGACGCCACGGACGCTGTTCGTCGCATGCATCCTCGCGACCGCGTGTGAGCGCGCAAACCCACCCGCGTCGCGCACCGGCGGATCACCCGCCTCCGCGTCCTCGTCGGCGATTGACGTCGGCGCTGCCGCCGCGACAGCCAAGCCGTGGGACGACGAGCTCGGTGCTGTGGTCGCGACGCCTTCGCTCGACTCCGGCACCCCCGTCCTGTTTGTGCGCGATACCGCGAACGGCGCGGACCTTCCGGTGGAGCTCTTCACACACGACGACCAAGTGTCGAGCGCAATGCTGCGTCCAGGTGCGACGATTCGATCGTGCGCCTGGCGCCGGAATGCGTCACTCACTCTGCACGGCGCGGACGGCACGCCGAACAACTGGGCACTCGCGCTCTCGCCGGGCATCGCGATTCCGGTTGGCGTGGATGGGATCGAAGACCTCTCGCCGCGCGACTCGGCCGCGGTCGTCGCGCGGATCAGCCTGCTCGTCAGCGCAATACCAGAAGATTCGAGTTCGGGACCGTACCGTGGGTTGCCGATCGTCGTGCGCGACGCGTGGCGCTTCACGCTCGCCGACAGCACTGCCGTCAGCGTCGCGGTCGCGACACGTTCACTGAACGTCGAGTCGAATCCGCGCGCGCAGGCGGTCATGCTCATCGCCGAACCGGATCCGTCCTTGGGTGCCGGTCACTGGCGAACGGCATACTGGGAGCGCGTCGCCGGTCCGGAAGACCGCGTGGAAGGAATGGATCTCCTTGCCGCCTTCCGGCTGCACGGCGCAACACCCGCGGTCGCGCTCGTGCGCGAAAGTGAAGCCGGCCCGCAGGTGGAAATCGTCGAGCGCCGCTCGCCGGGGACGTGGACCGTGCGCTGGACAAGCGGAGCCCTGCCCTGCACGAAGCGCTAAAGCTGCAGCTGTCCCAGTGCCGCGGGTGCGGCCGTGCGCGCGCGTGTACTCGCGAGGAGCACCAGCGTGAGCACGTACGGGAACGCGAGCGGCAGTTGGTACGGCATGTTCCACCCCGTGGTCTGCGCGAGCGTCTGCAGTGCGCTTGCCGCACCGAACACGAGTGCGGCACCAGCCACTCCAAACGGTGTCCAGCGTCCGAGTACCACGATCGCAATCGCGATGAATCCGCGCCCGGCGGACATGTTCTCGGCAAACGTTCCGACCTGTGCCAGCACGAGTGTTCCCCCGGCGACGCCGCCCATGGCGCCGCCGAAGAGGATCGCGGCCCACTGCACGCGGTTCGGCGAGATACCGGCAGCGCGCGCCGCTTCGGGATGCTCGCCGACCGCGCGCAGCGCGAGGCCCGCCGCGGAGCGATAAAACCACCACGCGAGCGCCGGCACGATCGCGTACAGTGCGTAGGTGACGATCGGCTGGTTGAACAACGCCGGGCCCAGGACAGGGATGGCGCTCAGCCCTGGTATCGGCACCGGGCCGATCGTCGGTGTGTGCAGCGATGCCCCGATGGTACCGTACATCGTGCGATAGAGCGTTCCGGTCAGGCCGAGGCCGAGCATGCTCATTGCCGTGCCCGTGAGGATCTGCTCGGTTCGCAGCGTGACGACGAACAGCGCGAACAGCGCGGCGATCATCGTTCCCGCGAGCGCGGCACCGGCGAACCCCAGCGTGACGCCACCGACGGTCGCGAACACCAGCCCGCCAAACGCGCCACAGATGATCGCGCCTTCAAGTCCGATGTTGATCACGCCCGCCCGCTCCACCACGAGTTCGCCCAGCGCGGCGAACGCGAGCGGTGTGGCGAAACGGACCCCCGATTCGAGGAACTCGGTGACCGGACCGGCCGTCATCATGCGGCGTGCTCTCCGGCGACGGATCGAGTGCGCTCGGCCGCCAGCGTGCGGGCACGTTCCACGGCGAGCACGCCGAGGATCACGAGCGCCTCAATCACGTTCACGAACCCAGCGGGAACGCCCGCGTCGCGCTGCATTCCCGCTCCGCCGGCTTCGAGACCGCCGAAGAAGATTCCCGCGACGATCACTGCGAGCGGGTTGAGGCGTGCGAGCAGCGCGACCGCGATTGCCGTGTAGCCGTAACCCGGCGAGATCCCTTCGAACAACCTGTAGGTGACACCCGTGACCTGAACGGCGCCGCCGAGGCCGGCGATCGCACCGCTCCAGAGAAAAGCGGAGAACACCACCCGCTCCACCCGCACCAGTCCCGCACTCGCCGCCGCTGTTGAGCCGGTCCCGACGAGCCGGAGACGGAACCCGCCGGCGGTCGAGCGCACGAACCACCATGCGGCGGCTGCGAGGACCAAGGCCGCGATGAAGCCGAGGTGGAGTTGCTGTCCAGGGATTATCGTGGGCAACCGCGCTGCCTCGCCGAGCGGAGGAGTTAGCGGATAGGTGTGAGTCGGTTCCTGGAACGGTCCGTGGACGAGGTAGCTCACACCGTAGAGAGCGACGAAGTTGAGCATGAGCGTGCTGATGACCTCGAGCACACCGAACCGCTGCTTGAGCACCGCCGCGACCCCGGCCCACGCCGCGCCTGCGGCCATACCCGCGGCAAGCTCGGCCGGAACGAGGATCCAGCCGGGCCAGTGGGCGGCCGCAAGTCCGACGGCGATGGTCGCCGACGCGCCTGCGAGCAGCTGGCCTTCCGCACCGATGTTCAGCACGCCCGCCTGAAATGCGATGGCGACGGAAAGGCCGACTATGATCAGCGGCGTTGCTCGGAGGAGTGTCCCTGAGAAGAACGTTTAGTGAGTGCCTGCAGCGCCGTCACAGAGTGCAGTCGCCGCGCGCCCTATGTCGTATCCGCCGGCAACCACCAC
>JBOHTH010000476.1:0-5011 GCA_050733535.1 Gemmatimonadaceae bacterium | reverse complement strand
TGCATTTTGCATCTGCTGGCAATCCCGTATAGCTCGCTCACAGCTCGTTATTTCACACCCGCAGAGGCTCCGAGCTTCAGCGCCAACCAGTCCGCAATCGCCCCGAGAACCTCCGGCCGAATCTTGTTGGATTTTAGCTGATCGTACTTGGTGAAGTCTCCTGTCGAGTCCACCACGAACAGGTGGCTCGTCGCCGGAAACAGCCGCACGGTGACGTCCTTGTTCCCGTTCGAGCGAATTAACTTCGCGCCCATCTCGGCCTGAACGGGCGGAACCTGATGGTCCGTCTCGCCCTGGATATAGAGCACAGGGACTCGGACCTTTTTCAGCGCGACAGCCGGGTCGTAGTCCAGAAAAAACCTCATCCACGGTATTTTCTGCCCTTCGGCGTTGAGCGCCACACGTGCGGCGGAGAGCATTGAATCGCGCTGCGCCTGCGTCAGCGACGGCGTGTGGTCGATGGAGTACTTTTTCTGTCCCATGAGGATCTCGACGCCGCGCTGCGATGTCCCCGCGAGAATCACGATCGCGTGGATCTTGGGATCCGTTGCGGCGATCATCGGCGCGATGACTCCACCTTCGCTATGTCCGGCGAGCGCGATCCGATTCGGATCGATGTCCGGGCGCGCCCGCAAATACGCGACTGCGGCCCTGATGTCGTCGACGAAGTCGGCGGTCGTCGCGGATGTTGCGTCGCCGCCGGACGCGCCGAGTCCGCGGTCGTCGAGGCGCAGCACGACGATGCCGCGGCGGCTGAGCGTGTCGGCGAGTTCGCGGAAGAGCCGGACGCCGCCCGCGAACGGCACCAACTCGTCGCGATCCTCCAGGCCCGACCCGGTGATCGTCACGACGGCGGGAAGGCGTCCGCTCATGTTCGCGGGTTTCGTCAGCGTCCCGCCGAGATTAAATCCGGCGGGCGTGTGCACCTTCACCTCTTCCGCGGTGTATGGCGCGCCCGGCGGCGCGGAGTAGTCTGGCGGTGGCGCGGTGGTTCCGTGGAGTGCGACCGGCGGCCTGGCCTTCGCATCGGCGGCGCCGCGCAGGAACTCGAGGCCGGCGCCCGGCACCGTGCCGCCGAGGATCCGTCCGACGGCGTCCACATGAAAGCGCTGCTCCTGCTGACGGATCATCACGATCAGCGAGTCTGCGCCGGCAGGCTTTACGCTGGTCATGAGCGTCGCGCCGTTGCTTGCGGCGAAGTAGGGAATGGTGAGCGTGCCGCTTGCGGCGCGCGCGCGGCGCGTGAACAGTTCCGTCATCGCGATCATGTTGTTGATCATCGGGATCGCACCGAGCTTCGTGCCGATGCGCTGCGTGCCCGCGGCCATCTCGACGATCGCCGAGTCATCGCGCATCGTGAACACCGCGTGCGTCGCCGGCTTGTCGCCGTCCTTCTGCGCCGCGGTGTACACGTCGAACGCAAAGGTGCGAACGGTCACTCCGGGCCCGGTGACGGTGACATAGTCGATCCGCACGCCGCCCTTGATCGAGACGCGCCCGGACAGCGTGTCGTGGCGCCAGGCGAAATGATCAGCGACGACGGTGTCGGCCCCGTGCCGCACGTAGAGCGTACCGCGGTCGGATGTGCCCTGGGCATGCGCGGCGCGTGGGACCGCGAGCAGCGCGATCACGACCCCGGCGACGATCAGCGCGACGATCGCGATCGTCGCGGCGAGGAGCACGAACGGCCGGCGGTCTTCGGCATCGTCGCTCGTGGACGACGTGCCCGCGTCATCACCGTCACCCTCCTCCGCCGCGCTCTCGACGGAGCCGCGAACGAGGCTCCGTCCAAGCGTCAGCATCACGACCGCCAGCGCCACAACGGTTGCGATGACGATGACCATGTTGGTCGACGCGGTCCCGCCGCGTGACCCGGGCTTATGCTGCGCGAGCATGCTCGCCACCACGCCACTCGTCGCCGCGATTGTCGAGACAATCGCCGCCATGACCTGCGCCTTCCTCGTCACTTTCCGGCGCTGTGGATGATAGAAGAACCCCATCGTCACTCCTCCCCGTGCTTCGTTGGCGCTCCCGACCTCTTCGGCAGGCGCTTCGCGCGCTTCAGTGCGTCACGCAGCAGATACTCCATGTGCCCGTTGAGCGATCGCAAGTCGTCGGACGCCCAGCGTTGCAGCGCGTCGAGCACCTCGCGGTCGATCCTCAGCAGAAACCCTTTCTTGTCAGGCACGCTCCGCGCCGCCTACGGGTAGATCGTGCCTGCGTTCACGATCGGGTTGGCCGACCGTTCAGAACAGAGGACGACCAGGAGGTTGCTCACCATCGCCGCCTTGCGCTCCTCGTCGAGCGTGACGATGCCTTTCTGGCCGAGCAGTTCGAGCGCGTTCTCGACCATCCCCACCGCGCCCTCGACGATCTTGAAGCGCGCGGCGATGATCGCCGTCGCCTGCTGGCGCTGGAGCATCGCCTGCGCGATTTCCGGCGAATACGCCAAGTGCGAGATGCGCGCTTCGATCACTTCGACGCCGGCCTTCGCGAGGCGATCCTCGATCGCCTGCTGGAGCGCCTTCGAAACCTCGGCGGTATGCGTCGAGAGCGCTTCCTCGTTGTCAGCGTGCGAATCGTACGGGTAGAGCTGCGCTACCGCGCGCACCGCGGACTCGCTCTGCACCGCAACGTACTTCTGGTAGTCGTCCACTTCGAACAGCGCTTCGGCGGTCTCGACGACCTTCCACACGACGATCGTGGCGATCTCGATCGGGTTGCCGCGGTTGTCGTTGACCTTGAGCTTCTGGGTTTCGAAGTTGCGGATGCGCAGCGAAATCTTGCGCTTCGTGAGGAACGGGTTGGCGAACCAGAAGCCCGGCGACTTCGCGGTGCCCTTGTAGCTGCCGAACAGAATCAACACCTTGGCGTCGCCCGGGTTGACGATGAACAGTCCGCCGAGCGCGATGCAGATGAGAACAAGGACGAGCAGGCTGATGAGGACCCCGGCGATGGTTTGGTCCTGGGCGAACTTCAGCAGGGCGGCGAGCGCGGCGAGGCCGACGATTGCGAAGAGGACGAGCGAGGTCAGGCCGTTGGAGGCGCGGTACTGGTTTTCGCGGAACATATGGAGCGGGCTCCGATTGGGTGGTAGCAAAATGATATCACTCTGCTATCGACCCGTCAAGGGCACTGATTTTCAATGGCACTGATTTTCAACAGGGCACTGATTTTCAACCCGGTGCGGAGCGCGGAAATGGAATGCGAACTCTCAGCTCGCTCCCGACTGTGAGATGCCGTCTACTCGTTTCGCGCCCTCAAGTCGCCCGCAGGACCTCCACCGGATCCGCGCGCATCGCGCGCACCGCCGGCACCAGCGAGGCGAGCATCATCACTGCCAACAGCGTTGCCTCGGCGACGACCAGCGACACCGGGTCCGTGTTCTTCACTCCCCACAGTGCCGTTGACACGCCGGCCGACGCCCAGAAGCTCAGCAGCGCACCAACCGCCGTGCCGCCGAGCGCCAGTTCGAGCGCGCCGCGCAACACGAGACGAGCCACGTCGGCAGGCGTCGCACCGAGCGCCTGTCGCACCGCGAACTCCCGCAGTCGCTGACCAACGGTGTACGACATCACGCTGAACAGCCCGGCGGCTCCGAGCAGCAGCGCGGCCGTACCCAGAAACGAGAAGAGCTGGTCGTAGAAGCGTTGATAGCGCAGGGAGAGTTCATAATTTCCGGCCAATGGCCCGACCTGGGTCATGGATTTGGGCGGCAGCCCGTCTTTGAGCGTGCGCGCGATCCTGAGTTGAAGCGCGGGATCGTCGCGCGTGGGCCGAATGACGAGCCGCTCCTCGGTGACGGGCCGGGCCGTCGCGGCGTAGACGAGGGTGTCCGTCTCCCCCAACATCGTTCGCGGGACTTCGAAGTGAATGTCGGGCGCGATGCCGACCACCTGCAGCCACGGCTTCGAGGAGGGCTCGCCGCCGAGCTTCACCATGCGTCCGACAGCGTCACCGTGCGGGAAGAGCAGCGCGGCGGCGCGCCGCGAGAGGATCACCGCGCCCGTCACGTCGTCACCTTCGGAGAAATCGCGACCGGAGGCCATCGTCACACCGAGCGTCGAAAAGAAGTGCGCGCCCGCCTCGGTGTAGCCATTGCGAAGCCTGAGCGGCTCGGCCTCACGTCCCGCGTCGGACGTGATGTGGTCGTCGTCGAGGCGTCCCCAACCGGTCGTGGCCACCGCGACCACGCCCGGCATGTCGCGCACCCGCTGCAGCGAGGCGTACAGAATGTCCTGCTTGCGCGCGGACGACAGGCTGTCGCCGCGACCGCCGACGGCGGACCACAGACTGATTTCTGCACTGGCGAATTGCCGTGCGTCGAAACCAAAATCGAATTTCATGAGATTCCGCGTCGAGAGCGTCATCAGGCTCGCGAGCATCAGGAGCGCCATCGCGATCGCGAGTTCGCCCATGACGAGCACTTTGAACTCCGAGCGGCCGCGCCCGGTGGTCGTGCCCGCGTTGTCCTTGAGCGGATCGGACGGGTCGATGCGGCTCGCCCGCCACGCCGGAACCCCGCCAGCGACGAGAATGCCGCCGATCAGCGCAAGCGTCGTGAGCGCGAACACGCGCGCGTTCAGTTCCGGCTCAAAGAGCCCGCGCCATCGCATATCCTCGGGTGTGATGTGGGTCATCATGCCGATCAGGGCGACCGCGAACATGAATCCGCCGATCGCCCCCAGCACCGCGAGCACGCCGACCTCTGAGATGACTTCGCCGGCTATCGCGCGCCGCGACGCCCCGAGCGCGACGCGCAGCGCATAGTCTCGCCGCCGCGAGAGGCCGCGGGCGAGTGCGAGCGCGCTGACATTGACGCACGCGATGGCAAGCACGCCGAGTGCGATCCCGACCATGAGCAGCGCGAGTTCGTTGTCGCGAAGATTCGGCGGCTTTGGCCTGATGCTCTTGAGCTGCAGCTCGTACGCTGACCCCGGCGGCCGAACGAACCGTCGAGTGAAATACCCGGCGGCTACGGCGAGCTGCGGCCGGATCGCCATCGAGTCGG
>JBOHTH010000475.1:0-8838 GCA_050733535.1 Gemmatimonadaceae bacterium | reverse complement strand
GCGGCGAGCTTGGGCCGTTTCGGCGGCTTTTCAGGCTTTTGTGCGAACGTGGGGAGCGCGGCCAGCGCCGCGAGCGAGAGCTGCAAGGCGAGTTTGCGCATGGTGGGGGTCCTACGGTCGGTCGGTGGGGGAAAGGGAGGCAACGAGCCGTTGCTCCGCGTCTGGGCGTTGTGGATCATGCCGACTGGCGTGGTTTAGGAAGGCGCGATACGCCGCCTGAGCCGCCGACTTATCTCCACGCGTTTCCTCCAGGCGCGCGATCGCAAGATAAGGAAGGGGATAATACGGATCGAGTTCGACGGCCTTCGCAAGCTGCTTTAGCGCCTCGTCCCGGTGTCCTGCCGCGGCCAGGGTGAACCCGTAGGTGTAGCGCACATACGGTTCGGCGCCAGCAAGCTGCGTGGCGAGGTCGAGCTCGCTGATCGCGCTTGCAGTGTCGTTGGCGGTCAGTGCGAGCAATCCGAGTCGCAAGTGCGCTGGGTAGAACGCAACGTCCTCCTGCAACGCGCGCCCGTACGCCTCACGCGCGTCGCTCGGTCGGTCCTGCGCCTCCTCCAATATCCCGATGCTGTACTCGATTGCGGCCTTTGATTCATAGACGTACACAAGCGACTTGGCATCGCGCGCACGCATCTCTTCCAGTGCAAGATCAAACTCGGCGATCGCGCTGTCTGCCTGCGTTCGCATGCCAAAAATGCGCGCGCGCTCCACGTGATACGGCGCCTTCTCCCTCTGGCTTTTCATAGCGGACGCATACTCGTCCAGCGCGTCGTCGAAATGTCCGTCGGCATACGACACCCAGGCCCGGACGGCATCGTCGGTGGGAAGTCCGCATTCCATCCGATATATGCCGGCGCAATGGTTGTACTCTTGGAACAACTGAAACTCGAACCGGCGGTACAGAAATGGCTTGAGTAGGAGCGCGCGTAACTGCAGCGAGTCGAGCGTTCTGAACTCCGGGATTCCTTCGCGGTCGCGGCGCGATCCACTGAGGTAGGCTCTCAGCCAGCGCCTATCGGAAATGATCAGCGCCGCGCGGCGTCCGTCATAGGCCTCCGCCTCGGCGGGGTCGAGCTGCGCAGCCCAGTAGAACGCGTCGCCGGCGCGACCCGGATCGTCCTCGAACGTCTTGATGCCGAAGTCGAGGTAGGCGCGAGCGTCGTTGGAGTCGGCCGGCGCGGCTAACTTCGGACGCTTGGGCGGCCGCCCGGGCTTTTGGGCAAGGACGGGGAACGCCACGACCGCTAAGAGGGTCAGTTGCAGGGCGAGTTTACGCATCGTTCGGGGGAGTTGCGGCAATTGCCCGAGCAGGCGCGCCGAGGTGGGGAGGCGGCGCGCAGAGATGCACGACAGCGAAGGCCCGACCGGCTTGTGCTGAATGCGTGGGGGCAAGCGGTTGGCGACTGGCGGTTAGCGCGGAGAAAGTAGAGGCGCTGGCGTCGGTCGGCAATAGGACTGGGGACTACGAGGGCTCCAACTGGTGGCGCAAATCCGCCGCATTCCTCATCTGCATCGTGCATCTGCTAGCAGTCCCGCATCGCTGCCACTCTCCGGAACAACTCCGTAAACATCTCCTCCGTCAGCTTTCCCGTATTCGTATTCTGGTTCGACGGATGATACGACCCCACCAGCATCCTCCCGTCCGGCGTCTCGTACTCGACCCCGTGACCAAATGCATATGCCGCCTTGCTCGCGATCACGCCGGCGCGCTTCAGATGACTCAAATAGGCATCGAACCCGATTCGCCCCAGCGCCACAATTACGCGCACGTTCGGCAGCGCGGCGATCTCGCGGTCCAGAAATGGCACGCAGTTCGCCAGCTCCCGCGGCGTCGGCTTGTTCTGTGGAGGCGCGCACCGCGCGGCGGCGGTGATGTACGCGTCCTTGAGGTAGAGGCCGTCATCGCGGGCCCTCCCATTCGGCTGGGACGCGAATCCCGTTCTGAACAGCACGGGGTACATGAAGTTCCCCGACGAATCGCCCGTGAACGGCCGGCCCGTGCGGTTCGATCCGTGCGCGCCGGGCGCCAACCCGATGATCAGCACCCGCGCCGCCGGGTCGCCGAACCCCGGCACCGGCTTGCCCCAGTAGTCGCAGTCCATATACGCGCGCTTTTTCTCGCGCGCGACTTTCTCGCGCCACGCCACCAGCCGCGGGCAGCGTCTGCACGCGGTCACCTCGCGATTCAGCGCCGCAAGCGCGCGCGGCAATTTCACCTCACGGCACCACGCGTGCCGACTCGATCCTCGGCAGCCCTCGCGCCTCAAGCAGCTTGTTGATCTTCGGCAGCTCGATCGAAATCCAGCGGTCAAAATCCTTCGAGACGTCACCCATCTCCCGCCCGATCGCGCCGGTCCGCTCCACCTGCTGCTCCGAGGGCCGGCCGTCGTAGCCCACGACACTTCCGTACAACTCAGCGAGGTTCTCGCGCAACCGCTCCTCGCCGGTGATCATCCCGCCTTCCTTCGTTGCCACGATTTTCTTGCGCATGGTGTCCACCTGCGCCGAGCCACGCGCGAGCGCGCGGAGCAGGGAATCGGCGGCGGCCAGTCCCGTCTCGCGGTCGCCGAGTGACCCGCGCATGTCGTTCATGTGATCGACCACCGATGTCATCTGGTTCATGAGATCGTACAGCGTGACGGAGAGCGCGAACTGCGCCTTGCGGTCCGCCACCGTGTGCGAGGCGCGGCCGTCGCCGATCACGCGCAGCGTGGCCGAGTATACCGAGTCGCCTTCCGTCAGTTTCACCGTGTAACGGCCGGGAAGAAACCGGGGACCCACGACGAACGCCGCCGACGCAGCGGCCGGCACGCGCGGTGGCGCCATCCGCATCGACCACGCGACGCGGCTCAAGCCACGGCGCTTTCCGGTGGGCAGCGTCTGCACGAGTTTCCCCGTCGAGTCGAATACCTGCAGGCGCATGTCGCCAAAGATGTGCCGCTTCTTGAGGTAGTAAGTGATCACGGCATCGCCCGGAGGATTGGCGCCGACGAACTCCGCATCGCCGTTCGCCCAGCCTCCGCCCGCGGAAATCACTTGCACCACTGGCTTGGTCTGTACGAACGCGCCGCCGCGCGCGAGCGCCGCCGGCGTAAGCGTCCGGAGCGGTGTGATGTCGTCCACGATCCATATTCCGCGGCCGTGCGTGGCGAGCACGAGATCAGCGTCCCTCGGGTGGATGGCGATGTCGCGTACGGCGACAGAGGGCATGTTGCCGCCCTTGAAGCGCGCCCAGTGCGCGCCACCGTCCGCTGAGATCCACAGGCCGAACTCGGTTCCGAGGAAAAGCAGCTGCGGGTTCACGAGATCTTCCTTGATGACGTGCGCGTAGCCGCGCACCGGCGAACCAGCGGAAATGAGCGGTGTCCATGACTTGCCGAAGTCTGTTGAGCGGAACGCGTAGGGCTTCATGTCGCCGAACGTGTGCAGGTCGAACGTCGCGTAGATCGTTCCCGCGGCGTAGTGACCCGGCTCGACGCTCGATACCCACGCGTTCTTCGCCAATCCCCGGATGTTGGCGACGACGTTCGTCCACTCCTTGCCGCCATCGCGCGTGACCTGGAGGTTTCCGTCGTCTGTTCCGGCCCAGATCACCATCGAGTCGCGCGGCGATTCACCGATTGCGTAGATGGTCGTGTGCATCTCGGCGCTCGAGTTGTCGACCGTCACGCCACCAGCTTCCTCCTGCTTCTGCTTTGCAGGATCATTGGTCGTGAGGTCGGGCGAGATGCGGTCCCACGACTGTCCGTGGTTGCGAGACCGGAACAGGTACTGCGCGCCGATGTACACGGTGCCGCTCCGTGAAGGACTCAGGTGGATCGGCGTGTTCCAGTTGAAGCGCAGCTTGGCCTCGTTGTAGCCGGGCAGCGGCTGGATGTCGCGCACCTCGTGTGTCTTGCGATTGACGCGGCCGATGGTGCCGCCCTGCGCCTCGGCGTAGATGTACGTGGGGTCAGATGGGTCGGCGAACATCCAGAACCCGTCGCCGCCGTACATGTTCTCCCACTGCGCCTTCGCGATCCCCCCTGGGAACTGCGACTCGCCCACCCACGAGCTGTTGTCCTGCAGGCCGCCGTACACTTTGTACGGCTTGTCCATGTCGACGCTCACATGGTAGAACTGCGAGATCGGCAGCGTTTCGGCCTTCCACCACTTGTCGCCACCGTCGTGCGAATACCAGAGGCCGCCGTCGTCGCCGGCCATGATGTTGTCGGAGTTGACGGGATCCACCCACACATCGTGAAAGTCACCGTGCGCGCTGCCGCCGATGTTGCTGAACGTGGCGCCGCCGTCCGTGCTTACGATCAGCGAGCCATCGGGCTTGTAGACGCGATTCTCATCTCGCGGATCGACGATGAGGTTCGCGAAGTAGAACGGACGCCAGAGCATGTTCTGGCTGCGGTCGCGGAGTTCCCACGTCTTGCCGCCGTCGTCGGAGCGGTACAGACCGTTCAGCGGCGGCACCGCCTCGATGAATGCGTACACCACGTCGGGCTTGGACGGCGCGACGGTCACCGCAACGCGCCCCCACGGCTTTGCAGGGAGCCCCTTCGCCGTCGTCTCGTCGAGGCTCGTCCAGCTCGCGCCGCCGTCGGTGCTCCTGAACATCCCGCTGCCGCTTGGTGAGTCGGGGCCTTCACCGCCCGAGCGGAAGGTCCATCCCTTGCGGCGGAAATCCCACATCCCGGCGTAGATCGTACGCGGCGATGACGGGTCCATCGTCATCAGCGAGCATCCTGTTGACGCGTTCGATCCGGCAAGAATCTTCGACCAGCTCTTGCCACCGTCCGTGGTCTTGTAGACGCCACGATCGTCGCTGTCGCTCCAGAGCTTGCCAGGAACGCAGGCGTAGACCGTGTTCGTCGCGGCCGGGTCGATGAGGATCTTGACGATGTGCTCGGAGTTCGGGAGTCCCATGTTGGTCCACGTCTCGCCGGCGTCCGTGCTCTTGTAGATGCCGTCGCCGATCGAAACGCTGTTGCGCATCCATCCTTCGCCACTCCCCGCCCAGATGATGCTTGGGTTCTTCGGATCGATCGCCAGCGCGCCGATGGACTGCACATCCTGCTTGTCGAACACGGGCTTGAACGTCGTCCCGGCATTGGTGGACTTCCACACGCCGCCGCTTGCCGCGCCGACGTACACCGTGAGGCGTTCGCCCTCGTGCACGGCGGCGAGCGACGTCACGCGCCCGCTCATCGCGGCCGAGCCGATGTTGCGCGCGCCGAGCCCCGAGGTGGTCTCGGAGTCTACGACGGTGGAGGAGACGGCTGCCATGGACAACGGCGGCGCGGCGTTCGAAGTGGGTGCGGGCGGGAGCGGATTCGTCGCCGGACGCGCCTTCTCCGCGGCTTCCGCGGCGGTCACGAACTTGTCGCCGGCGGCCGGCCTGCTGAACCGGCTGTCATCGAGGTTCGCGTTGAGCGTGATTCGCTCCCACGAGTACTGCTGCTTGTTCGCGCTCGAACTGCCGATGTCCCCGATTGCGAACGAGAAGGGGAAAAGCACGCCCTGTACCGGCTTGTAATCGCCGAGCTCGACCTCGAAGGTATGCACTGCGCCGCGCACCGTGCGCCGCACGTCATACTTGATGGGGACGCACGACTCTTGATCCAGATAGTAAGTGCGCACGTCGCCGTTGCTGGCCAGCGTGACCTTCAGCTTGTACACCGCGGTTCCCTCGACCTGATCGGTGCCGATCAACTCCACGGTGTTGCCACGCCGGCGGTAGTCGAAGAGCGGGTCGTCGAATTCCGCGTCCTCGATAATCCCCCTGGTTTCGTCCTCGCCGAGCGACTCGGCGTCTCGCTTTCCAGCCCACGGCTCGATCTTCCAGCCAGTCTTGCCGTCGAACGACGTGGCCCCAGTCATGCCGCCGAAGGTGAGCTCCTCGCGCACCTTGTTGGGCCGCTTGTTTTCGTAGGCGACCTCCGCCTCAAACCCGCCGCCGCCGTAGAACTTTCCGGTGCGACGCACCGACTGAATCGCGTGGAGGCGATCGGCGCCTCCCACGCGCTCCGCGTAGCGCGCGATGATCGCATCCGCGGTGAGCGTCGTTTGCGCGCCCGCAACAGGCGGTGCGGCGACCAAGGTCAGGAGCGCGAGCAGGGAGCGAAGCGAGCGTCGCATGTCGGAACTCCTTCTGGAAGTCTCGCGCTGCACGGTGCGCCCAGCGCTTCGGGATGACTACAGTGTGGAGGCTCGATTTGTGTCACGCCAGCCGGCAACGGTCGCGCCGCGCGCAGTGACTCATCATGCGACGCCGCATTGCGCGGCCGCAACCAGAGGGAAGGGTGGCCCGGTCAATGATCGCACGATGGGTGTTTCACGCATCCCTGGCGGGAATGCTCCTTGGTTCTGTGCGCACCGCGCCTGACGTTTCGCCCAACGATCGCGTGCGCATCCGCGAAGCCTACCGCGTCGCCACACAGCTCGGCGACCGCGTCTGGCCCGGCTGGCACAGCACGCCCTTCGCGCTCCTCCTCGTCACGCCTGACTACGAGTTTCTCGTCGGACATCCGAATCCCTCCGCGGACTTCATCGCGACTCATACGGACACGCTGCTCGGCGGCCCCGTGCTGTATCGCAAGCGCACATTTCCCGTCCAGATGCAGGCGACGTTTCCGGCGGTGAACGGTGTGAACACCATCGTCATCGGGCCCGCTGAGCTCACCGCGGACAAGACCTCGACGCGCTGGGTGCTCACGGTGCTGCATGAGCACTTTCATCAGTTCGTCTATTCCCAGCCCGGCTACTACGACGCCGTGGCGAAGCTCGGCCTCGCGCACGGCGACCAGTCGGGGATGTGGATGCTCAACTATCCGTTCCCGTACGACTCCGAGCGCACGCAGCAGGCATTCACCGTGATGACGCACGCGCTGCTCGACGCGCTCGCGCAGACCGACCGGCCTGCGCTCGCTGCCAAGAGCGCCGCGTTTCGCCGCACGATGGCGGCGTTCCGCCAATCGGTGCCTGCCGAGGCCGCGAAGTATTTCGATTTTCAGCTCTGGCAGGAGGGCGTCGCGCGCTACACGGAGATCGCGCTCGGCGAACTCGCAGCGAAGGCGTACACGCCGTCTCCCGAGTTCAGTGCGCTCCCGGACTTCAAGAGCTATGCCTCCGTCGCGGCTGAGATTCGACGCGGCGTGCTCAACGACCTCGGCACGATGTCGCTTGCCAAACTGAAGAGGGTGGTCGTGTATTCCACGGGCGCGGCAGATGCTCTGCTGCTCGACCGGGTCAGGCCCTCGTGGAAGAGCGAATTTCTGTCGCACAGGTTCCGCCTCCCCGACTCGCCCTGACCGGCTGGTGGGACGTGGGGCCTTGGAACGCCCCACGGGCACGCCGCAGAGCGTGCCGGGGCAAATGTCAAAGAGGCATAGGGCCGGTCAGTTCACGACGATGGTCCCGGTCATGTACGGGTGAATCGTGCACATGTAGTTGTACGTCCCGGCAGTCGGGAAGGTGACGGAGACGTCTGCGTTCGACGTGGCGGGGATGTTCGCCGGAGCGCCGGCCGTCGTGAACGTGACCGTGTGCGCCGTGTCGCCAAAGGAGAAGGTGACGGTTGTCCCGGCCGTCACCGTCAGGAGCGCGGGGTTAAATGCGAGTCCGGGGTTGGCATTGACAGTATTGGGGGCGGACGGGGCGGGGTTGTTGGACGGGGTCGTTGGCGTGGTCGGACCGGAACCCCCGTATACCCCGCTGTTTGTGCTTCCGCTGTCGCTGCTCTTGCCGCACGCCGCCACGCACAGGATCGCCGTCGCGAGATACACGCTATTCATTCGCATCACTGCCTCCTCGTTGGTGCCGATTGCGCGAAATAGTTCACCTGTCCACATTTGCAATACTTCACGTGTAGAGTGTTTGTCACCGGATGCCGCAGTGATGGATCACCCACCACCCCGAGCCCAAAACCCCTAGCTAGGGGCCGTGGGTGACCCACGACTTCACTGCCACCCAACCTCTGGTCGTGGGCCAGTTTGAGCCGTTCGTCACTGGGAAGGCGTTGTCATAGGTGACTGGCGGTTGGTGCTGCGTATGTGGTCCGTGGCTTGTCGTTAATGGCCTGCAGTCGGTAGTGCATGGTGGAATTTGCCGCCGGCTCCGCGGCCGAGCTGCACTACCACGTACGCTTTGCGACGGACGCCGCGCTCATTCCCCGGCCCGTCGGCGACACGCTGCTCGCCGAGATCACGCGCATGCGGAAGATGCTGTTCATGCTGCTCCGGCGTGTACGCGAAGCCACGGCCCCCGCGCGCCACGCACCAACCGCCGTCGACCTGCGACCAAGAAGCCAGAGACCGCGAACCCCGCACTAACGACCCCTGACCTACCACCATTGCACACCAAGACCAAACTGGCCCACCACTCAACCTCTTGCACGCTTGAATCTTAGCCTCGACCAGATTACCTTCCTAAGCTCGCTCAAATCACAGTTGAGGTCCTAAAATGAAGCCCGAAATCCATCCCGTTTACGCCGTGGCGACCGTCAGCTGCGCGTGCGGAAATACATTCACGACCCGCAGCACCCAGGCTGAAATCCACCTCGACATCTGCGCCGCCTGCCATCCGTTCTTCACCGGCAAGCAGAAGCTGATCGACACCGCCGGCCGCGTGGAGCGCTTCCGCCAGAAGTACTCCAAGCCCCAGCCTGCAAACGCCTGAGCCTCCGGGATCTCCTCGCCGACGCGATCGCTCGCGCGGCGGACGTCGAACGGGAGCTGCTCGACCCGAAAACGCTCCGCGATTCCAGGCTCATGGCGTCGCTGGGCCGCGAGCATCAGCGGCTCGCGCAAGTGGTCGAAAAGGCGGCCACCCTCCACAAGTACGATGACG